>NZ_CP046605.1:2157421-2465625 GCF_023520795.1 Corynebacterium accolens | reverse complement strand
AACGGGCTACCTTCAATAATTCTCTCGGGGACGGGTGGACAGTAAATAACAAATTCCACGGTGGATTCCACCGCGGTTTTCACAGTGGTTTTTATCGAGTCACCTCGATCTCCACAGAGTTATCCACAGGTGTGGAAGAAATAGTTATTCACAGCTTAGTGCATGGCTGTGGATAACTTGTGATAGCCCACTTTATGGTGTTGTACTGCGGAAACAGTAAAACTCTCAAGTGGTTATTTAGAGTTATCCACAACGGTTAGCTTGCTGTGGAATTCGATTCCTTAGTTCTACCGCCGCGAAGGCGGGTGTGTCTAACGGAGGATTTATACTTAAAATGCAAAATGCTATGGAGGGTTGCGGCGCGAAGGATTAGCCGCAGCATGAGCGCGAAAACTGGCCCTCTAGCTGCAGGAAAAAACACTTATGTAATTTCGGGTGTAACCGGGTGTCGATTTGTTTCCAGCGGTTTAAATCACGTAATCTGGCATGGTCTATTGCAACAGAGAGTTGCGTATGAACAGGACGGCGTCACTTCGCATTGGCTGGGCTACCAGAGCACGCTGAGCGTTTGGATAACAGTGACGCGTCAGGTTCATGGAATCCATTCATCAGTGGATATGCTGCCGTTTTGTGGCGGCAGTATGTCCACGTACAACTTCAAGGAGAATTGACGTGGCAAAGGGTAAGCGCACGTTCCAGCCGAACAACCGTCGCCGTGCACGTAAGCACGGTTTCCGCACTCGCATGAGCACCCGCTCCGGTCGTGCAATTGTGGCCGCTCGCCGCAAGAAGGGCCGCGCAAAGCTGTCCGCATAAGTCATGCTGCCAGCCCACCACAAGCTCACATCGCCGCCGCAATTCCGGCGGACGATGAAGGGCAGTCGCCGGCAGGGCACTCGCACCGTCGTCGTGCATGCGCGCGATACCATGAGTGCGAATTCCAATGGCACCATGGACAATCCAGCCGAGGTCGCGGCCACTGGGCCGCGGTTCGGCCTCATTGTTTCTAAAGCCGTCGGGAATGCAGTGGTACGCCACCGCACCTCCCGGCGGCTTCGCCATGTGTGCATGACGCTCATCCCCAAGCTCCCAGCGGGCGTGGATGTTGTCATTCGTGCGCTCCCTGCCAGCGCGACCGCCACCAGCGAGCAATTAGAAAAAGATATTACTAAGGCGCTGCGCAAGCAATGGGATATGTAAATACCCGTGGGGAAGAAATTCCTGCAGCCTCCGGACTGGCCGCACCGCTGGTTAAAGCGGTTCGTTTCTACCAAAAACATGTCTCGGGCCTTAAGATGGTATCAACCTGTCGGTTCGAACCGACATGCAGTGCTTACGCCTTAGAGGCGTTGTCCAGACATGGCGCGCTTAAAGGTACGGCGATGGCAATGGCTAGGGTGTGCAAATGTGGGCCCTGGCATCCGGGCGGATTTGATCCAGTCCCGGTACCGGTCACCAACAACAACTGAGGATTAAACACTCGTGCTTAATTTCATTTACTGGCCAATTTCGGCCGTTTTATGGTTCTGGCACTGGCTGCTATCTCTCGTAATGGATCCCGCATGGGGCATTACGTGGATTTTGGCTATCGTGCTGCTGACCTGGACGCTGAAGGCGCTCATGGTCAAGCCCACCGTGGCCCAGATCCGATCTTCACGCAAGATGCAGGAAATCCAGCCCAAGGTGCAGGAAATCCGCGCGAAATACGGCAAGGATCAGGCTCGGGCCGCGCAGGAGATGCAGAAGGTCTATAAGGACGCTGGCGTTCGCCCAATGGCCGGCTGCCTTCCGGTCTTGGTGCAGATCCCAATGTTCATTGGTCTTTTCCACGTGCTGCGCTCATTCGACCGCACGGTGTCTGTAGCCGGCGGCCTTGGTCACCCCAGCGGCGAGCCGATGTCTATTGAGGCCAACGCCAATACTGCGAACTACATCTTTAAGCCGGAACTGGTCCAGCAGTTCTTGGACGCCAAGATCTTCGGCGTTCCGCTGGTGACGAACCTGCGCCTGAACTCGCCCTTGGTGGAAGGTGTCACCACCACCACCCAGGCAGCGTTCATCATTGTGCCGATGATTGCCGTCATTGTGGTGCTGATGCACTTCAACGCGCGTATGAGCCTGAACCGCCAGGAAAAGCGCCGCGCCCAGGGCAAGACTTCTGCCCCGCAGGGTCAGAATGCGGAAATGATGCAGCAGCAGATGGCCATGATGTCCAAGATGATGCTGTGGGTCATGCCCGCAATGCTGATCTTCTCCGGCTTCATCTGGCCCATCGGTTTGCTGTTCTACATGCTGTCCAACACCGTGTGGACCTTCTTCCAGACCCGCATCATCTACGGCAAGATGGACCGCGAAGAAGAAGAGGAAGAGGCCGCTAAGATTGAGGCCAAGCGCACTACCGCTCCAAAGCCTGGCGCTCGCAAGAAAGATAACCGCACGAAGAAACAGCGGAAGAACGACAACTAAACAGCTACTGAGGAGATTCTCATAGTGTCCGAGATGGACCCGTCTGCAGTATTTGGCTCTCGCCTGCCGCTCGCGCAGGAATACCACGATTCGCTCGCTACAGACGGGTCCACTCGTGGTTTTATCGGCCCGCGCGAGGTACCGCGGCTGTGGGAGCGCCACATCTTAAACTGCGCAGTTATTGAACAAGTCATTCCGGAAGGCGCCACGGTTATCGATGTCGGCTCTGGTGCCGGGCTGCCCGGCATTCCGCTGGCGATTGCTCGCCCCGATCTGCACATCACGCTCATTGAGCCGCTGTTAAAGCGCTATAACTACCTCAACGAGGTCACCGAAAACCTGGGATTAGATAACGTCACCGTGCTGCGCGGGCGCGCCGAAGAAGGCCCCATTAAAAAGGCAGTGGCCGGCGCGGACGTGGTGACCTCCCGCGCGGTAGCTCCCCTGGGAAAGCTGGCAAAGTGGTCTCTTCCCCTAGTGCGCAAGGGCGGGGAGATGATCGCGCTGAAGGGCTCTTCTGTACACGAAGAATTGGAGCGCGATGCCGCGGATATTAAGAAGGCCGGCGGCGGAAAAGCCGAGGTCACGACCGTTCACGGAACCACGATTATCCGTGTCCCGCGCGTGAACTAAAGTAGACGGCATGACTAATCCGCGCCTTATCACCATTGCTAACCAGAAGGGCGGCGTAGGTAAAACCACCTCCGCCGCTAACTTGGCCGCAGCCCTTGCTACTGAAGGCAAGAAGGTATTGGTCATTGACCTTGACCCCCAGGGAAACGCATCGACCGCCATGGGCGCGGAACATAGCTCAGGAACCGATTCCAGCTATGAATTGCTCTTGGGCGATTGCACTGCGGAAAAGGCCATGCAGGCTTCCCCGCATAATTCCAACCTTTATTGCATCCCCGCGACCATCGATCTTGCCGGCGCGGAAATTGAGATGGTATCTCTCGTGCGCCGCGAGTTTCGGCTTTACGATGCCCTCCATAAAGGGTTCCTAGAAGAGCACGGCTTTGAATACGTCTTTATTGATTGCCCGCCATCTTTGGGCTTGCTGACGATCAACGCCATGACGTGTGCGGAAGAAGTCATTATTCCTATCCAGTGCGAGTACTACGCACTGGAGGGCGTGGGCCAGTTATTGGGCAATATCACGATGATTCGCGAGCACCTCAATGAAGATCTGCATATCTCTGCGGTGCTCCTTACCATGTATGATGCACGTACGCGTTTGGCTGAGGATGTAGCCGATAACGTTCGCGAGCAATTTGGCGCCGTTGTCATGGGTAACGTCATCCCGCGTTCAGTGCGCGTCTCAGAGGCGCCTGGTTACGGGACTACGGTCATTGATTACGCCCCTTCATCCACCGGTGCACGGGCGTACCTCGCGGCGGCTCGCGAGCTCAACAGGCGCGGTGATTATCGCCCACATCCCACCACGGGGGCGATTGGCGTGAGCCCCGAAATTTATGCGGAATTGGAAGGATAGGATTTCATGGCAGAACAAAAGCAAGGTGGCCTAGGCAAAGGCTTGGCCGCTCTCATCCCGTCCGGCCCCGATGCACCTACCCGCAAGCCACGGCTGGGTGATTCCGCCGCAGATATTATCCTGGGAAATTCCACGGGCAATAGCGAGCGCAAGGCACGCGGCGAGAAGCGCGTGAAGGGCGCCCCCACCATCCAACAAGGATCCGGGTCCAAGTCCTCCAAGAAGCGGCAAGCTACGCCGGCAGCAATTGGGGCGACCTACCGCGAGATTTCCGTGGGGGAAATCGTTCCCAACCCCAAGCAGCCGCGAACCGTTTTTGATGAGGATGAGCTCAGCGAGCTGGTTCACTCCATCCGCGAGTTCGGCCTCCTGCAGCCGGTCGTCGTCCGTCCCTCCGAGGAAGGCGGATTCGAGCTCATCATGGGTGAGCGCCGTTGGCGCGCCTCCTCTAAGGCTGGCCTGGCCACCATTCCCGCCATCGTGCGCGATACCAAAGATGACAATCTGCTGCGCGATGCCCTGCTGGAAAACATCCACCGCGTCCAGCTCAACCCTTTGGAAGAGGCGCACGCCTATCAGCAGCTTTTGGAAGAGTTCGGCGTTACCCAGAACGAACTAGCGGACCGCATTGGCCGCTCCCGCCCGCAGGTGACCAACATGCTCCGCCTACTGCGGTTGCCGGTGGATGTGCAAAAGCGAGTCGCCGCAGGCACCCTCTCGGCCGGTCACGCCCGCGCTATCTTGGGCCTCGATGACAAGGAAGCGATGGACTACATCGCGGACCGGGTTATTTCGGAGGGCTTGTCCGTGCGCGCGACCGAGGAAGCCGTGACGCTATATAAGCGCGACGGGAAGCCTGCGGAGAATAAGAAGAAGTCTCAGGTACCGCAGCCGCAATTTTTCACCGACTCGGCCGAGCGCCTCTCGGATCGCTTCGATACCAAGGTCACCGTGACTATGGGTAAGCGCAAGGGCAAGATGGTCGTAGAATTCGGCGACCAAGAAGATTTCGAGCGCATCATGGCGCTGATGGAGCGGGATAAATAACTGGCTCCTGTGGCAGGTTCCCCAGGTGCCTGCCACTTCCGCAAGGTGAGTGCCCTCCTCTTTAGAGCGAGGGCACTATTTCTTAGAAAAGATGAAGTGGCCCTTGGCTTGTTCTTCCTCGTATTCGGCGCCAAGCGGAATGCCCTTGCGCTCACGCAGGAGTAGGGCCGCAATAAATCCGACGATGCTTGCGGAGACAAGATAGACGGAAACCGCAAAGGTCGTGCCCGTTGCTTCTACCAATGCTGCGGCGATCATCGGGGCGAAGGCACCGCCGAGGACGGAACCGATGGCATAAGTAATCGATACGCCCGAGGCACGGATGGATGCAGGGAAAAGCTCGGTATACATGGCAGATTGCGCACCGTAGGTTAAGCCGAGGCCTACCGTCAGGAAAATGAGGGCGGCATACAGCAATCCCAGGGACGCCGTATTTACCAGCGGGAAAAGGGCCGCTGCGCCGATTGCTTGAATGACAAATCCGATGAGATACGTCGCGCGGCGCCCGATATAATCCGATAACCAGCCGGCGAAAAGGGTAAAGATAAGCCACGTGAAGGCGGATAGGGTGACGGCATTCAGGACATCGCCACGCGCGAGCGAGACCGGGCCCTCGGGGTTGGTGGCGTAATTTTGGATATAGCCACCGGTGGTCATATAGCCCACGGTGCCATTTCCTGCAAAGACTAGGGCCGCGACGAGGACAAGCGGGAAATACCGTTTGAACAAGATACCAATGGGGTTTGCCGCCTCGCGTTTCTTATTATCTGAGATCTCCTGAAAGACCGGTGATTCATCCACGCCGACGCGGACCGCGTAGCCGATGATCACTAGGACGAAGGAAAGCAAGAACGGCACGCGCCAACCCCATTCAAGGAAGGCATCCCCTGGTGCGATGATATTCATGATGGACAGCACGCCAGAGGACATCAGTAGGCCGATGGGGACTCCGATCTGTGGTCCAGCACCGAAGAGGCCGCGCTTATCGTTGGGAGCGTGCTCAACTGCAAGCAGTACCGCGGAACCCCACTCTCCCCCGGCAGAGATGCCTTGAATGATGCGGAGGAAAATCAACAGGATGGGAGCCCATACTCCCGCCGTATCGTAGGTAGGCAGAAGGCCAATCAGTGTGGTGGCCCCGCCCATGGCAAAAAGGGTGACCATGAGAACGAGGCGGCGGCCAAGACGGTCACCGAAATGTCCCGCTAGGAACGCGCCAAGTGGGCGAAAAAGGAAAGATAGGCCCACGGAGGCGAAGGACACGATGCTGGCTACCCCGCCTTCTAAGGGGCCGAACATCACCTGGTTGAATACCAGGCCGGCAACCGCGGCATAGAGAAAGTAGTCGTACCATTCAATCGCGGTTCCGATTGTGGTGGCAGCTACCACGCGGCGGGTTTCTTTTGTGGAAATTGGGGCGGAGGTTGAGCTGCCCATAATGGGAATCCATTCACTGTGTAGTAGTCAATAACTGGACTGATATTACACGGTGGCTAAGCCACAAAAGAATGCTTGCGCCCCAAACCTAGTGAGGAGGGGCTAAGCTTGCTCCGCCTGAAGCAGCTCGGAGAATTTGTAGGTGCCGGTAATGGCGGTGTCTTGCTCCATGAGGTACATGCGCTTGACGGCGATGACGATTGCTTCTGCAATATCATCACGGCGCTTAGGGTTGGTCAGGATTTTGACGTCCTCAGGGTTGGTGAGATAACCCAAAAAGATCTGTACCACCGGCATCTGCGTCAGGCGCAAGAGATCCCAGGTGCGGCCATGGTTAGAGCAGTCCTGCAGATCGGTGCGGGCCACGATTTCACGCTGGATGAAGCCAGATAGGGTCTCACCAATGAGTGAGGAGTTTCCGGATTCGGAACCAAAGTAGAACGTGGCTACGCCATGGGCCTTCTCATTGGGGTAAGAATCGCACGCCAAAGAGATGACCATATCGGCATCAAAGGCATTAGCCAGCTCGGCACGGGATTGCACGTCCGCATCATCGGTGCGGGGGCGCGAAATAATGGTCTCCATGCCGGCGGCGATCATGCGGCCTTCGATGCGCTGGGTGAGATCCCATAGAATTTCTTGCTCAGAAATATCACCAAAACGGCCCTTGACCGTGAAGCCAGAGTCCCGGCCACTGAGCGCAGGGTCAATGACCACGCGCTTGCCAGCCAGCTTTGGTCCGGCATTGCGCACGCGCTCGCGTTCTACAATATTGTGCGCCGAACCGCCGGTGATGCGGCGGCCGAGCAAGCTGAGCGCGCGAATGGTCGCGGGGCCACACACGCCGTCTTCCTGCAGCCCGCAATTGTGCTGGTATTCGGTGAGCGCGGCGTGGGTAGTGCGGCCAAAATGACCATCGACGCGGTCTTGATAAAACCCAAGCTCTTGCAGTTGCTGCTGCAATTGCGAAATGTCATCGCCCACCAAGGCATTGGTGGGCTCGTAGCTCAATACACGGCTACCCAGGGTATAAGAGGCTTGGCGTAACTCGCGCAGGGTGAGATCGTCGATCTCTCCCGTTGGGAGGATGCCGCGCGACTGCTGAAATGCCTTGAGCACTTCAGCGAGATCGGCATCAAAGGTCTTATCAGTCTCGGAGTACTTCTGCTTTTTCCAGGCAGACAGTTCCCCCGTGAAATCTGATAAGAGGCCAAGGCGAGCCAAGGTGGCGCGAGCTTCAGCTACGCGCACACTTGAATCACCAACCCGAAGAACGCGATTCACGCCTTTCACCCCTTCCACGGCCCTAGGACTTTGGACCGCATGGCAGATTTCCTACTCGTTAACTTTAGTAACAAGATTAACAGCTATAACTGCTTTTTCACTTGCGCCACGATGTCATCTTTAGAACGCAGGCCAACGAACTCATCGACCTTCTCGCCATTGTTGAAAATCAATACATTTGGGATGGACATGATTTGGAACATGGCACCGAGGTTTCGTTCTTCATCGACGTTGACCTTGGCGATGGTGACCTCACCGTCGAGCTCATCTGCGACCTCTTCCAAGATCGGAGACAGCTTCTTGCATGGCCCGCACCATTCCGCCCAGAAGTCTACGACGACGGGTTTATCCGACTCGATGACATCAAAACGGAATGTTTCAGTGGTTACCTTTTTGACGTTACTCATACTGGATCTAACGGTTTGCAGCCAAGAATTGTTCCGCATCCATGGCAGCGCGGCAGCCAGATCCTGCGGCGGTGATGGCCTGCTGATAGTGATCATCTACCAAGTCACCGCAAGCGAAAACGCCAGGCAGGGAGGTCTTAGTGGAGGGCTGATCAACCTCAACGTAGCCGTTATCGTTTAGCTTTACCTGGCCGTTGAGGAAGGACGAGCGCGGATCGTGGCCAATGGCAACGAACATGGCGGTGACATCCAAGGTGGAGGTTTCCCCAGTCTCAACGTCCTTGAGCTCTAGGCCGCCGACCTTGCCGTCATCTTCAAGCACGCGCTCGACAACCTTATTGGTTTCCCACTTAATCTGCTCGTTCTCCTGGGCGCGGTCCAACATGATCTTAGATGCGCGGAAGTTTTCGGAGCGGTTGACAATGGTGACAGACTCCGCGAACTTGGTCAGGAAGGTAGCTTCCTCCATGGCGGAATCGCCGCCGCCGATGACGGCGATATTGTGTCCCTTGAAGAAGAAGCCATCGCACGTAGCGCAGGTGGAAACACCGCGGCCGGAGAGCTCTTCCTCGCCGGGAATGCCAAGGTGGCGCGGTGCGGCGCCGGTGGCGAGGATTACCGTGCGGGCTTCAAATACCTCATCGCCCACGTGGAGCTTTTTAATATCGCCCTCCAACTCAACGGAGTCGACGACTTCCATGCGCAGATCCGCGCCAAAGCGGATTGACTGTGCGCGCATTTCTTCCATGAGCTCTGGGCCCATGATGCCCTTTTGGAAGCCCGGGTAGTTCTCTACCTCGGTGGTGTTCATTAATTCGCCACCGTATTCAAATCCCTCAAATACAATGGGGCTGAGTTCAGCACGAGCGGCATAAAGCGCGGCGGTATAACCGGCAGGTCCGGAACCTACGATGGCAACATCGTGGACGGTCATTGCTAACTCCCTAAAATCACAGTGTCATTTTGCGTAACGTCAAGAGTCTACCCGCCAGATTGCGAATCGTTCATATTGTAAAGGCTAGCGGCTGCGAAATTGATGCAAGAATGATGCGATATCGAGATGTAGTTAACCGATGGCTTCGCGCAAGACCTCCCGCGCGCGTGCGCGGCGAGATTTAACGGTGCCGGGCTTTACGCCTTGGGCGGTGGCAACTTCGTTGACGCGGAACCCGGCGACATCGGTAAGCATGAGTGCTTCGCGCTGGTCTTGCCTTAAAAGCTCCATAGCCTCGCGGACGACGAGCTGCTCGGCAAGGTTTTCAGATGGGTTATGCGCCAGCAGTGGATTGCGATCATCGGCAAAATCATCGCTATCGAGCGAGGCGTTTTCCCTATTAGCCCGGTGATTTAAATAGTCGTAGCCGGTGTTTTTCACCAGGCGGTGCAGCCACGTGCTTAAGGCCGATTCCCGCCGGTAGTTATGGAGATTGCAGCTGGCGCGCAGGAAGGCTTCTTGCACGACATCCTGCGCGTCGTACTCATTCCTTGTATAACGCCGCGCCACGGTGGTCAGCCGCTTGCGGTGGCGTTCCACGATGGCGGAAAAGGCTTTATTATCCCCCTCGATAAAAGCATCAACTAATTCTTCGTCGCTGTGGTCAGGACTTAATGGCATCTGTAGATTCCCCCCGGATCAACAAGTGTTAAAGCAATTGTGACCCGAGGAGAACTCCGGCGCGAGCCGGCGGCGGTACAGTCTATTGACCCGCCTACTGCTGGGCGCGCACGCGCAGGGTGCGGCGCAGGTGGTCGCGGCACTCCAGAAGCACGCGGCGCAGCGCACCCGGCAAATCCTTGTGCAGGAGATCCGTGGTAGCGGACTCCGCCATGGAAGATTCCGGGTAGAGGCCGCGGATCAGCCGGTTGGCGATCTCGATGGGGTGGTTATCCCAGATGTCTTCGACGCGGCGGAAGAACTCTTCGGCGAATTCTTCTTGTAGCTTTGCCGAGCGCGGGGCATTAAAGCCGGCCAGTAGGGCATCGACTTCCGCATTGGAGTACTCCCCTGGCGTTAGCGCGCTATCGAAGGCGGCCCGCTTGGTCTCCGGCGTGGGGAAGGCGTGGCTAGCGCCCAAGAATTCGGCCGCGCCGGTCAGCGTATTATCGCGCTGCTTTTCTGCCTCCAGCTCATCCAATGCGACGCCGTCGCGGGCGGCCAGGGCGCGCAGGATGGACCAGCGAATCTGCGGATCGAGGCGCAGGCCCTCCACCGTGCCGGCGAGCAGGTCCCGCAGGCGCTCGGTACCGGAGGCCTCCGGCGTTGCGGCCAGTGCGGCAATGGCGGTGCGGGCCAGAATGAGCTGCGCATCCGAGCCCGGATCCGCGGCACCGAGCTGTTCCCACAGCGCATCGGCGAACTCGGTGCGCACCTGCTCGCGGCGGTCTTCGGCCACATAGTGCTGGATGGCAAAGTGCGCATTGCCGTAGGCGGTGGTCAGCAGCGTGGCATTGGTCTCTGCGGGCGCGTGCTTGGCGACGACCCCCACGTACTCCTCCGCATTCCACTCCCCGTCCCTGGTGAGGTTCCACAACGAGGTCCAGATGACCGCGCGGCTGAGCCCATCCTGGACCTCGGAGAGGTGATCGCTAATGGTGGCAAGCGAAACGTCGTCGAAGCGGACCTTGGTGTAGGTGTGGTCGGCATCGTTAAGCAGCAGCAATGCCGGGGCCTTCTCCCCCGCCGCCTCATCCACGATGGTGCGGTGGCCGCCGGCGGGAAGGTCGATGTCGAACTCGCGGTACTTGTTCAAGGAGGCATCAAAAAGCGCCACGCTCAGGCGGTGTGGCCGGGTCGTATCCTCGGCCTCGGCGCTCACCGCAAGCTCGGTGATCTTCTCGCCCTCCGTGTGCAGCTCCGGGGTAAGTGTATCCGGACCCCAGGTGCGCAGCCACGCCTTTGACCAGGAATCGAGGTCGCGGTCAGTGTGCTTTTTCAGGGCCGTGAGCAGGTCATCGAAGGTGGCCGCGGCGAAGGCATGCTCTTGGAAGTAATCCCGCGCGCCCGCGTAAAAATTATCGCGGCCCACATAGTGCACGAGCTGCTTGAGCACGGCCGCGCCCTTGGCATAGGTAATGCCATCGAAGTTCTGGCGTGCGGCATCGACGTCTGGGATATCGGCCTTGATGGGGTGCGTGGTGGGAAGCTGATCCTGCAGGTAGGCCCAGTTTTTACGCTCGCCGGCGAAGTTGACCCACGCCTCTTCGTAGGCGGTGGCGTGCACGGAGGCATCGGCGCCCATGAACTCCGCGAAGGATTCTTTGAGCCAGAGATCATCCCACCACTGCGGGGTGACAAGATCGCCGAACCACATGTGGGACATCTCGTGCAAAATGGTATTTGCGCGGGCGGCCTTCTGGCTGCGCGTGGCCTTTGACCGGAAGATATAGCTTTCCGTGAAGGTCACCAGGCCCGGGTTCTCCATGGCGCCGAGGTTATATTCCGGCACGAAGATGGAATCGTACTTGCCCCAAGGGTAGGCAAAGCCGAAGTTCTCGTGGAAATAGTCCATGCCCTGCGCGGTAAGCTCCAGGATTTCCTCGTCCAAGTATTCAAACATGGAGGCGCGGGCAAAGGCGCGCAGCTGCGCGGAGTGCTCGCCATCCGGCGAAGTCCAGGTGCGCTCCTGATACTTATATGGCCCAGCGGCAAAAGAGGTGAGGTATGTAGAAAGCGGCGGGGTGGGCGCAAAGCGAACCGTAGCATTGTCCCCGTGCTCCTCGCGCTCGGTCTCCGGCTGGTTGGAGAGGATCTGCCAGTCCTTCGGCGCGGTCATGGTGACGTGGAACGGCGCCTTGAGGTCGGGTTGCTCAAAGCAAGGGAAGATGCGGCGGGCATCGGAAGGCTCGAGGTGTGAGTACAGATAGGTCGCGTCATCGGCCTGGTCGTGCATGCGGTGCAAACCCTGGCCCGTGCGCGAGTAGCGCGAGGTGCCACTGACCTCAATCGTCAGCTCCTCCCCTACCGGTAGCCCGTGGAGGCGGATAAGGCTGCCATCAAAATCGACGTCCTGTGCCTGACCGTTAACAGTTACCTGCTTTACCGATTCTCCCAGATAGTCCAGGAAAAGTTCGGGCTCGGTGGTGGTGAGCTCGATGCGGCTCGTGGCGCTGAACGTGGGGCTTTCCTTCACCTGAGATAAGTCTAGGTGCAGGTGGTATGCCCGCAGGTCTACTGCTGCGGCGCGCTCTTGGAGCAGCTCGTGCTGGGATTTATCGCGTTGTGTCGTCATAGTTAGAAACTATAGTTACCGCAGTGGGAGATTTAACGAGAAATTGTATTTGAAATCGATAAATGGAGTGTTGTGCTGCCGGGCTCAGCTCTCACTTTCCCGAGATTTGATAATCGCGATAGCGGCGAAAATAAGGTATACGATCAATGCGCCAGCCGTGGCATAGCTAAACGATGCCATTGCGGAACTTGAAAGGCTCTCCCGGAGCGCAAAGCCCACAGCTGACACAATCCCCGCGGCTATCGCAATGAAATCAACGGCAAGTGGAATCGTCGCCTTATAGTGATGAATCTGCCACGCGGTGACCGCCGTTCCACAAAGCAGGCCAATAATCGCAAATGCATTGTCTTGCATGTACATAGCCCACAGGGACGAGGAGACCGCTAATATCCCCAGCGATGCGTAGGTGATACCCCGTGAAGTAGTGGCCGTTTTCATGGTGTTCTCCTTGCGCCTCGTCCCGGCAATTCTATCGGTGATTCTTAGGGGAAACCAGTGTTCGTGCTTGGACAATCAAGATCTGCCCGTATATTTGCGTCGGCGCAGATTCATACATCAAATCCACCGGCCTCTGTGAGGTGTACTCAGCGAACACCACCTCGATGTCCTCTGCCGCTGGGAGATCTTTCCCAACTGCAGCGGCGGCAACCGTCTGAGCTTGCTCGCGCTCACGGTCCAGTATCTCCCAGTGAACCTCATCGGCGTCTTCAAGACGCCGATACAACGCCAACTGCTCCTGACACGACTGCCGTTGCTGCGGAGACAGCTGCAGTGGCTCCGCCTGATGCTGCGCCACTGTCAGCTATCGGGCTGCCTGCTCCACGTCCTGCTGTGCCACCGCGGTCTGCTGCCGCGCCTGGGTGACTTTCCGCTGTGCGGTGTGCAGGTCATGCTGCTCGGCCTTCTTCCTCCCGGCACCCTTGAGCCACCCGATCCCGCTGCCGGCAGCCTGCTCCGCATCCCGGGACTGCGCCTCTGCGACCTGGAGCAGTCCGGCACACCGATCGGCCTGCTCCTGGGCGGCCGTGAGTTTTTCGGCGTCCTGCTCGACCTTCCGCAGCGCGGTGGCCTCCTGCTCCAGCGGCTCACTGGCCTGCTTGACCTTCAACTGCAGACCTCAGGACTCACCGGCCAGACGCAGCAGGTGGTCGTCGACCTCCCGCAGCGGACGCTGCGCGTCCGGCCGCGGTGCCGCCACCTGAACCAGCGGCCTGCCGGGCGGCGTAGGCGTCCAGCCGTGCTTCCCGCAACTGACCCCGGTGCTCCATCGCCTCGGCCATCGGTGTGCCGGCGAACGGGTGAACATCCACCGTAAGATCCGTCGACAGTCGATCCATCAACCACCGATCCCAGTTCTTGCCCCACACCGCGTGCGGGGTCACATCTGCCCGCTCCCGGCTGCACGCCGCGACCAGGAGATCCCGCGCGTACTCCACCGACTCTCGCCGGCCCCGGAACCAGCAGCATCGGTAGCATCGACTGTCGTGGACCGGTCGTGACCGGTCCACGAATCACCCGGCGACGTCTCCGCCAGATACAGCGCATTGACCTTCCTCCCACACCGATCCCTCGGGATCGGCGACCGATTCCATCTTCGGGTACTCGATCACTGAGCAGCTCCGGGCGGCGAAGGCGGGCCAGTCCCGCAGCAGTGGCACCGGTCGGGCTTCTGGACCGACCAGTTCTCCGAGAATGGACCCGGGCGTCGACGGGCCGAGTCTCTAGGACTCCTGCTCGGTTACGAGAGCCTGCCGCGTGGACCTGCTGACCCACTTGCCTGACAGGAAAATATGCTGAGACACAACTCTAGAAGACGCGACCAGATATACTCTTGTCGAGCGCGGCTAAAGGTCGCGGCATTCGACTGAAGGATAATGCATGAAGGTTCTCATCACCGGTGGAGCAGGATACATTGGATCGACCATTGCGGCATGTTGCCAGGACAATGGCATAACGCCCGTCATCTTGGATGACTACAGCAAGGGGCTCAAAGAGTTCTCACGGCCGTATGCAAACTACGAAGGCGATATCGCGGACACCTGCGTAGTGCAGAACATCCTGTCTGAACATCCAGATATCGATTCCGTCATCCACTGTGCGGCGAAAATCGTCGTTCCTGAATCTGTGTCCGCGCCACTCGACTACTATGAGAACAACGTCGCCAAGTCACTGACGCTTTTGCGTGAGCTATCCGGTCTCGGAGTCCGCCGCTTCATTCTTAGCTCGACCGCATCCATGTACGAAGTTGGTGATGACTACATGGTCGACGAGACCGGAGCAGTCGCCCCTCAGAGTCCCTACTCGGCATCCAAATGGATGTTGGAGCGCGTGCTGCGCGATTTCGCTGCCACCGGTGCGATGAACGCGATCGCGTTGCGCTATTTCAATCCGATCGGCGCAGACCCTAGTATGCGTAGTGGCCTCCAGGATCCACATCCGACGCACGCCCTCGGCAAGATGATCGAGGCGTATCGAAGCGGAGGGGTATTCACGGTGACGGGTGTCGATTGGCCCACGCGCGACGGTTCCGGACTTCGTGACTATGTGCATGTCTGGGACCTCGCCCGGGCCCACGTGGCGGCGCTTCAGAACTTCGACGAGGTCATCTCGAGATCCGAGATCGATGGTTTCGATATCATTAATCTCGGAACCGGAACGGGAACAACGGTGTTCGAACTCGCCGACGCGTTCGGGCAAGCGACCGGGAAGCCCCTGAATGTGCAGACAGCTCCTCCGCGGCTCGGTGATGTCGTGGGTTGTGCGACTTTGACCGACAAGGCCGAACAGCTCCTCAGTTGGCAAGCCGAGTTGAGCATCGCAGACGGGGTTAGAGAATCACTAGAGTGGGCAGAAAAACTCCCGTCTGTACTAATTTGCGAACGGTCCACCGCAATGGACGCCGGGGAAGCATGATGGATGCCGTCAACGTCGTTCTGTTTCGGCATTCGCCTCGACCCTCTGAACTCAAGGTCCATGGAAAACGACTAAAGCCCGCGGCCGGGCGGGTACGCGGCGCGGGCTTTAGTGGTTGGTAACCAAAAGGCTGTGAGAGCCCAAGGTTTTCAAAGAAGTGCGATTACTGCTTGATGGCAGAAACCTCGAGCTCGATCTTGATGTCTTCAGAAACAAGGACGCCGCCGGTCTTGAGCGGAGCGTTGAAGTCGATGCCGAAGTCCTTGCGGTTGATCTTGGTCTGCGCCTCGAAGCCCAGGCGGAAGTTGCCGAATGGGTCCTCAGCGGTAGCGACCTCTTCAACCTTGAGGTCGACGGACTTGGTGGTGCCCTTGATGGTGAGGTCACCGGTGACGGTGCCGTTGCCGTCCTCATCAACGTTGACGTTGGTGGTGGTGAAGGAAAGCTCTGGGTACTCCTCCACGTTGAAGAAGTCTTCGTTCTTTACGTGGCCGTCGCGGTCCTCGTTGCCGGTGGAGATGGAAGCAGCCTTGATGGTGGCCTCTGCGGTGGAGTCAGCGATGTTCTCGGCGACGTTGATGGTGCCTTCGAACTCACCGAAGTTGCCGCGCACCTTGGTAACCATAGCGTGCTTGGTAACGAAGCCGATAACGGTGTGCTCTTTGTCGATGGTGTAGGTACCTGCTGCGAGGGACATGATTGTTTCTCCTAACGTTGTTGGTGATGTAACACCAACTACGATACCCGATTGGGAAATTTAGTCAAGCCTTGAAGTAAAAATTCTTTTTCCAGCCCGCTGACCTCGACATTAAGGATGGCCTACAAGCTGGACCTCCCCCAGTGTAACCTCTTTTGACTTAGGCAGTTCCGTGATCACTATGAGCGCGGCATCGAATTGTTGGGGCGTTTCTTTGAGCTCCAGCTCCTCGTTTAAGTGCTTGAACTTTCCTTCCGCCAATTTGGGAAGGGAACTCAGCTGCGGGTGCTTGGGATCGAAATCGTCTTTATTAACGCCATAGATTTCGTAGTGCGCGCCATTGGACCTGGTGTGGGTCACGGTCATGACAGAAAGGTGGGCCGGGTTATCCAGGGTGACCAAGGCGCCGGAACCGGATTCCTTCGTGGACCAGGTGGTGATCGTCTTGCCATCGATAAGCTGCTCATTATCCTCGCCGTCTGGCACCGTGATGGCGGATGATTCCTTGAGGTGCACCGGCGGGGTTTCCGGGATCATCGTGGAGCCCTGCACGGTTTCAGTAACCGAACTGGTCTTTTCTACATCGCTGAGCAGGGACATCACCCACGTCGTCAGCGCCGCCATGCCCACGACGAAGATGGTGGCGAAAATGCCGATGACCACGACGCCGGAGCCCGAGTAACCGCGGCCGCCAAAGCCGGGTTCTTGCTTCGGATCCTCTTCCTGCGTGGGCTCATCTTCAACGACCACGGGGAGGGCCTCCGTCTTTTCTTCCTGCTCTTCTGGGGCGAATTCGCGCAGGCGCTTGGCGATGCCCGCCGAGGTCAGCCCCTCCGCCTCCTGCAGCTCTTCCAGCTTCTCTTCGCGGTTCTCTGCATCCGCGGCATCAAAGGCCAGCCGTGCCTCTTCGAGGCGCTCTGCGGCCTCATCGGCGGTGAGATTGGCGTCATCGGAAATATCGCGCAGCTTCTTCGGCGATGGTTCGGTGGATTCGACCAGCATGCTTAGCGCGGAGCTGAGGGCCTCGCGGTCGCTTTCTGCAGACGTCCCATCCAGCACCGCGGGGAAGGCAACCTTGACGATGCCGGAGGTGGATACGCGGAAGCGGTCGCGGTGCTCCACGCCGAGGATGAGGCCGGCGTCGTGGGCGGTGGCGGCATCGGCAAACAGCGGCGCGGTAGCGCGGGCGACGGAATTGGGGTCGAGGTTATCTGCCTCTGCCACCTGCTTGAGGGAGGTGCCCTCAAACCAATCCGCCACCACCAGGCAGCCGGTGCGGTAGGACAAAATCTCGATATTATCCGCCATGGTCTCTAGGTTGAGCTCGGCCAAACGCCGCGTATTGCGGGAGATTTCGGCGGAGCGGCGGGCAGAGACCGTGGGCGTCGACGGCGCGATGGGCGCCTGCGTATTGGTATCGACGAACGTCAGCGCCACGAGGCGGCCGGTGGCTTGTTCGCGGGCCTGCCAGAACCGGGCGCCGGATACAGCGCCGTGATCCTGCAGGAGGCGGAAGCGACCGTCCGATACGGGGGCGCCGGGGACCAAGCGCGGGCCGCGGACGATACCGGCGGACATCGGTGGCGGCACCAAGGTGGCGTTGAAGGAATCCTGCGTATAGACCGGCTGGATTTCCTGCAGGTCTGGTTCCTCGACTTCGATGGCCTTGGAATTGTCCACCGTGATGAACCGGGACATTCCCGGGATGCGCTGGAGGGCGCGCGCCAGGTTCTGCACCTCGGGCAGGGAGGACTTGGACAGGACGATTCCGGTGATAATCACAAAGACGATGCCCAGCACGACGACCTTGACCAGCGAGACGATCGAAGGCAGTTGCGCCGGCAAGACCAATTGCATGAGCCAGTACAGCGCCCAGGAGACAACTAGTCCGACCGCGCCGGCACCGGAGGACCAGAGGACCGTCTGGGTCACGGCCTTACCGCCCAGGCTGCCCAGCTTGCGCTTGAGCAGGAAGCCGCCGATGACCGCACCGGAGACAAAGCCAAAACCGTTGGCGGTACCGAGGAGGATAACCACCCGGTCCGGGTTGCTGGTCATCAGCGGTGCCAGCAGGGTCAGCACGATCTTGGTCAGCGTGATGCCGGCAATGATGAAGGTGGGCGTCCACGCCTCTTCCCTGGCGTAGAAAACGCGCAGGTGCAGCAGCACCAACGCATACGGGATCAAGGTAAAGGCGGAAAAACTGATGGTGAGGCCGAGCTGCTCTGCGCTATCTGCGCCATAGGCGCCGTATTGGAATAGCGCGCGGGCGATGGGCACGCCGAAGCCCGTCATGAAAATGACGATGGGGATAAGCGCGATGAAGGTCAGCTTGGTGCCCAAGGTGAGGTCGCGCACCACGGCATCGACATCGCCATCGGCGGCATTGCGCGAAAGCCGCGGCATGATGGCGGTCAACAAGGTCACGCCGATAACGCCGTACGGCACCTGCAGCATCAGCCATGCGTTCTGGTAGACCAGCGGCGCACCGGCATCGGCATACGCCGCCACGCGGGAGGTGACCACGTAACCCAGCTGGGAGATGGCCACATAGGTAATAATGGCCAGCGCCATGCCGCCGAATTGCTTGATGCGGGCATCGAGGCCCCACTTCGGGCGTAGGTTGATGCCGGCCTTTTTCAGGTACGGCACAAGGATCAAGCACTGCACGATCACCGCCGTGGTGGTGCCCAGGCCTAGCAGCATGATGTGTGGATCCGCCACCGGCGTAGGATCGTGCGGGTCGAGGCGGCCTGGCAAGAAGCGATACGCCAGCAGGACGCTGATGGAAATGATGTTATTGACCACCGGCGCCCAGGCACCAGGGCCAAAGATATTCTTGGTATTTAGGACCGCCTGGAAGAGGGCGAAGAGGCCGTAGAACAGGATCTGCGGCAAGAGCAAGAAGGCCAATGATGTTGCCTGTACGGCATTGGCCTTGGAATCTTCAGGCAGCATCATCCTCGTTAAGAATGGCGCGAAGATAACGGAGAGGATGGTAACGATGCCCAGGATGGAAAACGCCAGGGTAAAAAGTCTTCGGACGAAGGTTTCGCCGCGGTCCGAGTCCTCTTTCTCCGCGCGCACCAAGACCGGGACCACTAGTGAGGTCAGCACCGCGCCCAGCACGATTTCGGTGACCAGGTTGGGGATCTGGTTGGCGCTACTGAAGGCCGTACCCACCGTGGCACCAAGGGTGGCGCCGATCAGCATCTGCCGTAGGAAGCCGGTGATGCGCGAGAGCAGCGTGGCGATGGCCATCGTTCCCGTCGCGCGGATGACATCCTGATTGGAGGCCTCGATCTCCGCATTGCGGCCAGTCAGCGCGGACTTATCTTCCTCAGGGGGAACAGTGGTGTTCTGCACTGAGGGGGTGGGCCGCTTTTCTGGTACTGGTGCGGGCGGAGAGGCGCGCACGATGCGGCCGCGCGCGCCGGCGGTAACCGGGACACGGTTTTCTTTCGCATTGGGGGCGGTATCCGTGGGGTCTACCGCGCCTGCAGGTGCCTTCTCCGCGTGGTGGGCCTGGCGGCCATCTTTTTCGGTCATAGAGGATACAACTTCAACTTTTACTTTTCAGCCTTGTGATTTTTGCGTCGGTGACGGCCAAGCCGAAAGAGCGTAGCCAAAACCAGCGCGAGAGCGCCGGCTATGCCGGCAGCGTATAAGGTTACGATACCGGCACGTGTCTGCACGGAGATAGTGATGGGCTGCGAAATGGTCTGGTTTTTAGGAGTGGCCAGCCACAGCCCAATGTCCGTGCGATCCGCGTCCTTCGGCATATCAGCGGTCATGGATACAGTAATAGAGCCCTTAGCGGGAATACGGACGCTTTTGGGCGTGTTGAGCCGCGCGCCATCGGGGGCATCGTATTGCAGCTTCGCCTCCACCGGCAATGGCAGGCCATTTTCGGCCACGATGAGCAGCGGCGATGACTCAGATACGCGAGTATAAACATTGCCCGGGGGGATGAGGGAGACGGAATCGCGCAGATCCCGCAGCGTATTGGAGTGCATCTCCATGGTGCGGGAAAAGGACTGGCGCGCTGCGGCGTGGGTGCTCAAGCTATCGCGATTATGAAGCGATAAGGAATTGAGGAGATCGCGGCGCAGTGGCAGCACGAATTCAGAGCGCGTCATGGTGATATCAGGGTCATCCACCACGATATTCATCAGCTCATCGGTATAGCGCGCCTGTTGTTCAACGCGGGCCAATTCGGGCTCCGAAAAGACCGCCGGATCGATAAAGGGGCTGCCAGTGGGAGCGTTTGGATCGCCCTGCTTCAATTCCACTGTGCTGATCCCGCGGGGACGGGAGTGGCCGGAGTCGAGCAAGTCTTCCGCGGCGGCGAGTGCATGCTCGGCCGCACTTGGGTCCAAGTAGTTGGGAAGCTTGGCCACGGTATCTTCCCCACCCGCGAGGCTGAGGGCCGCCCCGCCCGTGATGGCGCGAGACAGAGCAGAATCTTTGGCGTAGTCATAGCGCAGCTCCGGGTTGGAATAGCCAACCGTCTGCGGCTTGGAGCCGGTTTGGGATAGCAGGGCGCCAAGGGAGGCATCGAAAGTCGCGGCCTCGCCGGACCAGTTCGAATTATCCGCAACCAGGGATGGCACCGGCAATTTTTGGTCAATATAACCGGAACCTACCGCCAAGATATTGCTGGCCGGTGCCTTGCTCAGGATGCGCTCAATGGTTTGATTGCCGCGCTGCAAACCCTCAAAGAGAAGGGCGGGATTATTGGCCCGTGCCACCGCAGAGGCATTCGCATTGGCCCAAGGCATGGCGATGAAACAATCCAACTCGCGCAGGCGCTCCAGCCACCGCTCGGCGTCATTTTTTGCCTCACCCGGCACTCCCTTGTCATCGTCACTGCCCCGCGACCAGGAATCGCGCAGGCGCTTGGGGCGATCGCCCTGCGCGGGGCGGGTGGAATTGACCGTATAGCCTTGCGCCATGCGGTTGACGGTATCGAGCAGCGCGGGATCGATGGCCACGCAGCCCGCTCCCTGCAGATCATGATCTTGGTAGGTAGAAACCAACCTATCGAGGCGGCCGCCTTTGTGTAGCTCATGCCCCAAATCATCCGAGGACAAGATGAGCTCTTCTCCCCCAAGCCCGCCGGGGACGATGTCCAGGTTCGCGCTGATGGGATAGACCACAGTGAGATCGTGGGGTTGGGAATCCTCGGCTTCGGCGTCATCTTCTTCCGGTGCCGCTTCCTCCGGTGCCGCGGCATCTTTGGCATCCGTGGGGCCCTCGTCAGAGAATTGGGGCACAAAGCGCTCTTCCGCCAGACTCACCGCATCGCCCTCGAGGGTGCCGGTCAGGGTAAAGAGCAGCGGATAGGCGCCCGGTTCATTGATGGCCAAGGTGCGCTCGGCATCCAATCCACTGGGTACGGTAAAGCTTAATTCCCGGGTTTCCCCTGGTTGCAGCGGCGCGGTGGTCATGCCAGGGCCGTAGTAAGGAAAATCACCGGTGGCCATTTCCGTCCGCGCTTCTGCCGCATTAGCCACGCTATCGCCGCGCCGACTAGTTATCTGCAGATCTTCTAAGGGCTGATCGGTGGGGTTGTGCACGCGGAAGCGCAGCCGCAGGTCAGTGCCTACGGTAAAGGGCTGGGCATCGATAAGATCCAGATCGGCGCGCTCCGGGCCGCGCGCGCCCAGCCAAGCCTGGATATCCATCTGCTTGTCCGGAGCAGAGTCCATTTGGGCCGCCGCGTTTGGTAGGAACAATCCCCAACCGGCGAGTACCGCGCAACCGCCAGCCGCGGCGAGTGATTTCAGGCGCTGGTGCATTAGCGTGGGGTCGCTTTCCCTGCGTCGGCTTCCTTTCGTGCGAGATCGGGGAGGAGATCGTGCGCGATGCGCGCGAGCTTGCGTTCGTCCGCGTACGCCAAGTGCTCGATGAGTTCAGAAACGGGGATCCAGGACACCTCGGTCACCTCTGGATCCTCATCGTTCATGATGCCGTCCACAAAACGCAGGAGGTGGTGGTGCACCGTCTTGTGAATGCGCACGCCATCAGAGACGAACCAATAATCGATCACCCCGAGGTCAGCGAAAACCTCGCCGGAAATGCCGGTTTCTTCCCATACCTCGCGCTCCGCGGTGACCTCCTTGGCCTCGCCATTTTCCACATGCCCCTTAGGCATGGACCACAATAAACGCCCGCGACGGTCTAGGCGCCCGATAAGAGCCACGTAGACGCGGGACAGGTCCGCTTTACCGTTGCCGTCGACGCACTCGGCCAGCCCGGAGATTACGAGCCCGCCCGCCGAGGTTTCATCGCGGGTCTCCATGACGGTGGAGGTGCCATGATTATTGCCACCGCGTTGCTGCCTGCGCTGCTGGTTAGTGCGGCGCGTGCGGTTATCCGGCCGCCGCCGGCGCCGGCGCCGATTACGGCTACGGCCGCCTCCTTTGGAGGGGCCTTGCGCGGAGCCTTGTTCTTGGTTAGTCATCCCTGCCAATCGTAGTAGACTCTCACCCGTGAATTTTCAGGACACTCAGTTAATCGGCGTTCTTGCGCGCGCGGAGTCTACCGTGAACTCGCTCAGTGGCTTATTGAGCGGGCTGGTGGAGAAATTCAGCGCCCGCGGACATGCCCTCTATCTTGTGGGCGGCTCGGTGCGCGATGCGCTCCTCGGCCGCTTGGGCAATGATCTGGACTTCACCACCCCAGCGCGCCCGGAGGTGGTCAAGGAAATCCTGGATGAGTGGGCCGAAACGGTATGGGATACCGGCATTGCCTATGGCACCGTGTCCGCCGTGTACAAGGGCCAGCAGATTGAAATCACCACCTTCCGCTCCGATTCCTATGATGGGCAGTCCCGCAACCCCGAGGTCATCTACGGCGATAGCCTGGAGGGCGATCTGGTGCGGCGCGATTTCAAGGTCAACGCCATGGCCATTGAGCTGCTTGCCGATGCCACCTTTGAGTTCCACGATCCCCTCGGCGGCCTCCACGATGTGGCCAATAAGGTGCTCGATACTCCGGATAAACCGGAAATCTCCTTCCACGATGATCCGCTGCGGATGCTGCGCGCCGCGCGCTTTGCATCCCAATTGGAGTTTCACGTGGCAGACCGCGTGGTAGCCGCTATGCGCGATATGGCGGCAGAGATTCAGCGCATCACGGTAGAGCGCGTCCAAGTGGAGTTGGATAAGCTCATGTGCGGCAAAGCGCCGTGGGATGGCATCGATCTGCTGGTCAATACCGGGATTGCGGATTACATCTTCCCGGAGATCCCTGCCCTGCGCATGACCACGGACGAGCACGCCCAGCACAAGGATGTCTATGCGCACTCGCTGAAGGTGCTGCGCCAGGCCATGGATCAAGAAGAAGACGGCCCGGACCTGGTTTTGCGGTGGGCGGCGTTGCTGCATGACATCGGCAAGCCCGATACCTTCGATAACACCGACGGCAAGGTTTCTTTCCACCACCACGAGGTGGTGGGCGCCAAGCTGACGCGCAAGCGCCTGCGGAAGCTGAAATATCCCAAGGCCACGACGGAAGACATTGGCCAGCTGGTCTACCTGCACATGCGGTTCCACGGTTTTGGGGAAAATCAATGGACCGATTCTGCCGTGCGGCGCTACGTCAACGATGCCGGTGACCTCCTCCCCCGCCTGCACAAGCTGGTGCGCGCCGATTGCACTACCCGCAATGCCAAGAAGGCGCGGCGTTTGCAGCGCACCTATGACCAATTGGAGGAGCGAATCGAGGAGATTGGCCGCAAGGAAGACCTCGCGCGGGTGCGCCCGGATCTCGATGGCAACGAGATCATGGAGATCCTAGGCCTCTCCCCTGGCCCCGAAGTGGGACAGGCGTGGTCCTATTTGAAGGAAATGCGCCTGGAGTACGGCCCCCTCGAGCGGGAAGAAGCTATTGCGAAGTTGCGCCAGTGGTGGGAGTCTAAACAGTGATGTTTGCCGATAGATTATTTAATGCCCTCGAGCGCAACGATCCCGCCCCTGGGCAATTACTCGTGTCCGCACCGGGGATGTTGTCCCCGGAATTCGCCCGCTCCGTCATCTTATTGGTCGAGCACAATGACATGATGACCTTTGGCGTGGACCTGACCAAGCGCTCAGAGGTAGCCATTTTTAACGTGCTCCCAGAATGGATGCCCGTCGTTGCTAAACCACAGGCACTGTATATCGGTGGTCCGCTCAACCAGCAATCCGTCGTGGGCCTGGCGCAGACCAAGCAAGGCGTGGACCCAGATAAAGAAGAACAACTCAACCGCCTCGCACCGCGTCTAGCGCACGTGGATTTGCGCTCCAACCCGGAAGATATCGAGCCACTGGTCACCGGCATGCGCATGTTCGCCGGCTACGCCGAGTGGGGTCCCGGGCAGCTGGAGGAAGAAATCGAGGCCGGTGAATGGTTCGTAGCACCCGCCCTAGCACAGGATGTGGTGGCCCCAGGCCCGGCCGATCTTTGGGCCGATGTCATGAAACGCCAGCCAATGCCCCTGCCGCTGTATTCCACCTATCCCGTGAATGTGGATGATAATTAATTCCTAGCGGCCGGTATGTGATCGGTTACACTGACCCGTATGCGCGAGGAAATCCACAAGGGCATTAAAGACACGTGGGCGGCGGCTCTCGGGCTAATTCCATTGGGCTTGGCTTTTGGCCTCTTGATGGTGCAATCCGGCTTTAGCTGGTGGTGGACGCCCATATTTTCCATCGTTATCTACGCCGGTTCAATGGAGTTTCTCGCCATTTCCATGGTTACCGGTGGTGTCTCCGCGCTGTCCTCGCTCCTTACCGGGTTTATGGTGAATTTCCGCCATATCTTCTATGGGCTAACATTCCCCCGCAAACGGATTAATTCCCCCGTGGGCAAGGCCTATTCCACCTATGCCCTCACGGATGAAACGTATGCCATCGTCTCGGCGCTCCCGCTCGAGGAGCGGCTTACCGGCACCCGCATTTTGAGCATACAAATCTTTTGCCAAATTCTGTGGGTAGGCGGCGGCATCGTTGGCGCGCTCGCCGGCCAGGTAATCCCCTCTTCCGTCGAGGGAATGGAATTCGCCCTCGTAGCCCTATTCGTCGTTCTAGCGATGGACTCCTTCCGCAATAATCAGGATCTGTCCCTCCCGCTATCGGCCGCGGCCTTGGGCATCCTCGCCGCATTCATTACCCCAGGGCAGCTGCTAATGGTCTCTCTGAGCGCCTATTTCTTATTGCTCATCATTCGCTACCTATCGCCTCGCGTGGATAACGCGCTTACCTGGCGGCTGCAGCCCCTTGCCTCCACGACCGTGAAGGAGGAGAACTAAATGCCAGCTGGAGTCAGTTTAGGCGCGATTGCTGCAGTGCTCATCCCTGTAGGCATCGTAACCGTCTTATTGCGGGAGCTTCCCTTCTCCGCAAAGAAGTGGATGAAGGACAGCGAGTTCTTTTCGCTGCTGGGCTTGATGATGCCCGTAGGCGTCATGACCATCCTGGTGGTCTATGCCGTTGCCGGACAGGCGGATGGCACCGGCGGCCTGTGGCCGGTGCTCTTGGGCGTGCTGGTCACCGCCGGACTGCACAAGTGGAAGCGGGATTCCGGATTATCCATCTTCGGCGGTACCGCGTTCTACATGCTGCTGGTGAACGTGGTGCTGTAGCCCGCTCTTAGCTAAAGCCCAAACTTGGTGGTGGCTTCCGTCCACAGCGCTTCAAATTGTTCTTGGTCCATGTATTGGGCGCTAATATCCGGGAACTCATCGTAAGTATCGGGGTGCGGAACCACTTCTTGCGGCGTGTCCACGTTTCCCGTGGAACTATTCGGGGTCGCTACCCCGACCACGGAGTCCGCGGGATCCAAAGCGATCATGCGGTGCATGCGGCAGCGTTGGGCGTCGAGTTCTTCTAATTCTGCGAGGTGGACCGCTGAGCCCACTCCCGGGACGGTCAGTTCGGTGCGCACATAAAGGTAATTAGCCATGGGCACTTAGTGTAGTTGCTCCTCGTCCTCCTGCGCGTACCGGGAGGCCAACACAGAACAGATCAGTAGCTGCACCTGGTGGTAAATCATGAGCGGGAGGATCAATAGCCCGAGCGATGTTGACCCTGAGGCAAAGATGACCGAGGCCATGGGAAGGCCAGTGGCCAAGGACTTCTTGGATCCGCAGAATTGGATAGCGATGATATCGGCGCGTGAGAATCCTAGTTTTCTGGAGATAAACCGCGTCAGCCACAACATGAAGATGACGAAGGCTGCGGCGAAAACCACGAGGAACGCGATCTCCCAGACAGAGATGGAGGACCAAATTCCATCGACCACGCCCTTAGAAAAGGCCGAATAGACCACCATGGCAATGGAGCCGCGGTCCACCACCTTTGTGGCCTTGCTCTGAGCGAAGTCCGCAATCCAGCGCCGGGTTAATTGGCCCAATATGAATGGCGCGAGAAGCAAGAGGGAAATTTCCCCAAAGACCGAGGTATCGATATGCAGGCCGGAACCAGTACCCATGAGCAACATGACCAGGACGGGCGTGATGAAGACGCCGGCCAAGTTTGAGGTTGAGGCGGAGACGATTGCTCCAGATACGTTTCCCTTAGCAATGGAGGTAAACGCCACCGAGGACTGCACGGTGGACGGGACCAGCGTAAGGAATAGGATCCCCATGTACATATCGTCAGTGATGAACCCGGTAAGGGGCCGCAGGGCCAGACCGGTGAGGGGATAAATCACGAAGGTGAACGCGAGAATGGTGAGGTGGAGCCGCCAGTGCTTAAGGCCATTCAAGGCCTCTTGGGTGGATAAGCGCGCGCCGTAGAGGAAGAACAAGAGCGCGATCGCTATATTCGTCAGGTTCCCAAATACGTCAGCAAAGGTGCCGCGGGCCGGTGCAATGATCGCGATTGCCACGGCCGCAAGGATGAGGACGATGAGGGGATCCGGCTTTTTGAGTCTGTGCAGCATGACCCAAAGTGTAAACCGTCGTGCGTGGTTCCACGAAAGGTAGTGGGGATATTTTTCGCCCCCGTGCTCTTCTTAAGCCGCATGGTTTCACGCGAAACCATGAGTATAGAGCGTGATATGCCGGCGTGTATCTATGCGGTGGAGACCATTGAGCCTTCTTGGCTTACTTCGTACTCTTTGAGCGGGTCTCGGCCTGGGCCTTCGATGACTGAGCCATCCTGCAGGTTGTAGGACGTATGATGCGCCGGGCAGGTGGCAGTCATACCGTCGATCTCCGTGATGGGATTTTGTTGATGCGGGCAGGTTTGGGAGTAGGCCTTAAACTCCCCTTCTTTCGGCTGCGTGAAGATAACCCCGTCGACGATGATTCCGGAGCCTACTGGAATGTCCGTTGCCGCGATTTCTGCGGACGGTTCTGAGCCACAGGCCGCGAGGTATGCACCTGCGAAAGTCGTAGCGGATCCGAGCAAGAACATGCGACGCGAACAGATAGTCATAGCCTCTACTCTATCCTGAATGGTTCACGGCCGGTACATGATTTCGGCAACGGTTAATCATATGTCGGAGCAGCTAAAGTGAAATGGTTCTGTGTAGGTTTCACGTGAAACACGAAATTAGGACAGGTTGCCGTTCCAGGTTGCGACCGGCCCAGACTCGGTGGGCGTGAGTTCATAGGTGCCGGAATCTAGACCTAAGTCATTAACGATGGGATGTGGCCCGTCCCCTCCTGCGGCGTGCGATTCAGGTTCGACGCGGTGGGAGTCGGTGACATAGGAACCGATGCTAAAAGTGGAGACGGCGATTACGGCGAGGGCTGTGGTTTTCTTCATGCCTCCCATTGTCTACCCTTCCCCGCTCTAGGTGTAGTGGCGGAGCCGAGCTCTGCGGAACCTCTATGCGAGTTCTAGGAATTCCCACAGGAATCCCCGTAGGTTGTGGCACGCCACTATAGATGGAGTCCAACATAGGTACGTGTCGTTAAATACCCCCTACTTAATTTAGCTGTGACGAAAAGTGTGGGACTCCGTGGTTAGAATAATAACGTCACAGTGTCATAAAAAATCTCCCTGCCCCGTACTTGTGTGGCGCGATTGCCGGACAGGAATGGGAGGGAGAAAGAAACTCGAAAACTAGTTATTTAATTATCAGAGTGGCGGGCGGCTTGGCGGAGGGCACCCAGATCAACCTCGGGTTGAGCGGCGGAGTCTGTGGCCGCCTCTTCCCCACCGCAGCCGCCGGAGCCGCAGTTGCAGTTATCGCCCCAACCATCGTCATCGGCATGCGCTTGCTCATAAAGAAATGCCGCGCGCGAGCCAAGGTTCGAGCCGACGGAAAGCGCGAGGATGGCGATTACGAAAGTGGTGATCGGAATAAGCCACATCCAACCTTCCGCGCGGAAAGCTACGACGCCGCCGAACAGCAGCGAAACTCCGCCAAGGGCCCAGAAGGGCCCCGCAACGGCGTGGGCATTATCCCACGCTTCACGTGACTTTCGGATCTCTTGTAAGCGCAAGCCGATGTATTTATTGCCGGGCAACCGCTTGGTGGCGGCGAGTGCGCCCACCGCGATAAGGAATACGGCAAGGATTAAAAATATGATTCCCACTGCGACCATATCCATAGTCTAATCCTGCAGGGCGAGATTGGAAATTAAGCTACGGGGCTGGTGCCTTAAATATAAGGTGCCTCGGGTAATATTCATTTTGGATCGACCGATAGATATTCGTTCGATTTTGCACCTGCACCACGCTGTCTCTCCTTCCGCTGGACCGCACCCAAGTGAGTCTCCGGACTGGGAACACCTAACCTGATTGTGATTGCATGAACCTCAAGAAAATAGCGGACTCTCTCCTTTCCCGCATCGTTCTCGCCATCGTGCTCGGCATTGTCTTTAGCCTCTTTGCCCCGGAGTGGTTTGGTCGAGCATTTGCCACCTTCAACGGGCTCTTTGGTAACTTCCTTAACTTCTTCATTCCTGTGCTGATTTTCGCCCTTGTCGCCCCGGCGATCGCCGGTCTTGGCAAGGGCGCAGGAAAATGGTTGGGGGTTACGGCGGGCATTGCCTACGGTTCCACCATTCTCTCGGGGTTGATCGCCTATGGCCTGGCACAGTGGCTCTACCCCTCGATGTTGGCAGGCCAGACCCTAGTGACCAATGTTTCGGACGTGGATGAGGGCTCGCTGTCCCCTTATTTCGAAGTGGAGATGGCACCACCGTTTGAAGTGATGACGGCGCTCCTGCTTTCTTTCTGCATTGGCGTCGCCATGACGACGGTCAAGTCCGATACGCTCTATACCGTCACCAAGGAACTGGAAAATGTGGTGGTTAAGGTCATTTGGGGATTCGTTATCCCCATCTTGCCGTTCTACATCTTCGGCATGTTCCTTGGCCTGGGTATGAACGGCAATATTGGCGATGTCCTTTCTGCCTTCGCGAAGGTCCTGATCCTGGCCGTGGTCATGACGCTGGTGTACCTCGTACTCCAGTATGTGGTCGCCGGGGCCATTGCAGGTAAGAATCCGTTTAAGGCGCTGCGGAATATGCTGCCGGCATACTTCACTGCATTGGGTACGTCTTCTTCTGCTGCGACCATCCCGGTGTCCTTGGAATCCAGCTTGCGAAACGGCATCTCGAAGCCGGTTGCGAGCTTTGTGATCCCGCTGTGTGCGACGATTCACCTGTCCGGGTCGATGATGAAGCTGACGCTCTATGCCTTCGCCATCGTCTTCATGGCGAATATGGATATCAGCACTGGCACCGGTCTTGGCTTTATCTTCTTGCTGGGAATCATGATGATCGCCGCTCCAGGTGTTCCGGGTGGTGCCGTTATGGTGGCCGTTGGCCTCTTGGCGGACATGATGGGCTTCGATGACGGAATGGTCGCGCTGATGATCGCCGCTTATATTGCGATTGACTCCGTCGGCACCGCAGCGAACGTGACCGGCGATGGTGCCATTGCGATGGTCGTCGATAAATTCGCCCGCGACAAGGTCGATACCCTGAACGACGAAGAGGCAGAGACCGCAGCCTAGTTTCCCGTGAAACATTTGCGCCCCCTGGCTTCCCCACCCAACAAATGTGGGAGGAAGCCAGGGGGCTCTTTCGTGCGCTGCTACCTTTTAAAAGGCACTATTTCTTGGTCGCTTCCTTCATCGCGGAGATGAAGTCGGTCAGCTCAGCGTGCAAGGCATCGGCATCCTCGATCGTCCTAGCGGCACCGGTTTCACGTGAAACATGGCGGTTGATGATCTTGGTGATCGCGGATCCAGTAATGGCGCCCGCGGCGTTTGCGGCGATGGCATCGGCGACGTGCTGCGGTGAGGAGATACCGAAACCGAGTAAAACCGGAGGTCCATCGAACCGCTGAATTCTGGCGACCACCTCGTCGAGGCCGGTGGTCTCGGATTCCTTCTCGGTTCCCGTCACGCCATCGCGGGAGATGGCGTAGATATATCCCTGTGAATGCTCGGCAACGCCGGCGAGCGTGCGTTTCGCGGCGCGCGCAGGGGCGATGAAGATCGGGTTGATACCGGCTTCCTTTGCCGCGGCGATGAATGGGGCGCCTTCGCGCACGGGGACATCGGGAAGCAGAATGCTATCGGCGCCAGCTTCCGCGAACTCAGCATAGAATTTCTCCACCCCACGGGCGAATGCAACGTTGCCATAGATCAACATGCCGATGGGCAAATCGGGGAACTCGGAACGAATCTTTCGGACCTGATCCAAAGCGCTATCCAGGCTCGCTCCCCCATCGAGGGCGCGGATGTGCGAGGCTTGGATGGTAGGACCATCCGCCACCGGGTCCGAGAAGGGGACGCCGAGCTCCAAGGCATCCGCCCCGGCGGCGACTGCGGTGCGGATGATATCCAGGCTCGCCTCAGGAGTTGGATCGCCCAGCATGATGAAAGGGACAAACGCGCCCTCATTCTTCTCACGCAACGCGGCAAAAAGTTTATCGTAACGGCTGCCCATGATTAGTTCTCCTTGAGTTGCAGTTCGGGGTGGGATTCCAGGGTGTGGCGGACATGGTCGATGTCCTTATCGCCGCGGCCGGAAAGTGAGACGAGGATGGTGATGTCTTCGGCCTTGCGCTTGAGGGCGTACGCCAGCGCGTGGGAGGATTCGAGGGCGGGAATGATGCCTTCCTTCTTGGACAAGAGTTGGAATGCCTCTAGGGCTTCGGCATCCGTGATTCCGACATATTTTGCGCGCCCGGTTGCGTGCAGGTGCGCGTGCTGTGGGCCCACGCCGGGGTAATCCAAGCCAGCGGAAATGGAATAGGATTCTTCCACTTGGCCGTCAGAATTGCGCATGAGGTAACTGCGCGCGCCGTGGAGGATGCCCACCGTGCCATTGTTAATGGTGGCGCCGTGTTCCCCGGAATCGAGGCCCGCACCGCCTGGCTCGGCGCCTACCAATTCCACCGCATCCTCATCGATGAAGTCAGCGAACATACCGATGGCGTTGGAACCGCCGCCCACACAGGCGACGACGAGATCGGGAAGGCCACCCGTCTTCTCGAGGAGCTGGGCCTTGGCCTCGGTGGAAATGACGCGGTGGAATTCCCGGACGATCGTGGGAAATGGGTGCGGCCCGGCCGCGGTACCGAGTAGGTAGTGCGATTCATGGAAGGTCGCGGTCCAATCGCGCAGTGCCTCGTTGACGGCATCCTTCAACGTCCCGGATCCGGTATCGACGGGGACGACCTTGGCGCCCATAAGCTCCATGCGGAAGACGTTGGGCTGCTGGCGCTGGACATCCTTGGCACCCATGTAGACCACACACTCGAGATCGAGCAGCGCACAGGCCAAGGCGGTTGCCGTGCCGTGCTGGCCCGCGCCGGTCTCGGCGATGATTCGCTTCTTGCCCATGCGCTTAGCCAAGAGGGCTTGCCCGAGCACCTGGTTGGTCTTATGCGCCCCGCCGTGGACGAGGTCCTCGCGCTTCAAGAAGATCCGCGCCTTTCCGCCGAGCTTCTTTACCTCGGTAACGGGGGTCGGACGACCCAGGTAGTCGCGCAGCAATCCTGAAAGCTCTTCGCGGAAGCTGGGATCATTCTGGGCATCGACAAACGCCTGCTCCAATTGATCCAATGCGGGGATGAGGGATTCTGGCACGTATTGGCCGCCGAATTCCCCGAAGTATGCGGGAAGGAGTGTTTCACGTGAAACGGGCATGGTTAATCTTTCTTGTCAGGTTGGTTGAATAATCGGATGGTGCGGAAGGATTGCGATATCAGGGCGGCGTCTTTGCGTCCGGGGCACGTTTCTAATCCCGAATTCAGGTCGAGCCCCGCGGTTCCTACGCGGAGCGCGCCTTCCAGGTTGTCTAGATTGAGGCCACCGGCCAAGAGGCTGTGTGCTTTAATGTCGTCCGGGATTGCCGTCCAATCAAAGCTTTGGCCGGTGCCTCCCCTACCCGAGTCGAGCACGAGGCGGTCCACGCTCGCGGCGAGTTCCGGCGCCAGTTCTACCCACTGAGGGTCGGTCATGTCGATGGCCCGCCAGACAAACTCCGCGTCGGTGTCCGCGAGGAGCGCGCGGGCGCGCTCGATCAGCGCGAGCTCTCCGTCTAAGTTGCCCTGGAACGGGGCATGCAACTGGATTCCGGATAGGCCACGGGTTGCCGCTATCTCCCGCAACACGGCGGGGTCGTCGCTGCGGCTCACTGCTACGAAATCCAAGCCGGGTTCGGCGGCGATGATTTTCTCGGCGGTTTCACGTGAAACATTGCGCGGGGAATCCGGAGCGAAGACGAGCCCTCCGTAGCGGGCACCGGCGGCGCGCGCGGCTTGGGCGGTGGAGGCGGCGGTGAGCCCGCAGACCTTATTCGCGCCGAAGAGCAGATCCCGGGCGGCGCGGTCGATGTCCTCCTGGGAGGTGAGTTGGGAGCCGACGAGGAAGGCATTGGCGTGGGCGCCCAAGAGCCGGATGGTGTGGTTATCGCGGATGCCGGATTCGGAGACGACGACCTTATCGTCCGGCACGTACCCGGCGAGTTGCTCGGTGCGGGAGAGATCGATGCTCAAGTCATGGAGATTGCGGTTATTAATGCCGATGATCTCCACCCCGAATGACAGCGCGCGGTCCACCTCCTCCTTGGTGATGGCTTCGGTCAAAACATCGAGCTCCAACTCATCCGCCAAGGACTTCAGCTGCGCAAAGGTCTCATCATCCACGATGGACATCATGAGCAAAATCGCATCCGCGCCGTAGTAGCGCGCGGCATAGACCTGAATCGGATCGACGATGAAGTCCTTGCACAAGACCGGCAGGTGCGTGGACTGCGCCACGGTCTGCAGATGATCGTAATCCCCGCCGAACCGCTCTGGCTCGCACAGCACGGAAATGGCATCCGCGTAGCGGGAATAGACACGCGCTATATCGCCGGGGCGGTAATCCTCGCGGATCATCCCGAGCGACGGCGACGCGGATTTGCACTCCATAATGAAGCGATTGGTGCCATTGAGCGCCGCAAAAAGCGAACGGCGGGATGGCTCAAGCTTGTCCACATCTACGTGGGCGATGCGCTCGCGAATGCCGGCAAGGTGGGTGCGGCGCTTAGCCACAATCCCCTCGAGCACCGTCGGCAGTTTCTCTTCTGTCATTTCTTTTCCCTCGTGTGGCCTTCTTAGTATTCCGCTTGCTCGTGGGTGCGCAGCCAGCGGTCCACGTCCCCATTATCGATGAGCTTCTTGGCGTGCGCGACGCCTTCTGCAATCGAGTTCGTAGTGCCATTGAGATAAAACATCGCCCCAGCCGATGCCGCGACCGCATCATAGTGCGCCGGTTTGCCCGAGCCATTGAAGATGGCGCGCACGTGTGCGGCGTTATCGCGCCCATCACCGCCGGCGAGCTCACTGAGCTCATGCTTGGCGATGCCCAAATCCTCCGGCGTGAGCTCATAGTGCGAAATCTCGCCGTCCTTCAGTTCCCAAACCTGCGTGGTGCCGTGGGTAGCAATTTCATCTGTACCGGCTCCGTGGACGACGAGCGCCCGCCTGCGCCCCAGCTCCCGGAAGACCTCCGCGATCATGGGGCCCTGGGAGGGATTGGCGATGCCCATGATCTGCAGCTCGGGGCGGCCCGGGGAGAGCAAGGGGCCCAAGGTATTGAAGATGGTGGAGACCCCGAGCGCCTTGCGCACCGGTTGCACGTGAGCCACCGCGGGGTTGTAGGCCGGAGCGAAGAGGAAGGTGAAGTTGGAGGCCTCGAATTGTCGGACGGCGCGGTCCGCGTCAAGGTCCAGCGGAATATTCAGTGCCTCGAGCACATCGGCGGAACCGGACTTGGAGGAAACGGACCGGTTGCCGTGCTTGACCATCCTCACTCCCCCAGCGGCGGCAACCAAGGAGGCGGCGGTCGTGATATTGATGGTATTCGCGCCATCGCCACCGGTTCCTGCGGAGTCCATGAGGCCCTCACCAGTAATGGGAAAGGGGTGGCCCACTTTCAGGAATGCCTTGGCGGCACCCGTGATATCCGCGAGGGTTTCGCCGCGGGTGCGGATATGGGTCAGCAGCGCGGAGATCTGAATATCGTCATAATCGCCCACGGCGACTGGGGTGAAGACCTCGGTGGTCTCCTCCACGGTGGGCGCGGGATTATCCAAAAAGGCTTGCAGTGTTTTCAGCGGGTTCTGGTTCGTCATTAGTCTTTTAGCTCCGTAGTGGGATGAGTGGATAGTCGGTGGATGCAGCGGTCCAGCAGGTCTGGGCCACGGGGCGAAAGGATCGACTCGGGGTGGAATTGCATGCCTAGCGCCATGCCATCATCTGTCTCGGCGGCCATGGCGATGGTCCCAATCTCTGCTTCCGTCTCCGCGAGCACCCGCATGCCGGCTGGCACGTGGGTGCACCCCAAGGAGTGATACCGGGCCACCGGGATCTGGGTGCCGGGGAGGTCGGGTTGTGCGGGATCGGCATCGGTGGCTAGGCCGGCGAAGACTGGGTGGGCGGCGCCGGCATCGGTAAGCGTCATCGGCATGGACTTGCCGTGCACTGGACCGCACGGCCCTACCCCGCCACCGTGGTAGTCCAGCAGCGCCTGGAAGCCCAAACAGACGCCGAGGATGGGAATGGTGCCCAAGGTGGCATCAATAAGCTCCATCATGCAGCCAGCGTCGCGCGGGTGGCCGGGGCCCGGGGAAAGGACAATAATATCGGGCTCGGCCGCCAGCACCTCCGCGACGGAGACGCTGTTGCGGTAGACGGTGGTGCGGTAACCGGCGAGGGCATCGACGAGGTTATAGACAAAGGAATCGTGGTTATCGAGCAAGACCACGTGCGGTGAATTCATCGCTGTACCTCCAGGGTGGCGTTGTGCGCGAGGGCAATGGCGTGGAGAACGGCATAGGCCTTGTGCAGGGTTTCATCGGCTTCGGATTGGGGGACGGAATCGTGCACCACCCCGGCACCGGCTTGGACGGCGGCCGTACCGCGGTGCACGAAGGCGGAGCGAATGACAATGCAGGTATCCATGGCGCCGTCGCCGCGCAGGTACCCCACCGCGCCGCCGTAGGAGCCACGGCGCTTGTGTTCGGCCTGCCGGATGAGCTCGCTGGCGCGCAGCTTGGGCGCGCCGGTCAGCGTTCCCATGTTCATGCAGGCGCGGTAGGCATCGAGAGCATCGAAATCCTCGTGCAACGTGGCGGTCACCCGGGAGACCAGGTGCATGACCCGGGAATAGCGATCCACTTGGAGCAGGTCTGCCACCCGCCGGGTGCCGGGCTCTGCCACGCGGGCTAGGTCATTGCGCGCGAGATCCACCAGCATGGTGTGCTCGGCGAGCTCCTTGGTATCCGTGCGCATTTCTAGCTCGTTGCGGATATCCAACTCATCGTTGATCGTGCCATCCGGGTTGAGCCCGCGGGGCCGGGTTCCAGCGATGGGATAGAGCTCCACCTGCCGCGTCGCGGGGTCAAACTTCAGATTGGATTCCGGTGATGCGCCGAAAAGCTCGTAATCTTCTCCCCGCAGATAGAACATATACGGTGAAGGATTGGTCTCCCGGAGTTGGCGATAGGCCGCGAAGGCATCGGGGCAGTCCACCGTGAAGGTGCGGGCGGGGACGACTTGGTAAATATCGCCGGAGGCAATATTGCCCTTGAGCCGTGTTACCTGCTCGCAAAAAGCGGCATCGTCAATATCCGTGGTCGCCGTCAAGGTCCCCGCGGTTTGGGCTGGTGCCGGATCCTCTATGGCGGTGATGGGCGTGGCGGCAAGCGCATCGAGCCTGTCTTCCAAGCGGGCTCGGTCGATATCCCAACCCTCTACGCGCGCCGTCTGCGTTAGGTGATCCACCGCGAGGACGGTCTGGGCCACGAGGAATTCATAATCGGGAAACTTATTGGGCCCCTCGCCTACCTCAGGCAGATTTTCAAAAGTAGCCAAATAGTCATAGGCAAAGCCGCCGGCGACGAATGGCAACAAGGGCGAGGAATAGGAATCATCGCGCTGCAGCGCGCGGAGGATATCGGCCGTCGATTCATCCAGCAGCCGCTGCCGTTCATCGGACTCGCTGGAGGGAGAAAACTCAAAGACAATTTCCGTGGTTTCACGTGAAACAATTCGGTCTGCGAAGCGCGATTGCAGCATGGAGATAAGCCGCTCCCCCGCCGGGCTGAGCGCGAGTACGCGAACCCGCTGGCCGGTACAGGTCACTTTGGCTGCGGCATCGAGCACGGCGAGGCACGTGAGGTTCTTCTTGGTTTCAATATCCGCGCTTTCCAATAATAAGGAATCGCTCGGTCGCGCTAAGCTATGAAATAACGCCGAGGCATCCCGGCAATAGGCGATATCGCGGGTGGCGGTGTATGTCATTGCAGTGCCCTTTCGGGAGTAACTGAGGTACAGAGTGCGAGGGACCCGTAGTATCCGCGAGCAGAAGGCACTGAAAACGCCGAAAGGCCCGCAGAAAGCGAGCCTAAAAATGGGTTGCGAAGAAAGGCCCGCGAGTTACGCGCGCCACCACCAACGAGTAGTTATTTTCTTCATGCGCACTAGCCTAGCCTAAATTTCTATAGGGCGGAAGAAACAAATGAAAAATATTCAAACCGGTTCTTATGCGTCTTTTATGTGTCGCCCGAAAGCGACCTAAGGAGCTCGACTTTGAACCACGTCGATCCAAGCCGAAATCGGAGTAGTGTGGTGTAAGTCTATATTTCCAAGAAAGGTGATGGTTATGAGCATCAATATCGAAGAGGTAATTGCAAAGGTTCCTACCCAGTTGCTCATCGGTGGTGAGTGGCGCGACTCCACCTCCGGGGAGACTTTCGACGTGGAAAACCCGGCCACGGGCGAGAAGCTCGCGACGCTTGCTTCCGCGAACAGGGAGGATGCCACTGCCGCCCTGGATGCCGCCTGCGCCGTCCAGGATGAGTGGGCCCGCACCACGCCGCGCGAGCGCGCAGAGATCTTGCGCCGGGCTTTCGAACTCGTGCAGGAGCGCGCGGAAGACTTCGCCGCGCTGATGACCCTTGAGATGGGCAAGCCCATCGCGGAGTCCAAGGGTGAGGTCACCTACGGCGGGGAGTTCCTCCGTTGGTTTAGCGAAGAAGCGGTGCGCGATTATGGCCGCACCGCAACCGTTCCCGAAGGTACATTGCGGATGATCACCCGCCGCAAGCCGGTGGGCCCCTGCCTGTTGATTACCCCGTGGAACTTCCCGCTCGCGATGGCGACCCGCAAGGTGGCCCCCGCGGTGGCAGCGGGCTGCACGATGGTGCTCAAGCCGGCGAAGCTTACTCCCCTCACCGCGCAGTACTTCGCGCAGACCATGCTCGATGCGGGCCTGCCCAAGGGTGTGCTCAACGTCGTATCCGGCAAGTCCGCCTCCGCTATTTCGGAGCCGCTGCTTGCCGATGCCCGCCTGCGCAAGCTCTCCTTCACCGGCTCCACCCCAGTGGGCAGGACCCTGCTGAAGGGTGCGGCCGATAACGTATTGCGCACCTCCATGGAGCTCGGCGGAAACGCGCCGTTCATCGTCTTCGAAGATGCGGACATTGATCAGGCGGTTAAGGGCGCGATGGGCGCCAAGATGCGCAATATCGGTGAGGCCTGCACGGCGGCCAACCGCTTCTTGGTCCACGAATCCGTGGCTGAAGAGTTCTCTGAAAAGCTCGTCGCGGAGTTTAAGAAGCTCAAGCTGGGCAACGGCATGGATGAGGGTGTGACCTGTGGCCCGCTCATCGAGCCTAAGGCCCTCGACAGCGTGTCCGGCCTCGTGGACGATGCCGCCGAGAAGGGTGCCACCATCCTCACCGGCGGCAAGCGCGCCGGTGGCGACGGCTACTTCTATGAGCCGACCGTCATTAGCAATGTTTCACGTGAAACGCGCGTTTCTCAGGAAGAGATTTTCGGTCCTGTTGCCCCGATCATCACCTTCAGCGCCGAGGAAGAGGCGCTCGAGATCGCCAACGACACCGAGTACGGCTTGGCGTCCTATGTCTTTACCGAAGATTCCGATCGCCTCTGGCGCGTGGCCGATGGCTTGGAGTTCGGCCTGATGGGCTTCAACGCCGGCGTTATCTCGAACGCTGCTGCCCCATTCGGCGGCGTCAAGCAATCCGGCCTGGGCTGCGAGGGTGGCGCGGAAGGCATTGCGGAATACACCACCGTGCAGTACTTGGGCATCCGCGACCCTTATGCGAATGCCTAATACCTCCCAGCAATCACAGTTTAGAACGCTCTTATAACCGCGTTTGATTAAACAATTAAGTGCCCGCGGCGTATACTCACTCCCCGCATAATTGTGATTGCTTTCCTTCTCCCCGCACGCGGCCCTTCTGGGGCCGTGCGCGGTTGGGAGGATTTTTATTTTTTATTTGGAGTGAGTTTTGTCAATAACGAATTCAGCGGCAGCTCAGCCGCCATTGATTACACCCACGTTCCTTTTGGCGTGGGTGGCTAATTTTGGCCAGTTTCTTGTCTTTTACCTAACTGTGACGACCATGGCCCTCTATGCCGTCGAGAGCTTCGGGGCATCCGATACCGTCAGTGGTTTTGCCTCTAGCGCCTTCGTTTTGGGCGCGACATTCATGCGCATCGTCTCCGGCTGGTTGGTGGACCGCGTGGGGCAAAAGCGCGCCGCCCTGACCTCGCTGGCCTTCGTCAGCATCGTGACGGTGGGCTATTTCGTGGCGCATAACGTGGCCGTCCTGATCCTGGTGCGCCTGCTTCACGGCGCGGGCTATGCGCTCACCTCTACGGCGCTGATGGCCGTCGCCCAGTCCGTCATCCCCCAGCAGCGCCGCGCGGAAGGCACCGGCTACTTCGCCCTCGGCACGACCCTGGCTACCGCCTTCGGCCCAGCCGTGGGCTTGTTCTTGGCCAATAATATTGGCTATAACACCCTCTTTGCGGTCGCCCTGGGTTCCAATATCGTCTCCCTCGTGCTGGCGCTCGCGCTGCGCTACCCGGCGGAGCTCGATGAGGAAAAGCCGGCTTTCAAGCTGCGCAATGCGGTACACCCTAACGTGCTGCCAATTGGTATTTTCATGCTCCTGGTGGGCATTGCCTATTCCGGCGTGGTCACCTATCTCAACGCCTATGCGCGCGAAGAAGACCTTGCCACCGGTGCCGGGCTCTTTTTCATCGGCTACGCAGTGGTCATGCTCATCATGCGCTTTTTCTTGGGCCGGATCCAGGACCACAAGGGCGATAATTCGGTCATGTACCTGGGCCTAGTGTCTTTCGCCATCGCCCTAATCATCATGGGCTTTCCCAGCAATGACGTGATGCTCGTGGTCGCGGGTGCGTTTACGGGCATGGGCTACGGCACGCTAAGCCCCGCCTGCCAGGCCATCTCGGTGCGCTCTGTATCGGCCGCCCAAATAGGCGCGGGTATTTCCACGATGTTCCTCTTGATGGACTTCGGCATCGGCCTCGCCCCCTTCGGGCTCGGCCCCATCGTGAGCGCCACCGGCTTCGATACGATGTACCTCATCCTCGCCGGCCTCATCGCCGTCGCGGCGGTGTACTACTACATGGTGCATGGCCGTTACCCCAAGGCGAAGGCGCCCGTCGTCAGCGCCGCAGAGGGCACGCAGCCGGCCTAAAGTGACACAGATTTTTGGCTCCGGGTTTATACCCGGAGCTTTTTTGCGTGCTGGGACGGCAAGCACTCGGCATCGACCACGCGCCGGGCCAGTGCCCGGTCCCCCATCTTGGCCGCAAACGCCATGCGCATGGTGATATCGTGCGCGGGAGCAGGGCCGCAGGTTATGGCATCCCCCGCGGAAATGCGCCCTGGCGAGATGACGCGGAAGTAGGCGCCGCAATCACCGCGCGCAGTCCACCGCTTGAGCCAGCCCTTCTCCTGCACCCACCCGGAAAAGGTCACGCATGGCTGGCGCGGTATGGATACCTCGAGTGTGGTAGTGCCAATGTGAAGGCGTTGATTGATAAGCAGCATGGAAAGATCAATGCCGCGCGTGGTGAGGTTCTCCCCAAAAGACCCCGCAGCCAGCGTGCGGCCCAGCGAATCCTCCCAATAATCCAATTCCTCGCGGGCATAGGCATAAACGGCCTTGTCACTTCCACCGTGGTGATCGCTATCGCCGATAGAATCACCGCGCACGCCAGAACCATCGCCGTAATTGGGGCCGGGAGCGGAGATATCGATGAAGTCTTGCGGGCGCTTGTCGATGCCCGAAAACTCATGCCTCCCGCTCGGATCTGGCCCGCGTACGGCGACGTTGGTGGAAATAACCTGCATATCAGTCACTGTAGTCGCGGGTAAGTGCCTCTGCAGTGAGAATATCCCGGTAAAACAGCTCTGGGGCCAGCGAGACCGCCTCCGCTAGCTGCGGGAGGGCGTTATCTAGCGCAGAGGCCACGGCTGGATCGGTGAGCTTCCCATTGGCCACCCCGCGCGCGGTGATGGCAAAAACATAGGAAATAAATGGCATCCAGGCGGAGCCGCCCAGATCCGTGTTGCCCTCCCCAAAGGCGTCGAGGGCGAGCAGCGTGTGCAATACCGACTTATCAACGCCCAATTGCTGCAGCGTCACCCGCAATTGCAGCGCGGTTGTGCGCAGATTGGACATGGTCCCCAGACGGGTGAGCGCCAGGTCGTTATCGAAGCACTCGCGCAGCGCGGCGATGCGGTGGGCGTCATCGCACAGCTGCGCGCTATCCGTGGCCGGCGTCGGGGCCTCGCCGGTGGCGCTCATGAGCAGCATGGGGCGGGTGACATCGTCTACTCCCGTGGTGGCCGTCCGCCACAGCGAGGGGGAGCCGGACTGTTCGACGTGGTCCTGGTTGGCATCGGCAAGCGCGGCGAGCACGGAAGAGGGATCCGCAGCCTCTTGCCCTTCGCGGCTAAAGGAACGGGTAATCAGGCCGGTGCGCACCAACGCGCGCATGCGCTGGCCGCGCGCGAAGTCCACCTGCATGAGCGCATCGAGGCTGGCGCGCGGATCGGCCTCGATGTCCTTGATAACGCCCTCGAAGGTCTCCTTGGCCTTGGGGGCGAGGCGGCGCAGGGCGGCATAGGTCTCCCACGTCCCGGCGGTATTCTCGCTCTCGCCATCGTGGAAGATGATGAGCGAGCTCGCCGGCGGGTACTGCGGGGCGGCGAGATCGCTGGCCGGTTCATCCTCGCGGAAGTCCACGATGAGATCGCCAGCCTCGTGCAATTCCTCCGGTAGTTCGAAGCCCTCTTCTACCGGCTCCAAGGGCAGCGGCTCGCTGGCGGGGTTGCCAAGCGGCCATGCCCACGCCAAAAGCTCCACCTCTTCCTCGTGGGTTTGCTCGGGCATAAGAATGCCGTCTTCGATGGTGGCGCGGGCCACCAGTGGCGCCTTGCGCACCGTGGCGATGGCGGCATAGATCAGGTCACTTTCCGCGGTTGCCTCGTATTCCATCACGCGGCGGTCCATGCTGCGCTTAAGGTGCGCCGCGCGCTCCTTATCCGGCAGGCCCTCCAGGTACTCCTCATAAGACAGCGTGGACCACAGGAGGTAGAGCTCCAGCGAGGACTTCTTGGTCAGCGCGGCCTTGAGGGCGCGATTGGGCACGGAGAGGGCCGTCGTCGCCTCCGTTGAGCCATTGGCGGTGACGAGATCCCGGATCTTCTGGTTCTTATCAATGACCACGAATTTCGCCAGCGGCAGCGGCTCCGGCGAGTGCACCGTAAACAGCGCATCCGCATCCAGCTGATCCGCCAGGATGACCTGCTTATCCATATAATCCACGGGCTCGGCCGCGGTGCGCTTCACGCGCGTGCGGATGGTCGCCGGGATGACCTCAAAGGTCAGCTCGTAGCCGGCTTCGCTGCTGATGGTCTCCTCGCGCACCGATTCGTCTTCGCCAAATACGCGCTGGCCCTTTTCCATGTGAATGGGCTTATCGGGGGACGAGGCCAAGGCATAGCTAAACGGTGACAGGTTCCCCAGCGCATCGATGAAGCGGAAGTTGGTGCCGCGGGGCCCCTCGTTCTTGGAGCGCATGTGGAGGGTTTCGGCAAAGTTGAGATAGTGGACATCGACAAGCTCTTCGCCCTTAAACAGGCTAAAGCGATACCGGCCCACCCAGGGGTCCTCGAAGACGTCGCCGGGTAGAACCTCATGGATTCCCTCCGGCAGCTCATCTTCTAAGATTTCCTCCTCTTCCCCACCGATGGGGACATAGGTCAGCTGCAGGTGCAGTGGGGTATTGACCAAGAGGCGTGGGGATTTCGTGTACACCAGCTCGCCGTCCAACCCGCGCGCGTTGGGCAGGGACTTGACCGCCATATCCCAGGAAAAATCCGCGCCCTCCGCAACGGTGATGGTGGCCTTGTCCTGGCGCGGCACAGCGATGGAGAAGGAATCTTGTGCCGCTACCTCAAAGATGGACCAGCCTTCCCACGCGCCATGCGGGCGCGGCTGGCTATCCGGGGCGGGAGTTAGCTGCGTGCCGGTCGGTGCGATGAAGGTGTACGCGCCCTGCGGGATGGGCTGCGTGCTATCGACGGGCCGGTGCGCGGAATCGAGCAGCAGGCCACCATTGGCAATACCCGCAAACTCCAGCGTCTGCTCCGCAAACGTTACGGCAAGGTGGGTAAAGGGCTGCGGCATGGAAACCCACAAGCCAGGTTCTTCACCGGCGACGTAATAAAACTTGCGGGTGACCTCCGTGCCATCCAATAGCTGCGTGGTCACGGTCCATTGCGGGTCTTCTGGTTCATAGGCCGCGCTTACGGCTGGCAGGTAAAGCTCTAAAGTATCGGTATCCGGCGCGAGGCGAAGATGCGGGACCCCCTGAAAAACCGCCGCGTCTAGAAAAGATGATAGCTGGCTACGAAACTTCTCCTGGCTCATTTACACCAGCCTAGATCATTTTTGAAAAGATGTGGATTCTGCAGGCAGAGGGCAAAAAGAAGGCTTTCACCACCAAGAGTGATGAAAGCCTTTGCGCGCAATTGATCGCCCAGGATTAGTGGAAGAAGTTCCGCCACGCATTCGGGTTGATGGTGATGATGCCCAGCTTTTGCGCCAAGAAGGCAATGGCCCCGATGGCCAGCGAGGCGATACCGGCACCGGCGATGCCGGCGAAGAGCCCGCTCTTGGAGGAACCGTCACCGCCATTGTCATTGTTGCCAGGCTGATCGGATGCAGAATCGTCTGCTTGGTCGTTGCCGCCCTGGTCATCGTGCTTTACCCACCATTCATTCAAGGTGAGCTTGGCCAAGGTGGTGTTATCGATGTAGTCACCGCGCACAGGGTCGGTGTGGGTGGCCTTCGCGCGAAGGGCCTCGGAGCCAGCGCCCTTGAAGAAGAATGGGACCACCTGGTTGGTGTGCTGCGTGGAGTACCACTGGTGGCCAGAGGGCAGGGTGTTGCCACCGCCACCATTCATGGAGTTGAACTTACCCTCAGAGCGCTCATTGGCGCCGGAGAGGTATCCCGTCTCGTGGTCAGCGGTAACGACCAACAGGGTCTCGTCCCAGGAGGAGTTTTCTTCTACCCAGTCGATGGCGGCATCGACGGACTTATTGAAGTCCTGTACCTCTTCGATATCGCGGGCGGATTCGTTGCCGTGGCCGCTCCAGTCGATGGCACCGCCTTCGATCATGACGTGGAAGCCCTCGTCATTTTGGCCCAGCGCGTTGAGGGCGCCGGTGGTCATGGTGGGAAGATCCACGACATCGTTAAACGGAATGTCATAAGGCACTGTGGACTCGCCGGAGCGCCCCTGCTGCAAGGTAGAGGCTACAGGCGCCAGGCCGAAGTACTTCTCCCCCGCCGCGACATCGCCTTGGGCCAAGGCCTCAAATTGCTCCTTGGTTTCGGCGTAGTTCCAGTCGGACTCGCCGGAAGACAGCTTGTTGTAGACCTCTTCAGATAGGTACTTGTACTTGGCCTCATCCTTCTTCTTATTGTCATCGTCGTAGAACGGGTGGCCGGCACCCATGATGACATCGAGATCAGAGTTGAACATCTCATCCGCAATCTCCAGGTAGTTATTGCGGGAAATGTTGTGTGCCGCCCAAGCAGCCGGGGTGGCGTGGCTAAACGGCACGGAGGAGACCACACCGGCGGACTTTCCGGCCTTCTTGGCGCGCTCGGAGGTGTTTTCCTGCTCGTGGCCGTAATCGTTCACGCCCAACTTGCCGTTATCGGTCTTCACGCCGGTGGACATGGCGGTGCCGGCGGCAGAAGAATCGGTGTATCCCTTATCCACGTACTCGTGGCTAGCCCACGCCTTTTGTGGGTCATAGGAAGAGTTATTTGGGTAAGTGGTCATGGACAGGCGGTTGAAGTCTTCGAAGCGCTGCACGGATTCGCCGTCGAGTTCTTCTGGTCCTTCGGCGCTAAATGCGCCATCGACCAGGTACTTGGATTGGCCGGTTTCGTAGAGGTTATTGAATGCCACGTGGCCATAGCCCATGCCATCACCAATCATGTAGATGATGTTCTTTGGGCCCTGGGATTCGGCGGCGGTGGCTGGGGCAATTGCGCCAGCGGTAGCCACGGTTGCGGCTACGGCAGCGGCGCCAATGCGGAGAGAAGTGCGCATGAATTGTCCTTTGTGGAAGTGAGAGACGAAGAGATGGCGGCCTTGCGAGCAAGAGAGAAACGACCCAGACATGGCTGGGCGCAAAGCCTTGAGTTGAAGATAAAGACGCGATTTAACCACGAAAGGAACTGCGCGTTAATAGCTCCTAAACACTGCCGGAACATTCCGTGGCGGGCCTTAGTCCTTGCCCCAGGCCCCCTCCGCCACCGCCGGAGTGCCAGCCCGGTGCCGGATTAGTGAAGCAAAACCCACCTCTGCCTACCCCGCGCCGGGCTGGGGCTATTACACTGTGTGTTTATGACTAAACCGAGCGATTCCACGTCGTACCGCTACACCCCTGAGCTGGCGAACAAGATCGAAAAGACTTGGCAGCAGTATTGGAAGGACCACGAGACCTTTAACGCGCCGAACCCAGTCGGTTCGCTAGCCACGGGTGCGGGCGAGCTGCCCAAGGAAAAGCTCAACGTGCAGGACATGTTCCCCTACCCTTCCGGTGCGGGCCTGCACGTGGGGCACCCGTTTGGTTATATCGCCACCGATACCTATGCCCGCTATAACCGCATGCTGGGCAAGAACGTGCTGCACACCATGGGCTACGATGCCTTCGGCTTGCCGGCCGAACAGTACGCCATCCAGACCGGTACGCACCCGCGGACCACCACGATGGCCAATATCGACAATATGCGCCGCCAGCTGGGCATGTTGGGCTTGGGCCACGATCCGCGCCGCTCGGTGGAATCCACGGATCCAGAGTTCTTTAAGTGGACCCAGTGGATCTTCCTGCAGATTTATAATTCCTGGTTCGATGAAGAGCAGCAAAAGGCCCGCCCCATTGCTGAGCTCATCAAGGAATTGGAGGCCAATAAGCGCACCACCAAGGACGGGCGCTACTACGAGGACTTGTCCGCGCAGGAGAAGGCCCAGGCCGTCGATGAGTTCCGCCTGGTGTACCTGTCCAACTCCACGGTGAACTGGTGCCCGGGCTTGGGTACCGTCTTGGCCAACGAGGAGGTCACCGCGGAGGGCAAGTCTGAGCGCGGCAACTTCCCGGTCTTCCGCAAGAACCTGTCCCAGTGGATGATGCGCATTACCGCGTACTCGGATCGCCTGCTCGATGATCTGGAGCTGCTGGATTGGCCGGAGAAGGTCAAGTCCATGCAGCGCAACTGGATCGGTCGCTCCCGCGGTGCGGAGGTAACCTTCCCTGCGGAAGGCTACGGCATCGACGTGTTTACCACGCGCCCAGATACGCTCTTTGGCGCGGAATACGTGGTCTTGGCACCGGAGCATGAGCTTGTCGATGCCCTCTTGTCCCCCATTCCTTACGACGATGACGTGGATGAGCGCTGGACCTACGGCAACGATGACCCGAAGGAAGCCGTCGAGTCCTACCGCGCGGATATCGCAGCGAAGTCGGACCTGGAGCGCCAGGAAAACAAGGAAAAGACCGGCGTATTCTTGGGCACCTATGCCACCAACCCGGTCTCCGGCAAGCGCATCCCGATCTTCATCGCGGACTACGTGCTGACCGGCTACGGTACCGGCGCCATCATGGCCGTTCCCGCGCACGATACGCGCGACTATGAGTTTGCCCAGGCCTTTGGCCTGCCAATTACGGAGGTCGTCTCCGGCGGCAATATCGAGGAAGAAGCCTGGACCGAGGACGGCGCGTTGGTAAACTCCGCCAACGATAAGAGCCTGGACCTCAATGGCCTGAATAAAGCGGAGGCCATCGCCCAGGCCATCGAATGGTTGGAAAAGGACGGCTCCGGCCGCGGCAAGATTCAGTACAAGCTGCGCGACTGGCTCTTCGCCCGCCAGCGCTACTGGGGCGAGCCCTTCCCCATCGTCTACGACAAGGACGGCATGGCCCACCCGCTGCCAGAGTCGATGCTGCCGGTGGAGCTGCCCGAGGTGGAAGACTACAAGCCGGCCTCCTTCGATCCTGAAGATAAAGACTCGGAGCCACAACCGCCGCTGGCCAAGGTCCGCGACTGGGTAGAGGTAGAGCTGGACCTAGGCGATGGCCCGCAGACCTATTACCGCGATACCAACGTTATGCCCCAGTGGGCGGGTTCTTCCTGGTACCAGCTGCGCTATATCGATCCCCGCAATAGCGAGGCCTTCTGCGATATCGAAAACGAGCGCTACTGGACCGGCCCGCGCCCAGACGAGCACGGTGAAAACGATCCGGGTGGTGTGGATCTGTACGTCGGCGGCGTCGAGCACGCCGTGCTGCACTTGCTCTACGCCCGCTTCTGGCACAAGGTGCTCTTTGACCTGGGCTTTGTCAGCTCGCAGGAGCCGTATCGCCGCCTGTACAACCAGGGCTATATTCAGGCCTACGCCTATACCGATTCCCGCGGCGTATATGTCCCTGCGGCCGAGGTAGAGGAAAAGGACGGCAAGTTCTACTACAACGGCGAAGAGGTCAACCAGGAATACGGCAAGATGGGCAAGTCCCTGAAAAACGCCGTGGCCCCGGACGATATCTGCCGCGACTTCGGTGCCGATACCCTGCGCGTGTACGAGATGTCCATGGGCCCGCTGGATACCTCCCGCCCGTGGGCGACCAAGGACGTCGTCGGTTCGCAGCGCTTCCTGCAGCGCCTGTGGCGCCTGGCCATCAATGAGGACACCGGTGAAGTGGCAACTACCGATGCCGAGCTCACCCAGGATGACCTGAAGCAGCTGCACCGCACCATCGCGGGCGTGCGCGATGATTATGAGAACCTGCGCCTGAACACGGTGGTGGCCAAGCTCATCGAGTACGTCAACTACCTGACCAAGACCTACCGCACCGAGGCACCGCGCGCGGCGGTGGAGCCCATCGCCCAGCTGGTCTCCCCCATCGCCCCGCATATTGCGGAGGAACTGTGGCAGCGCTTTGGCCACGATGAGACCATCACCTACGAGCCACTCCCCTCTTTTGAGGAGAAATACCTGGTAGATGATGAGATCCAGGTGCCAGTGCAGATCAACGGCAAGGTTAAATCCCGCATCAACGTTGCGGCCGATGCTGACCAAGACACCGTATTCGAGGCCGCTTTTGCCGATGCCAAGGTGGCTGACCTTACCTCCGGCAAGAACGTGGTGAAGAAGATCTACGTTCCCGGCCGGATGGTGAACCTGGTGGTTAAGTAACCAATGAGCGTGGACGTCTCGGGCCTCTCGCCGTCCAATCAGGACTATCTCAAGGCCCTGTTTAAGCTGGGCGAATGGCAAGACGGGCCCGTGACGGTCAAGATGCTCGCCCAGCACATAGGCGTACGGCTGTCCAGCGCGTCGGATGCGGTGCGGCGCCTAGAGAAAAAGGGCTTGGTCACCCATACGCCCTATGGCGCCATCGGGCTGAGCACCGAGGGGCGTGCCTTTGCCCTCGCCATGGTGCGGCGGCACCGCCTTATTGAAACTTTCCTGGTGGAATCCCTGCACTACCGCTGGGACCAGGTCCACGCGGAGGCTGAACAATTGGAGCACTGCGTCTCCGATTTCTTTCTGGAGCGCATAGACGCTGAACTGGGGTTCCCGCGCCGCGATCCGCATGGAGACCCCATTCCCAGCGCCGCGGGTGACTACCCCGCAGACTACGCCGCGCCCCCCGCGTCCGAGCCAGGAGATCTGCGCAAACTCAGCGATTTAGAGCCCGGCGAGGGCGGTGTAGTCGACCGCATCAGTGATGCGGATGCCGATCTGCTGCGCTTTTTCAGCGAGAATAACCTGACCATCGGCGCTGCCGTGAGCGTGCGCGAAAGCCAGCCCTATTCCGGCGGGATGGCCGTGCGCGTAGAGGGTAACCAAAACGAGAATGCCCAGAATGAACATTCCGCGGCGTTTTCTTTGAGCTCCCATGCAGCCCGCGCCGTGTGGGTGCGCATGTAACTTTCCTGCCCCTCTCCCCTTCTTTTCTGAAAGAAGGGGAGTATTTGCGCATGTCAACGGTGGTTAGTTGCGGCGTAGTTAAAAGTACGTTAGATCTGTAGTTGAAGCAGAAAGTGCGCTTCGGCGCAGCCACTAAGGAGCGAGATGACTACAGCCTCGACGCCACCCTGCGGCACTAAGACCGCCGCTAATCTTGTGTATTTTTCCTCGGTCAGTGAAAATACCCACCGTTTTGTCCACAAGCTGGGCTTTCCAGCGGCACGCATTCCTTTGCGGCCGAAGCGTGAAGGAATGCTCTATGTCACCGAGCCCTTTGTGCTCATCGTCCCGACCTACGGCGGCGGCAATATCAAGGCGGCGATTCCGGTGCAGGTGCGCCAATTCCTCAACGTTCCGGAAAATCGCGCACTCCTGCGCGGCGTCATCACCTCTGGAAATACCAATTTTGGTGAGGCGTATTGCTGCGCCGGGCCACAGATAGCCCGAAAGTGCGGCGTGCCTGAGCTCTACCGTTTTGAGCTGCTCGGTACCGACCGCGATGTTGCCCGCGTACGGGAGGGGTTGCAGGACTTCTTTGCGCACCACCTCTACCCCACCGCCCACGCGTCCATTGCCTGACGGCTAGGGCCTCGAAGACAAAGAAAAGAGAAAGTACCGATGAAATATCAAGAGCTCATTGAGCGATCCCAAACCCCGCCGCATTTTCGTCACGATGCTTCCACGCCGCTGCGCCCAGTGAACTGGAATCGCATCTGGGACGATAAGGATTTAGAGGTGTGGAACCGCCTGACCTCGAATTTCTGGCTGCCGGAGAAGGTCCCGCTTTCCAATGACCGCAATGACTGGTCGTGCATGGATCCAGCCGAGCGCGACCTCACCATTCGCGTCTTTACCGGCCTGACGCTACTGGATACCGTGCAGGCCACGGTGGGTGAAATCAGCCAGATTCAAGATGCCCGGACTGAGCATGAGGAGGCCGTTTATACCAATATCGCCTTCATGCAGGCGGTGCACGCGCGGAGCTACTCCTCCATCTTTTCTACCCTGGCCAGCACCGAAGAGATCGAGAAATCCTATGCGTGGGCCGTGGATAACCCAGTGCTGCAGCAGCGCGCTACCAGTGTGATGGTGCATTACTATGGCGATGACCCACTAAAGCGCAAGGTTGCTTCTACCCTCTTGTCCTCCTTGCTGCTGTACGCCGGCTTCTATCTTCCACTGCACTTCAGCGTGCACGGAAAGCTGACCAATACAGCAGACATGATCAGGCTCATCCTGCGGGATAAGGCGGTCCACGGCTACTACTCCGGATATAAATTCCAGCGGGGACTAGACCACGCCACGGAAGCTCGCCGCGAAGAAATGCGCGAATTCACCTTTGACCTGGTGCGCAAGCTCTATGACCTGGAGATGCGCTACTCCGGTGAGCTCTATGAACCATACGGGCTTATGGATGATGTCGCGACGTTCGTGCGCTACAACGCCAATAAAGCCCTGATGAATCTGGGCTATCCCAACCTCTTCCCGTACGAGGAGTGCCAGGTCAACCCGAAGATCCTCGCGGCACTCACGCCAGGATCGGATGAAAACCACGACTTCTTTTCGGGGTCGGGGTCCTCTTATATCATCGGCAAAGCCGTAGAGACCTCCGATGCCGACTGGGATTTCTAAAAACCAACAAGTCTCCACACGAAAGGACACCCATCATGAAACTTCTTGTACTCGTTGGCAGCCTGCGGCGGGAAAGCATTGCGAAGAAGATCGCCAACCATGCCATTGAACTCGTTCCCGAGCACGTAGAGTGCCAGCGCTATGACCTGCGCACACTCCCGCTTTATGATTTCGACTACGACGATTCTGGCGTGGAGGATAAACCCACGCCGGGAGAGTACACCGATTTCCGCAACGCAATTAAGGAAGCGGATGCCATTTTGTTCGTCACCAGCGAGAATAACCGGACGATCCCGGCGTGTTTAAAGAATGCCATCGATATTGGGTCCAAGCCCAATTCCGATGTCGCCTGGAAGAATAAGCCAGCTGGCATCATCAGCCACTCCGTCGGCCGCATGGGTGGCTATTCTTCCCACAAGAATGTGCGCCTAGCCTTGTCCTACTTTGACATGCCGATGCCCGGTCAGCCCGAGGTATTCTTGGGCAATTCTCCCCAGCTCATCGGCGAGGATGGAAAGATCGAGCCGCCCAGCACCATCGATTTCGTGCGGGACTACCTCGAGCGCCTTGTAGACCTGGTACCTGCGGCTCCGCAACAGTAGGAGCTACCTCCTCCTAGCAGCGAGGCGGTTAATCCCAGTACTCCGTGGCGCAGAGCGCGATGCCGTGCGCCCGGATTCCCTGGCCCGCCTCAACTGGGGCATCAACGATGAGCGGGAGCCCGTCGATTTCGCATACCCAGAACTCCCCTCCCCCAAATTCATTGGTCTTTTTCTCGACGTTATTCACGGTGCCAGCTAGCTCGACCTGCGGGTTGAGCAGGCTGGGCTTGTAGTTTTGATAAAACCGTTCCGTGGCCGGGGATCGCAGCGAAAACTCCGCCGGTTCCGTTAATTCATAGTCCAGCGCAACGACTGCGGGCCGCACGCGGGCACGCAGTTTTTCGCCGCCCACGGGGTTGCCGGTGGGAAGCGTGAAGGGGGCATCGCTAAGCACTGCCCACCGGAGATCTTCCATTTCTAAGATGCCAATAAATGGCATGGCTCGATATAGCGTTGCCTCTACGTCTTCGCCGCCTCGGAACGACGGCAATACGGTCCACTCCCCCTCGTACTCCATCGCCGTGACGGCGATGCCGGAGGGATCCGCATAGTAGAGCACTTGATCAAAAGCAGGCGCATCCCACAGGGTCCGGTCTGCGGGAAGCTCCGCGATGAGTTCCTCCGTGTCCACGAAGTCGAATCCGCAGGCGCTAAAAAGTTTATCCATGCCCGCCATCATAGACAGCCGCCTACCCGACGGGGGTCGCAGCCGGCTCGAAATCCGGCCGATAGGTACTTATTAAGTCCTAATGATAGATAGTATCCAGAAAACGTCAGGACCAATAAATAGCTTACGAAAAGCAAAGTATATGTGTTTAAATTGGCAAAAATATGGCACTTATGAATGATTGGAAGTCCAAATCCCGCGCCTTAATAAATGGTGGGGGTTGATGGAACAACCGCTCCGCTCAATTGTCGGTTGAGTAATCAACTGCGCATTATATAATGCTATTTAAGTCAAAGCCTAAGGGGGAATCCTGTGCGCCCAGAAGAAAGTGCAGCGTGGGCGGACTTCGTAGCGATGCAGCGGGCGCTGCATAAGGAGTTGGCCAACGCGCTGCAGGCAACTGCGAATGTGAGCGAGGCCGATTATGCGGTGTTGGCCGTCCTGCAGCGCCGCCGTGGGCAGAGCACCCGGCCGCATGAGTTGGCCGCGGAACTGGGGTGGGAAAAGTCGCGGTTGCACCGACAACTGGTCCGGATGGAGGGGCGCAAGTTGGTGACAAGGCGGCACGCGGAGGAACTAGGACCCCGAGCTATTGAAGTCACAGTGACGAAAATAGGTGAGGGAGCATTCGCCGCAGCATTGGGCAGTCATACCGCGAAGGTGGATGACAAGGTGGTCTCCGTATTGACGGGAGAGGAATTGCAGCAGTTGGGTTCCATCTCCAGAAAAATAATGCGCGGCTTAACGGGCGATACCTAGAATGCGGGGAGCCAATCGCACAAGAAAGGCACCCCGTCACTGACGGGGTGCCTGCCTAGTTTTGAGTCCTAAAGACTAGGACGTTAGGAAATCTTCAACACCGTGCGGCCATGGTGGCTGCCGTTGATGAGCGATTGTGCTTCCTCCACCGCATCTTCCAGCGGGAGGGTATTGGTCAGGGACTCCAGGATGGACAGGTCCAGGGTGCGGGCGAGGAGCTGCCAAGCATTCTGGCGGTAGTGCAGCGGGGCATCGACGGAGTTCACGCCGGCTAGGTGCACGTTGCGCAGGATGAAGGGCATGACTGTGGCGGGCAGGTCGGGGCCGCTGGCCATACCGGTGGCGGCAACGGTGCCGCCCCACTTAGTGCGGGCCAAGACATTGGCCAGCTCCTGGGAACCGGAGGTGTCCACGGCGCCAGCGTAGATGGCCTTTTGTAGAGGCTTGCCCGGCTCGGTGAATTCGGAGCGGTCAATGATCTCATGTGCGCCGAGCTCGTGGAGGTAGTTGGCGTAATCGTCCGGGCGGCCGGTCATGGCGTGGACCTCGTAGCCGGCATTGCGCAGGAGGTTGACGGCAATGGAGCCGACGCCGCCGGTGGCGCCGGTGACGAGAACAGGGCCCTCGGGAAGCCCGCGCAGCGAGTTAACGCACAGCGCCGCGGTGTAGCCGGCGGTACCGACGGCAGCGGCCTGCTCCGCGGTGAAATCCGCGGGAAGGGCAACGGTGGCGCGGGAATTGACGCGCTGCTTCGGGGTGTAGCCGCCGTGGCGGAATTCGCCGAGGCCATCGCCAAAGGAGGCAACCAAGGTGCCCACCGGCAGGCGCTGCACATTGGACTCGGATACGGTACCGACCACGTCGATGCCGGGCACCAGTGGGTTGGTGCGGACGACGCCGGGATCGCCGGTGATTGCCATCGCGTCCTTGTAGTTCAGCGAGGAATAAGAGACGTCAACAGTCAGGTCACCCTCGCCGAGGAATTCCCCTTCCTCAAAGGAGGTGGTGACGGATTTGTCTTCGTTACGGGTAACAAGTAGCGTGCTCATGCTCACCATGATACGTGAATTGTGATGCAACCATTTTTGGGCGACTAAAGATCGGGGGAGCAGAGCTTGGCGATGTCCGCAGCGGTCTGCTTGGCAAAAGGGCTCACCCCGGTAATCGTTGCGGAACCGGGGCCCGTCCAGGTTCCGTAGCCGACGAGGAAGAGGCCCTCGACGGTGGGGGTGCGGCCATCGAGAAGCGCGCGGAAAGGCCCCAGCGCGGGGCGGAACCCGGTGCACCAGATGAGGTGGTCTGCCTCCACCTCATCGAGGCTAGAGAACATCGGGGAGGCCTTAAGCAGGCCCTCATCGCGGGCGCGCTTGACGGGAGGAACGACAACGATATCGCCCAAGTTGGTATCCGCGCCGGGATCGGGCTCGCCGCGCATCAAGGCGTTGAGGCGGGCGCGGTTGCGCTGAAAGAGCACGCGGCCATCGACGTCATCGGGCATCCACCGCGGCGGCTTCGCCGTAAACCAGGTGGTATCTACGCCGGAGAGCACAAGCTCTGCGGCTATCTGGGCCCCGGAGTTGCCCGCCCCAACGACGGCGACGGACTCGCCGCGGAAAGGATCGGGCCCGGGGTAGACCGCCGAGTGCCATTGCCGCCCGCCAAAGGAACCGGGGTAATAGGGGATAAACGGCGAAGACCACGTGCCCGTGGCGGCTACCACCGTGCGCGCGGTGAGCCGCTCATCATCGGTGGTGACGTGAAAGCGCTCGCCATCGTGGGTGACTTCCTGGACCCGCACCGGCCGGCGTACGGGCAGGTCATAGCGTTGCTCGTAGCGGGTGAAGTAATCGATGACGTGGCTGGCGGGCGGAAATCCGTCGTGGTGGGGCATCGGCAAGCCGGGCAGGTTGGAAGACGCGCTATTGCTAAAGAGCGTGAGCGACGGCCACGCGTGACGCCAGGCCGCGCCGGGGGAGGGCTCGGCATCAAGGATCTGGAAATCGAGGCGCTTTTTCCGCAAGTAATAGCCCGTAGCTAAACCTGCTTGGCCGCCGCCGATAACGATGCAGTCCAGCATTAAATCAGTTTCCTTTCGCGGGCCACAGTTACCGCGGCAGTGCGGGTGTCTACGCCCAGCTTTTGATAGATGTGAATGAGGTGTGTTTTCACGGTGGCCTCAGAAATGAAGAGTTGATTGGCCAGCTCCTTATTGGAGGAGCCGGTCGCAAGGGCGCGGAGGATCTCCAGCTCGCGCGTGGAGAGGGACTGCTCCGGCTGGCCCACGCGCTGGGCCAAGAGGTTGACCACCTCAGGGGCGAGGGTGCGCCGGCGTGCGGCGGTATTGAGCACCGCTTCGTGTAGCTCTTCCTCGGGCGAATCCTTGAGCAGGTAGCCCATCGCGCCAGCCTCGACCGCGGCCAAGATATCGGCTTGGGTGTCATAGGTGGTGAGTATGAGCACGGGCGGGCCACCTGCTTCGGTGACCTTCTTGGTGGCGGTGATGCCATCGACACCTGGCATTTGGATATCGCAGACGACGACGTCGACTTCGGGGGCATCATCGGTAAAGAGCTTGTCCACGTCCGCGCCGTCGTTGCCTTCCAAGACCACTTGGACTTCGGCAAAGGTATTGAGGATCGCACGCAGCCCAGCGCGGACGACGGGGTGGTCATCGATAAGCATGACATTAACCATGGGGCTGCTCCTTGAGGGGGATTCTAATGGCAAGGGCGGTGCCGTCGCCGGATTCGAGGCTCAGCGAGCCACCGACGCTCTCCACGCGCTGGGACAATCCTTGCAAGCCAAAGCCGCTATCGCCGCCGTGGCGCGGGGGCTCAATTACACCGTGCCCATTATCCACGACGTCCAGGGTGACCGCATCCTCAAACAGGCCAAGGGTGACCACTGCGCGGGAGGCGTGCGCGTGCTTGATCACGTTATTAAGGCCCTCTTGCGCGGCGCGCACGACCACTTGCTTGATATCGCTGGGCACGCTGCCGTTGCCGGAAACCACAAGGTCAAAGGTGGTGTCCTCGCCCAAAGCCTCCGTGCGTCGGCGCATCTGGGACAGGATGGAATCCAGCTGGGTCTCCAGGCGCTCATCGGGCCCGGCGAGCTCGCGCACGAAACGGCGGGCCTCGGCCAGGTTCTCGCCGGCGGTGTCCTCGATGACGGCGAGCTGCTCGTTCTTGGTCTCTAGATCATCGGTCGTGCGGGCGGCGCGGGATAGCAGCAGGATGGAGCTTAACCCTTGGGCCACGGTGTCATGGATGTCCCGGGAGAGGCGTTCGCGTTCCTCTAGGCGCCCGGCTTGGTGCTCGCTGGCGGCCAGCTCAGCTTGGGTTTCTTGCAGCTGCTTGGCGATGTCCCTGTGGTGCGCCGCCTCTGCCTGCAAGCGGCGCTGGATATAAAATACGCCCGCGGCAAACGTGGTGCCGATAAGCGGACCTATAGCCGCTGCAATTGACCATCCGTCCGGGTGCAGCCAGGCGGGGATAAAGGCGGCCGCCGCCCATAGCGCCGTGATGGAGATAAGCCCTGGCCACTTGGGCAAGGCACGCAGGAAAACGAAGATAAGCGGGAACTCGAGCCACATGAAATCCTGCGCGTGGACCATGAGCCCCAACCAGAGCAGGCACAGCCCGGTGAGCCAGAGCCAGGTGGGAATCCAGCGCGCGGCCGCGTACACCGCGGCTAGGCCGATGGCCAAAAGGATGGCGCGGGCGTCCAAGCGGTCATCGATATAGGCGCGGGCCACGCCGAAAAGCAGCAGGAACGTGAACATGGCGTGTAAGCCCCAGAGCCATAATTTCTGTCCAGAAAACACAATTTCCTACAGTATCTGCCGGAGGGTGGATGAGGGATCAACCAGTTGGTTGACTGGAGGTTCAACTAGGCCGCCGATTACTTCTGACCTGCGCAAAGGGACTATAGAAGTATGTTCTTAGCTATTCGTGAAATCACCGCCGCGCGCGGCCGCTTCGGGCTCATCGGCGGCACCGTAGCGCTTATCACCCTTCTTTTGGTTATGCTCTCCGGCCTGACGGAGGGCCTGTCCAAGCAAAATACCTCGGCGCTTGAGGCCGTGGCGCAGGAGCACCCCTACGTCAGCTTTTCAACCGAAGAGCCCGCCTATAACGAGTCCGAGATCTATGACAAGGATCTCTCCGGCGATGCGATTGCCTTGGGCACCACGCAAACCAAGTTGGAGGGCGAGGGCGCGGTAGGTGTGATGGGCCTGCCGGCCGGTACGACTATCCCCAATACCAACGCCACCATTCCGGAAGATGGCGCCGTCCTGTCTGACACGATTGAGGCCTCCGGCACCGTGAATATCGGTGGGGTAGACCTCTCCGTAGAGGGCACCGTTGCCGAAACGCAGTTCTCCCACTCGCCGGTGGTATGGGTATCTACCCAGACTTGGCAGAAGGTGAGCCACGCTCCAGAAGGCGTAGTCGGCACGGTTGCCCTGCACTCCGAAGAGGTGCCCGGCTCGGTCGAGATGTCTGATTCCTTCTCCGGCCTGCCCGCTTACCAGTCAGAACGCGGTTCGCTGTTGACCATGCAGGGCTTCCTCTACGGCATCTCCGCGCTGGTCACCGTGGCCTTCCTGACGGTATGGACCCTGCAGCGCACCCGCGATCTCTCCATCCTGCGCGCCCTGGGCGCCTCGGTGCGCTACCTGCTGCGCGATGCCCTGGCCCAAGCCGCGCTGATTTTGGCCGCCGGCACCATCCTCGGCGCTTTCGTCGGCTGGCTGCTTGGCCTGCTGGCCTCCGGCACCGTCCCCTTCGACGTATCCGTGCGCACCATCATCGTTCCCGCGGTCGGCATCTGGATCCTGGGCATGGCCGGTGCCCTGGTCTCTACCCGCCGCGTAGCCAAAGCCAACCCCCTCGATGCATTGGGAGGAAATGCCTAAATGTCCACCATCCTTGATATTCGCAACGCCACCGTCACCTTTCAAGACGGCACGACGACGACCACGGCGCTTGATGATGCCACCTTTAGCGCCGACTCCGATACCCTCACCGCAATCGTGGGCGAGTCCGGTTCCGGTAAGTCCACGCTGCTCTCCGTCGGCGCCGGGCTCATCACTCCGGACTCCGGCACCGTAGAGGTCAACGGTACGAACTCCATCATCTTCCAGCAGTCCAACCTGTTGTCCTCGCTCAAGGTGCGCGATCAGCTGCTCATCATGGACCACATGGCCGGGCGCAAGCTGCGCAAGGATCGCGCCGATGAGCTGCTAGAATTCGTTGGCCTTAAGGGCATGGGCAATCGTCGCATCGGCCAGCTTTCCGGCGGCCAGGCCCAGCGCGTCAATATCGCGCGCGCCTTGATGGATGAGCCGAACCTGCTGCTTGCCGATGAACCCACTTCCGCCCTCGACTCCCACCTTTCCCAGGAAATCATCCGCCTGCTGCGCGATATTACCCAGGAGATGCACACCGCCACCGTGCTGGTCACGCACGATCGCTCCCTGCTCACCTTCGCCGACCACGTGGTGGAGGTTAAAGACGGCCGCGTGAGTAAGCGGGACGCTATCGGTGCATAACGAGCAATCGCGCGATGGACTGGGGCATCGCCGCGGCAATCTGGGAAGCGGAACAAATGCCAAAACCATCGGGGGTATGTGCCGCAATGGCTGCGGCGTGCTGGTGTAGGGCGGCGGCGTGGAGGATCTCCATGATGATGTACTCCGCATCGACTTTTTCGTGGTCGATCTGTGCGATCGTCGCGCCGAGGATGCCCGATAAAACGTCGCCGGAGCCTGCGGTGGCCGCATAAGAGTGGCCGGCATTCATCCCGTAGATGGTCTGGCCGGGCGCGGTCACCGTGGTGATGCGGCCCTTGTGCAGGATAAAACAGTCCAAGTCCTCGGCCAGTTCGCGCTGGCGCGGGCCCACGCCCTCGCTCACATCGAGCTCGCGGCCGAAGGTGGCCTCGTAGAGGCGGCGGAACTCGCCGGCGTGCGGGGTAAGGATGACCCGCGGGTGGGCGCGGACGCTATCGCGCAGATCGGCGCTTTGGGCGAGCAGCGTCAGGGCATCGGCATCCAGGATGGTGGGCAGCCCGCGATCCAAGACGGCGCGGAGCTCTCGGACCGCTGCTTCATCCGTGCCGCGGCCAGGGCCTACCACCCACGCCTGGGCATGCACCTTATCCTCGGCGCTCGGGTGGGGAACGACTTCGGGCAGGTGGGGGACCACGGCATCATTATCTATGACCCGCACCATGGACGGCGTGGCGCGCACCGCGCCGGTAGCCGCTAGGATGCCCGCGCCGGGATACGCGCTGCTGCCAGCGCAGATGGCGGTGACGCCGCCGGTGTATTTCGTGCTTGAGGCGTGTGGAGTGGGGTCCACGATGGGGCCTGTGCAGCCCACGGGCTTGGGGGCGGTGACGTGGCCGAGGTGGGCATCGGCAAGCACGGGCTCCCCGGGCCACTGGAAGAGGAGATCGATGGTGGGCTCGTTGGCGATGTAGCCCGCCGGCTCTGCGGTAGCCGTTAGTTCCTCCGCAAAGGAGCGCGGCGCGTTGGGCAGCTGCAGATCGCAGAGCACCACCGTGCCGCATTCCGGGGCGAAGATATGGCCGGCGCGCGCCCAACCGAAGCTCACGGTAATCGTGGCCTCGACGGCATTTTCCGCGGCCACGCCCGTATCCGCGTTGATGCCAGAGGGGATATCCACCGAAAGCACCGGGATATCGTGCTGCTTGGCCGCGCGGTACGCGGCAAGGCCCGCACCGCTAAGCCCGCGGGTGGAGTTGAGGCCGGCGACGGCATCAATGAGTAGGCCGGTAGCCTCCGCGTGCGGTTGATCTGTAATGGTCCCGCCGGCAGCGGTAAAAGCTTGCAGCGCTGGGTCGTGCGCAGCATCGGCAACGAGGATCGCTTCCACGCCATAGCCCTCCTCGGCGAGGAAAGCGCCTGCATAAAGGCCATCGCCACCATTGCCGCCAGGTCCGGCGAGGATGGTGATGCGGCGAGGCGCAGGGCCCGTCAGCATGGATTTCGCCGTGGCGGCAACGCCCCGGGCGGCCAGGCGCATGAGCTCATCATCGTGGCTCTGCTGCGCGAGGAGCGCGGATTCGGCGGAACGAACGGCGGATACACTATAGGCAGGTCGCATGCCCGCCACTATAGGCCTTAAGCAGCGGATTGGCAGGTAGGGCACCAGAAGAGGTTTCGGCCCTCCATTACTTGTTCCGCAATCGGCGTGCCGCAGACATAGCAGGGCAGGCCGGCGCGCCGGTAGACGTAGACTTCGCCGCCGTGATCATCCTTGCGCGGCTCACGCCCCATGGCCTCGGGGGAGTGCTCGGCGCGCACGGTATCGATGCGGCCGTGCTCTACGCCGTAGTTCATGAGCTCTACCAGGTCTTTCCAGATGGCGAAGAATGTTTCACGGGAAACATCCTTGCCTGGGGTGAAGGGGGAGAGGTCGGCGCGGAAGAGGGCCTCCGCGCGGTAGATATTGCCCACACCGGCATACAGGTGCTGGTCCATCATGAGGGAGCCTATGCTGCGGCGGGATTTGTGCACCTTGGTCCACAGGGCTTCGGGATCGGCATCGACGCGGAGCGGATCCTGGCCTACCTTGGTCAGCCGCGCCTGGTAGTCCTCCTCCGTGAGCAGCAGGCAGAATTGGGGCCCGCGCAGTTGCGCGGCTTGCGCCCCATTGTCTATGCGTATGCGGATCTGCCCGCGGTTTTCCTCGCGGGGTTCGAAGCTGAGCTTGCCGATGAGCCCCAGGTGAATATAGAGGATATGCGCTGGGTTGGCGGCGGTGAAGTGCACGAAGAGGTGCTTGCCAAAGGCCTCTGCGTGGTCGATTTCTGTACCGTCCAGGATGGCCGCCTCGGTGGCAAACCGGCCTTGCGGGCTGGTCACGCTGAGTGGCATCCCGCGGTAGTCAGCGTTGAGTGTGAGGGCTAGGCGGTGGATCACGTGACCTTCAGGCATAGCTTCAGTGTAGTGACATCATTGGTCGCCCCCAACTAGGGCGCGTGGCGCCGGGGGATGAAAAAGAGTAAACTCGAAGCGCGGATTGATTTTATTTCTATTGAAGGGTCGATAAATCATGACGCATAAAATCGGTTTTGACCGAGAAAAATACATTGAGCTGCAGTCAAAGCACATTCAGGCCCGCCGCGAAGAAATCGGCGGAAAGCTCTATCTGGAAATGGGCGGCAAGCTTTTCGATGATATGCACGCCTCCCGCGTGCTGCCGGGCTTTACCCCGGATAACAAGATCGCCATGCTGGAGCGCATCAAAGAGGAAATTGAAATCCTCCCGTGCATCAACGCCAAAGACATTGCCCGCCACAAGGTACGCGCTGATTTAGACATCCTGTATGAAGACGACCTCCTGCGCTTGGTAGACGTATTCCGCAGCCGCGGCTTTTTGGTTGAAAACATCGTCATGACCCAGGTGGAAGACGGAAATGCGCAGGCAGAAGCGTTCATCGAAAAGCTCGAGCGCCTCGGCCTCAAGGTCGCCCGCCACCGCGTTATCCCAGGCTATCCCACAAATACGGACCTCATTGTGTCTGAGGATGGCTTTGGCAAGAACGAGTTCGCGGAAACCTCCCGGGACTTGGTCGTCGTGACCGCTCCAGGGCCTGGCTCCGGCAAGCTTGCCACCGCACTATCGCAGGTCTACCACGAGCACCAGCGCGGCAATAACGCTGGTTACGCCAAGTTTGAGACCTTCCCCATCTGGAATCTTCCCCTCGAGCACCCGGTCAACCTCGCTTACGAGGCCGCCACCGTGGACTTGAACGATTCCAACATTATTGACCACTTCCACTTGAGCGCCCACGGCGAATCCACGGTGAACTACAACCGCGACGTTGAGGCCTTCCCGCTGCTGCGGACCCTGCTGGAAAAGCTCACCGGCACCACGCCGTACGAATCGCCCACGGACATGGGCGTGAATATGGCCGGCTACTGCATTACCGATGATGCGGTCTGCCGCGCCGCCGCCCAACAGGAAATCATCCGCCGCTACTTCAAGGCCAAGGTAGAAGAAGCCCGCGCCGGGCTGGGCGATGAGCAGTCTGAGCGCGCTGCCGTCGTCATGGCGAAGGCCGGCATCAAGGTCGATGACCGCCCAGTAGTGGGCCCGGCCCGCAAGCGCGCGGAGGAAACCGATGGACCCGCCTCCGCGATGCAGCTTCACGATGGCACTATCATCACCGGCCGCACCTCCCCGCTGCTGGGCTGCTCCGCGGCGATGCTGCTCAATGCCCTCAAGTACCTGGCCGGCATCGATGACGATACCCACCTGCTCTCGCCGGAATCGATAGAGCCAATCCAAACGCTGAAGACGAAGCACCTGGGCTCTTCCAACCCCCGCCTGCACACCGATGAGGTGCTCATCGCGCTATCCGTATCCGCCGCGAAGGACGAGGATGCCCGCAAGGCGCTGGAACAGATCAAGGAACTCGCCGGCTGCGACGTCCACACCACCACCATCCTGGGCTCGGTGGATGAGGGAATCTTCCGCAACCTTGGGGTGCTCGTGACCTCTGATCCGGTTTTCGCCCGCAAGAAGGCGCTGTACCAGAAGCGCTAAGGAATTGGGGATCTTGCCGGTAGCGCGCCTAAGATTATGGGCGTGACTATCGGCAAAGTTCTCCTGTATTACTGCTTTACCCCCATCGAGGATCCGACCGCCGTCATGCTGTGGCAGCGCACCCTGTGCGAGTCCTTGGGCTTGAAGGGGCGCATCCTCATTTCGGAACACGGCATCAATGGCACCGTCGGCGGCGACATGGATGCCTGCAAGCGCTACGTGCGCCAAACCCGTGAATACCCGGGCTTTAAGCGCATGCAGTTCAAGTGGTCCGATGGCGGAGCCGAGGATTTCCCGCGCCTATCGGTCAAGGTGCGCGATGAAATCGTGGCCTTTGGCGCGCCGGGCGAGCTGAAGGTGGATGAGAACGGCGTCGTTGGCGGCGGCACGCACCTCAAGCCGGAAGAGGTCAACAAGCTGGTAGAAGAGCGCGGCGATGAGGTAGTCTTCTTCGATGGCCGCAATGCCATGGAAGCAGAGATTGGCAAGTTCAAAAATGCCGTCGTGCCGGATGTGCGCACCACCCATGATTTCATTGAGGAACTGGAATCCGGCAAATATGACTGGATGAAGGACAAGCCGGTCGTCTCCTATTGCACCGGCGGCATCCGGTGCGAGGTCCTTTCCTCTTTGATGAAGAACCGTGGCTTCAACGAGATCTACCAAATCGATGGCGGCATCGTGCGCTACGGCGAGAAGTACGGCAATGATGGACTGTGGGAAGGCTCCATGTACGTCTTTGACAAACGCATGCACCAGGAGTTTGGCCAAGGACTAGAGGATCCGGGCTTTATCCAATTAGGCCACTGCGTGCACTGCGGCAAGGGTACTAATACCTTCCACAACTGCATTAACGAGGACACGTGCCGCCAGCAGGTGCTCATCTGTGATGACTGCATCCAAAATGTGGAAACCCAACACTGCGGGAGGCCGGATTGTAAGGAAGTGGCCCTTAGCCTTGCCAGCTAAGGTGCGGGGTTAGCGCACCAATAGCAGCTGAATATCGCTAATGGCCCAGATCATGAAATTGAAGGCCATCACCCAGAAGATCGCCATCCAGCTACGCCAGCGCAGGTAGCGGCGCAGCTTGCGGACCATAATGATCGCGCAGCCGATCATGCCCAGCAGCGGGATGATCATGGTGGAAATGGCAAAGAAGGTGCGTTGGCCCTCGGTGCACAGCCAGCTCGCGGTGCCGTCCTCGCACAGGGGGCCGCCGGTAAGGCGCGAAAAGAGCGCGACGCCGAAGCCATACAGCGCGGAGATGACCAGCACGGACACCATGTACCAGATGGCTTGGCGGGTAGAGCGCCGGTTGGCGGCGGCTACCTCGACGGGATCGGGCTCGTCTGCCAAATCATCGAAGCTTTGCGGCTCGGGTCGGCGCAGGTTGGCATAATCGGCGTCGGTGGTTAAGTCGTTTTCGGGGTGCTCTGGGCGCGAGCTCATGGATCCAAGCCTAGTCGGTCGCGGGGTGAATGAGTACCGGTACGCGAATATGAGGGAGTAACTCGGTTGCGGTAGAACCCAAAAAGACCCGCGCGATGGGGCCTTGTGGGGCAGAGGCCATCAACATTAGATCGCCCTTTTTCCACTTGAGCGAATCAACGGCACCGGACCACCCGGCGCCAGAGCCGATCTCGGAGGTGACCTCGACCTCCGGGTAGGCATCTTGGATGTGGTCGCGGGCCCGGTCGAGCATCGCTAACGAATCCTCGTGCCACTCCGCGGTGAGCTTGAGCGCAATATCGCTTTTATCCTTCGACGGGGAATGCAGCAGGTCATCCGCCGAGAAGGCCAAGATGCGCAGAGGCAAATCCCAGCGATCCGCCAGCGCGGCTGCGCCCAATAATTCCCTATCCGCGCGCTCACCGCGCTCCGTAATGACAAAATTAAAACGGGTCACGCCGTGTTTCGATAATTTGGCCTTGCGCGGGATAAGCCCTAAGGATAGTGGCGAGTAGTGCAGGAGGGTATCCGCGGTGGAACCGGGGAAAAAGCGGCCCTTGGGTGCGGCCTGGTTGGGGCCTAACAGGATGATATCGGCCTGAAAATCCTGGGCCATCTCAGTAAGGAGCTGGGGGCGGGAGGGGCCATCGACAAGCACGGAGGGCGTATCGTCCCAGTACTTTTCCGGGATACCTGCCTCCGTCAGGGCCGCAGCGGTGGCTGTCGCGCATGCTTGCTTCTGCTCTTTAAACCACTTCTTGTATTTCCCGCCCAGCTTGGACAAAGACGTCGTGGTCCAGGGCTGGAAAACCGTGGAAATAACGCGCACCTCAATCACCGCGGTGCGTGATAGCCAGGCGGCGAAGTCGAGGGGTTCCGTACCGGAAGAGGAAGGACTCCAAGAAATGAGGATGCGCAGCGGCTCTTCGGCCGAGCCCTTGTGCAGGGTCGGCAGCAGCGGTTGGTGAGATTTTTTGCCCATAGAAAGAATATGTATGCGAAAGCTTAGTGAGTACTAAAGCTCATTATCGTCTGTTACGGCCGCAAAACTAAAATTGCATGTGGCCGCAAGCGCGCTACTCGCTATCCATAGTGGGGCGGTAGACATCCGCAAGCTTGGAAATGACCGCGCCCATCTCGCGCGCGGTGGCCAAGTCCTCGGGCTCGAGCCACCGCATAATCTCTGCAAGGGCCGCGGCGCGTTGCCCGGAAACTATGGCCAATTCGGACTCGCCCAGTTGGGTGAGCGCGACGAGCACGCCGCGGCGATCTTCTTCATCGCGGTGTCGTTCCACGAACCCGCGGCGCTCTAGTTGGTAGAGCGCGTTGGACGCGGTGGGCATGCGAATAAGCTCCGCCTGGGCAATGGTGGATACGCGGGAAGGCCCGCGCAAGCGCAACTGATTCATGATGGAGACCTGCGAGGTAGTCAGCGATGAACCCTCTGCGGTGCGTTGGAAAATAAGGATTAACTTATTGAGCGCCGGTTGGATATCCCGCGCTACCTCTACCGCGTCCTCGTAGCTGGACGGGGACTGCGTTGGGTCCGTTTCATCATGGTGTTGCGTCATAGAACTAAATTCTATCGTGCTCTACCGCTTGGCGGTAGTATCGCGACGAAAAAATTAGCTTCCCTTAATAAAATCTTCCAGCTCGTTGCGCGCGACATCGTCAGCCTTCTGTACTGGAGGGGACTTCATCAGGTAGGAGGAGGCGGAAAGTACCGGTCCGGCTACCTTGCGGTCCAAGGCGATCTTGGCGGCGCGGACGGCATCGATAATGATGCCAGCGGAGTTAGGGGAATCCCAGACCTCGAGCTTGTACTCCAGGTTCAGCGGGACCTCGCCGAATGCGGAACCCTCCAAGCGGACATACGCCCACTTGCGGTCATCCAGCCACTCCACATAGTCCGACGGGCCGATGTGGACGTTGCGGTCTGCGCGCTTGCCAGCGATAGGGGAATTGTGCACGTTGGAGGTCACAGACTGGGTCTTGGAAATCTTCTTAGACTCAAGACGTTCGCGCTCCAGCATGTTCTTGAAGTCCATGTTGCCGCCCACGTTGAGCTGCATCGTGCGGTCCAAGCGCACGCCGCGGTCTTCAAAAAGCTTCGCCATAACGCGGTGGGTAATGGTGGCACCAACCTGGGACTTGATGTCATCGCCCACGATGGGCAGGCCAGCATCCTCAAACTTCTTGGCCCACTCTGGGTCGGAAGCGATGAAGACCGGCAGGGCATTGACAAACGCACAACCAGCGTCGATGGCGGCCTGGGCGTAGAACTTATCCGCCTCTTCAGAACCAACCGGCAGGTAGGAAACGACGACCTCGGCACCGGCCTCGCGGAGGGCGGCTGCGACATCGGCAGGAGCTTCGTCCGATTCCGTGATGGATTCCTGGTAGTAGCGGCCCAGGCCATCCATGGTGGGGCCGCGCTGCACGGTAACCCCGAGGTCCGGGACGTCTGCGATGGAAATGGTGCAGTTGCGGGAGCTGCGGGTAGCCTCCGCAAGATCCTTGCCCACCTTGTCTCCATCGACGTCGAAGGCCGCGACGAATTCAATATCGCCGACGTGGTAGGGCCCAAACTGGGTGTGCATCAGGCCAGGAATATTTTCCTCCACTGCGGCGTTGCGGTAAAACTCCACGCCCTGAATGAGGGACGTGGCGCAGTTGCCGACGCCGACGATGGCGACCTTTACTTTGTCAGACACACTATGCTCCTTTATTAATTCGTTGCTGTGTGGTGCCTGCGCAACGTTAGGCCAGAAATTATGCCTGGTGGTAGCACGACGGCATATGGATCGATCAAGAAGAGGAAATTAAGATAATGCGGGTGAATTCCGTTGCCTTCAAGCACGAACTTTCCCACGAGTGGGAACGCACCCAACACGTCCGCGAATACCGCGCCGGGCACCTGAGGCGCGACGAGGTCTGCGATGCGGACTTCCTCCTCCGGGCCGCCGCTGAGCACCACGGCCGCACCATGGATAAGCCCTGCCCGGTCTGCGGGGAGGACCTGCGCCTGACCCGGTGGGTGTACGGCGAGAGCCTGGGCCGGCGCGCCGGGAGCGCCCGCAGCGAGAAAGAAATAGCGGAATTTGTCGGCGAAGGCCTGGAATTTACCGTGCACGAGGTGGAGGTCTGCCGGCACTGCCGCTGGAATCATTTGTTGCGTTCTGCGACGGCTTTTAACGCGTGTTAGTTTTCGACGCACCGCGTTAGGCAGTAAGCTGCAATTATTTAGTTTGTTACCAGGGATGAATGAGGACACGAATCAGTGACCGAGAAGGAATCTACTGGCGAGTCCACTAAGGTGGACCGCCGCAAAGAAGGCGAAGAACCCCAAAAGCGCCGCATCTGGCCGTGGGTCGTTGTGGCCCTCCTATTGGTTTTTGTGGCACTGCCTGCAGGCCTTTTTGCGTATGCCTATTCGCAGTACACCGTTCCGGAGCCCAAAGAGCTGGCCAATAACCAGGTCTCTACCATCTATGCCTCCGATAACGACACCCAGTTGGCGCGTTTGGTTCCGCCGGAAGGCAACCGTACGCACGTGACCTTGGATGAGGTCCCCGTCTTTGTGCAGGACTCCGTGCTCGCCGCAGAGGACCGCGACTTCTGGGATAACTCCGGCTTTTCCTTCACCGGTTTGGGCCGCGCGGTACTGGGTAAGGTCACCGGCAATGACACCGCCGGTGGTGGTTCCACGATTACCCAGCAGTACGTGAAAAACACCCTGGTGGGCAACGAATACTCTTACGTGCGCAAGGCGCGCGAGCTCATCTACTCCATCAAGATGACCAACGAGTGGGAAAAAGAGGACATCCTCAACGCCTACCTGAATACGGTCTACTTCGGTCGCAATGCCTACGGCATCCAGGCCGCATCCAACGCCTACTTTGATAAGGACGCCAAGGACCTCACCCCCGAGGAAGGCGCCATGCTCGCCGGCCTGATCCAGTCGCCTTCTGGCCTGGACCCGCGCGTGAACCAGGAAGGTTCCGAAAACCGGTGGAACTACGTGCTGGACGGCCTCGTGGACATGGGCGATCTCAGCAAGGAAGAGCGCGATGGAATGGTCTTCCCGGAGACCCGCGATCCCGCTGAGTACTCGGCATACACGGAAGCCCCAGGCGCGAATGGCCACATTAAAGACCAGGTCATCCGCGAGCTTGAGGACGTAGGAATTACGGAAAATCAGGTATCCACCGGTGGCCTGCGCATTACCACCACCATCGATATGAACGTGCAAAACAACACGATTCAGGCAGTCGATGACCAGCTGGCGCCGCTGCAAGAAGATGCGCGCGCGGCCTCTGTGACCATCGATCCGAAGACGGGTGCGGTGCGCGGCTACTTTGGCGGGCATGATTCCAATGGTTGGGACTACGCTAACTCCCCGCTGCAGACCGGCTCGACCTTCAAGATCATGGCGCTTGCCGCTGCGCTGCAGCAGGGCATTAGCTTGGATACCAACTACTCCTCCGCGCCGTACCAGTTGCCGGGCTCCGATCTGGTGACCAACGTGGGCGGCGGCTGTGGCGTCTGCGACCTGCGCGAGGCCACCAAGCAGTCCCTGAACACCTCTTACCTGCGCCTGCAGAGCGATCTGAAAAACGGTACCCAGGACACCGCGGATATGGCCCACGCCTTGGGCGTTGCCCGCTCGCTGCCGGGCATCGAAGAGACGCTGACTGAAAACGGCAAACAGCCTTTTGAAGGCGTGGTCTTGGGCCAGTACCAGTCCCGTCCGCTGGATATGGCAACCGCGATGTCTACCCTCGCGAACCAGGGTGTCTGGCACAACCCGCACTTTGTGCAGCGCGTAGAAAATGCCGCCGGGGAAGTTCTGTATGAACACCCAACCGATGAGGGCGAGCGCCGCGTTTCCGCGAATGTGGCCAATAACGTCCTTGAGGCCATGGCGCCGGTGGCGGCATGGTCCAATGGTTCGCTGGCCGGCGGCCGCGCTTCGGCATCCAAGACCGGTACGACCCAGCTGGGCGATTCCGGAACCAACAAGGATACGTGGATGGTCGGTGCCACCCCGCAGCTTGCTACCTCCGTGTGGGTTGGTACCGCGGATAATACCTCCGCCATCTTCGACCAGTACGGAGGAATCATGTACGGTGCCGGCGCGCCGACCAAGATCTGGAAGTCCGTATTGGATAACGCCTTGGCGGATCAGGAATTCCAGCAATTCCCCTCGGCTTACCCCGTTCGCTTCGGCACGGTGTCTGCCGGCGGTGGTGCCCCGGCCTATAACCCAGGCGGCGGTGCCGGTGGGCAGGGTGCGCAGAACTACACTGGCCCAGCCCAGGACGGCGCCCCAGAAGAAGAGGCCAGCCCAGCACCTGCCGAGACCCCGGATGCGGGCCATGATGCCCCGGCCCAGCAGCCCGAGAACCAGGGTGGCAATAATGGAAACGGCGGCAACCGCGGCAATGGCGGCGGTAATAATGAGCCGGCCCGGCCCGAGGCCCCGTCTTTAGATGACTTCTTTGGTCGCGAAGGCGGCCTGGCTGACCTCTTAGGCTAAGCAAGGAGCGGTACGCGTGAGCCACGATCAGCGCATGTCCGCCGCAGACGAGCCGATGGCGCGGGGCGTCATCGAGTTCCTGGGCGGACCAAGGGGACGCTTTGCCCGGGATGGCCACACACAGTGGTGGACCCCGCTGCGCGCGCTGATCGCAGTAGCCTGGGTTTTCTTGGCCGGCGGGTTCTTATCCAAGGCGAATTGCGCTGGTGGCATCCGCGGCGAAGACGGCACCATCAACCTGGATTGGTCCGCCAACCGCCAGTACACCTCCTTTTGCTATAACGACATCGTCCCGCTGTATGAAGGCCGCGGCCTCGATCGACCGGGCTTTCCCTACGCCTTTTCCTGGCAGGAAGATGGCCTGACCCGCTATATGGAATACCCGGTATTGGCGGGCATGTTCCAGGGCCTGATGGGTTGGATTTCGCGCCATACCTATGGCCTCGTGGAGTGGGCCGGTGTGCCTGCCGCTGGCTGGTACTTTGGGCTCACCGCCTTGGTCATGGCTTGCATCTGGGTCGGCGTCATCTACATGGTCTACCTCTTGGTGGGAAACCGCACGTGGGACACCATCCTGGTGGCCGCCAGCCCGTTGATTATCATCCATGCCTTTAGCAATTGGGATATACCTGCCATCGCCTTCGCCGTCAGCGCGCTGCTGGCCATTAGCCGCCACCGCCCCTGGCTCGCCGGCATCCTCATTGGCCTTGGAACCGCCTTCAAATTATGGCCGATATTTTTGCTGGGCGCGTTTTTCGTCCTTGCCTGGCGCAATCGCCGTTGGGACGCTTTTGCCAAGGTCACCGTCGCTACGGCCGCCGCGTGGCTTGCGGTCAACCTTCCCATCGCCCTGAAATACCCGGCCGCTTGGGCGGAATTTTTCCGTTTGAACCAGGAGCGCGGTGCGGAATGGACCACCCTGTATGCCCTGATTAGCCGGAATCTGGGTATTTCTTTCAGCCAGGACTTTTTAAATACCTTCTCCCTCGTGGCGTTCATCCTTTTATGCGCCGGTATTGCCCTGGCCGGCTGGCGCAGCCCGCTTAACCCGCGGGTAGCGGAGTTGGTCTTCCTCATCGTCGCGGCGTTCCTGCTGGTCAATAAGGTATGGTCCCCGCAGTATTCGCTCTGGCTGGTGGTTCCGGCGGCCTTGGCCGTGCCGCGTTGGCGGTTGGTTCTGGGCTGGGCGCTTGCCGATGCCCTCGTATGGCCCCTGCTCATGTGGCACATGCTGGGCATCGATAATAAGGGCATTCCACACGAGCTCTTGGACGTGGCAATCCTCGTGCGCGATGGCTTCATCATTGCGATGGCGGTGATTGTGCTGCGGCAAATGTGGAATAGAACGGAAGATAAAGTGCGTGCGGCGCATATGGGCCGCGACCCAGTGGTGGGAGTATTTCAATGATTGTGACATTAATCGGCATGGTGTCGATCTTGTTGGGCTTTATCTGCGTCATGGCGGCCTTTTGGTTGTTTCATAACAGGGAAGATAAGCGCGGGCCCATCATCTTGGGCATCCTTGCCATCGTTTTCCTCACCATCATCCCCGCGACGGGAGCTATCTTTTTCGCCGCCACCACGACGGGATAGATTTCTTTTCGCCGGTCATATGCGGTACTGTGGTGGGGTTGCTTGACGCAACGTACCCTCCTGCTGCATCCGCAAAGGTGATGCAGCCGAAAACGACTAGACCATAGGAGGTGATGAGGTCCGTGCGTCACTACGAAGTCATGATCATTCTGGATCCTAATCAGGATGAGCGCACCGTAACCCCGTCCCTAGATAAGTACCTCGACATCGTCCGCAAGGACGGCGGCAAGGTTGAGAACCTCGATGTATGGGGCAAGCGTCGCCTTGCATACCCCATCGAGAAGAAGGAAGAGGGCATTTACGCCGTCGTTAACCTGGAGTGCGAGCACCCTTCGGTTTCCGAGCTCGACCGTCGCCTGAACCTGAACGACACCATCCTGCGTACCAAGGTTCTGCGCACCGACAGCAAGTAGCGGATACTGGGATCAGGCACAATCCACGTAACCGATAAGGAGTAAAGACATGGCACAGGGAGATACCAATATTACGGTGGTGGGCAACATAGTTGCTGACCCCGAGCTTCGCTTCACCCCGGCGGGTGCGGCGGTAGCTAACTTCCGCGTCGCCTCCACGCCTCGTCGCTATAATTCGCAGACGAACCAGTGGGAAGACGGCGAAGCTATGTTCCTGACCTGCAACGTATGGCGCCAGGCGGCGGAGAACGTCGCCGAGACCCTGAGCAAGGGCATGCGCATCATCGTTACCGGCCGCTTGAAGCAGCGTTCCTTCCAGACCCGCGAGGGTGAAAACCGCACCGTGTTTGAGATCGACGTCGATGAGGTCGGTCCGTCGCTCCGCTACGCCACCGCACAGGTAAACCGCAATCCCCGTGAGGGTGGCGGCAACTATGGCGGCGGCCAGCAGCAGCGCTCGAATAACAATAATCAGGGCGGCTTTGGAGGACAGCAACAGCAGCAGTCGCAGCAGCAGAACCAGGCTCCTGCAGAGGATCCGTGGAACTCCGCACCGCCAGCTGGTGGTTTCGGAGGCGCTGATTCTGAACCCCCGTTCTAAGTCTGTTACCCGCAACTATTCAACTAACTCAATTGAAAGGCAGGGATCATGAAGCTGATCCTCACCGCTGCCGTTGAGAACCTCGGCGCCGCTGGCGAAATTGTTGAGGTTAAGGACGGCTACGGACGTAACTACCTGCTTCCCCGCGGCTTGGCCATCGTGGCTTCCCGCGGCGCTGAGAAGCAGATTGAGGGCATCAAGCGCGCCCAGGAAGCTCGCGAAATTCGCGACCTGGACCACGCACGCGAGGTCCGCAACCAGCTTGAGCAGCTGACGAACGTTGAGGTCAAGGTTAAGACCTCCACTTCCGGCAAGCTCTTCGGTTCCGTTAACGCAGAAGACATTGTCAAGGCCGTCTCCAAGGCCGGTGGCCCTAACTTGGATAAGCGTATCGTTGATATGCCCAAGGGCCTGGTCAAGAAGACCGGCAACTACCAGGTCGAGCTGAAGCTGCACGCTGACGTGCTCGGCAAGGTGAACTTCTCGGTCGTCGCTGCCTAAGCAGCGCACGACGGTCCACAGACCCAAAGACAACAGCATGGCTTAAGGCCCCACGAATTCTCTATGTGAGGTGGAGAATTCTTGGGGCCTTTTGCCTGCCCAATTGGCCTGTGGATAACTGTGAAAATCTGTGGATGAATGTGGAATTCGGCGTTCTTTCCCACCAAGATTTTTGCTTGCCTTAGCCGCTGGTCACAGGCCATATTCCACTATCATGTGGTAATTTTCACACCTGCAAATAACTCCCTGACCAGCGGTTATTATCACCGCAGGTCAGAAAGGCGGCAAGTTATCCACAGCCGTGACCTCGGTAAATGGAAAGCGATGATTGGACTACCTGGTAATTCCACAAGCCCCTGTGGATAACTGTGGAAGTTATACCCAGGCGGGTAGTGTCCGGGAGCTGGTCTAAACTTGGACAGCGTTACGCAAGGTCTCTTTACGGACACCAAGGGGGACACATGACCAACGCGAGCTTTGATGATGAACAGCTTCCACCGGAACCACCGGCACCGGACAACGCCGTAGCGCGCCGGCCGCGGTACCAACAGGATCAACCGCAGCGCTACGAGGAGTATCGCCAGCCGCCATCGGACCGGGAAGCCGAGCAAGGCGTATTGGGTGCAATGCTGCTTAGCCCCAATACGGTCATGGAAGTTATTGAAGAGCTCGAGCCCGATGACTTTTATTATCCGGCCCACGCGCTAATTTATGGCGCGATGCTGGACCTTTACGCGGCGGGCCAAGACATTGACCCGCTTATCCTTTCCTCGCGGTTGGATAGGTTTAATAACCTCGAGCGCGTTGGCGGCGCACCCTATTTGCACACCCTGTTGGCTACCGTTCCCACCGCGGCCAATGCCCGCTATTATGCGGAAATCGTGGCGGAAAAGGCCGTCCTGCGCCGGCTCGTGGATGCCGGTACGCGCGTGGTCCAACTGGGCTTTTCGGGCACGGAGGATGCTGAGATTGAATCGGTGATCGACCGGGCCCAGCAGGAAGTCTTTGCCATCGCCCAGCGCAAGACTGCTGAAGACTACCGCGTGCTGGGGGATCTGATTGACCCCACCATTGATGAGTTGGCGGCGCTGCAGCAGGCCGGTGGCGTTGAATTGGGTGTGCCCACAGGTTTCATTGACCTAGATAAGCTCACTAATGGCTTGCACGCGGGACAGATGATCATCGTTGCGGCGCGACCCGGAGTGGGTAAGTCCACGCTAGCGATGGACTTCATTCGCTCGTGCTCGCTGCAGCATGGCAAGTCTTCCGTCATCTTTTCCTTGGAAATGTCCGCCTCAGAGATCGTGATGCGCCTGCTCTCCGCGGAATCCGAGGTGAAGCTCACCGATATGCGCAGTGGTGGAGTCTCCACGGAGGACTGGGCGAAGATCGATGACACGCTCAACCGCATTCAGGATGCACCGCTATTTATTGATGATTCCCCGAACCTGACGATGATGGAGATTCGTTCGAAGGCCCGCAGGCTCAAGCAGCAGCACGGCCTCGACCTCATCGTTTTGGACTATCTGCAGCTGATGTCCTCGGGCAAAAAGGTGGAGTCGCGCCAGCAAGAGGTCTCGGAGTTCTCGCGCCAGCTCAAGCTATTGGCCAAGGAGCTTGAGGTGCCGGTGATTGCCATCTCGCAGCTGAACCGTGGACCTGAAGCCCGAAACGACAAGAAGCCACAATTGGCTGACCTGCGTGAGTCCGGTTCCTTGGAGCAAGACGCGGATATGGTGATGCTGCTTTACCGCCCAGACTCGCAGGACCGCGATAACGAGCGCGCCGGTGAGGCGGATATTATCTTGGCCAAGCACCGCGGCGGCCCTATTGACACCGTCCAGGTGGCCCACCAGCTGCACTACTCCAAGTTCGTCAACATGGCGCACGGATAAAAGACTTATAGGTCCACGACGGCCGCGGGGTCCCCTAACCGGGGACCCAGAATTACCAGCACGATAAAGACCGCCGCAGCGGCCAGAGAGAGCCACCGCCAAACCGGGAAGAAGCGTTGGCCGCACCAGTAGGCGATCGCTGCACCGATGAGCGCGCCGAGGGTATTAAACAGCAGATCATCGATATCCGTGCGGCCCAGCGCGAAGGCATATTGGGCCGTCTCTAGCGTTAAGCTCAGCGCGAATCCCCAGGCCGTGGATACTTTCACGGAACGGCATAGCGTAAATACTAGGAGTCCGAAGGGGATGAAGAAGGCGGTATTACCGGCGTACTCAAAAATCGGGGCGAACCAACTATTGCCAGAGAATTCATCGAGGGGAACTAAGTGGAGCTCGCGGACGCGTTGATTTTCGGGCTTCCACAGGTAACCGATCTGGAAGAAGGCCTTCAGGGTGGTCAGCGCTACCATGACGCCGATCCAGGCGCTAAGGGCTAATTTATCGAGCAAGGGCCTTACCTTTCAGCTCAGGCAGAGTAAATGCCGCTACGGCGGCGATGGCGAATGCGGCCGCAAAGAGCACGAAGAGGAATCCTGCGCCGGTCGCCGCGATCAGTGGCGGTACAACGAGCGGTGCGACGATGGAGGCGATGCGTCCAAACCCCGCCGCGGCACCCGTACCGCGCCCGCGCAGCGCGGTGGGGTAGAGCTCCGGACCAATGGCATACAGGGCACCCCAGGCGCCGAGGTTGAAGAAGGACAACAGGCACCCGGCGATGATAATGAATACCTCGGAGCTAGCGGTGCCGTAGAGCCCGGCGGATACGGCGGAGCCGACCAAGAATACGGCGAGGGTAATCCGCCGGCCCCAGACCTCAATGAGCCAAGCGGCGGTGGCATAGCCCGGTAGCTGCGCCAAGGTAATGATGAGGGTGAAGCTGAAGGATTTTACGAGCGAGAAACCATCGGCAACCAGCAGGGACGGGATCCAGATGAAGGCGCCGTAATAGGAGAAATTGACGCAAAACCAAATAGTCCACAGCGCCGCTGTGCGGCGGCGCAGGCCCGGCCCCCAAATGGAGGTCTCGGTGGAGGCGGTGGGTTCCGGGTGGGCATCGTCAAGCGGCTGGCCCGCGGCGGCCTTTTCGAAGGATGCCACAATCTCTTCGGCCTCCTCGTGGCGGCCCTTGGACTCGAGGAAGCGCACCGATTCCGGCAAGCCCAAGCGCACGTAAACCGAATAAGCTGCGGGGATAAGCCCCACGGCAAAGCCCCAGCGCCAGCCGTTTTCGCCGGCGCCGACGATGAAGGTGCCGATGAGTGCGGCGAGGATCCAGCCGAGCGCCCAGAAGGCCTCGAGCAGGACCACCATGCGCCCGCGGATGCGGCGCGGCGAGAATTCGGAGATGAGAGTGGAGGCGACCGGCAGCTCCGCGCCCAGGCCCAGCCCGACGATGAAGCGGAAGATGATAAGCATGGTCAGCCCACCGGCCAGGGCGGAGGCACCGGTGGCCAGGCCGTAAACCAAGAGGGTGAGGGAGAAGATGTGGCGGCGGCCGTATTTATCCGCAAGGAGCCCGCCGAATGTCGCTCCCAGAGCCATGCCGAGGAAGCCAACAGAGGCGAGCCAAGAGGTTTGGGTGCTGCTCAAATCCCAGTGCACGGCCAGGGCGGCCATGATGAAGGAAATGAGCCCCACATCCATAGCATCGAGCGCCCACCCTAGGCCGGAGCCCAGGAGTAGGCGCTTGTGTTTGCTGGTGACCGGGAGCCGGTCTAATCGTTCATTGCGGCTGAGCATGCGCTAATCATAGCGCTGGGTGGAAAATTTCCGGAGACGCAGGGAATTGGAGACGACGAATACGGAACTTAATGCCATGGCGATGCCTGCAAATAGCGGGTTCAGCAGGCCAAAGGCCGCCACGGGGATGAGAATAATATTATAGGCAAAGGCCCAGAACAGGTTGCCCTTAATGATCTGCAGCGTGCGGCGGGACAGGCGAATGGCATCGGCTGCGGACCGCAGGTCCCCATTCATCAGGGTGATATCGGAGGCCTCGATGGCCACGTCGGTACCGGCGCCCATCGCCAAGCCGAGGTCTGCTTGGGCCAAGGCCGCGGCATCGTTGACTCCGTCACCAACCATCGCCACATTGTGCCCCTCGGACTGCAGCTTCTTGATGACGTCGACCTTTTCCTCCGGAATCACGCCGGCCGTGACCTCGGTGATGCCAACTTCCTCTGCCACGCGCTTGGCCGCGCCCTCATTATCGCCGGTCAGCAGGTGCGGGGTCAGGCCCAGCTGCTTCATCTGCTGGACGGCCTCAGCGGAGGTGGGCTTGACGGTGTCGCGGACCTCAATGAGCCCAGCGAGCTCATCGTCGAGGTACACCGCCACCGGAGTAGCGCCCGCGGCCTCTGCCTCGCGGAAGGCCTCAGCGTACTGGCCTAGGTCTCCACGCGGCTTGCCGACGCCCACGCGCACCCCATCCACCGTTGCTTCCACGCCAGCGGTGCTGGTGGAAAAATCGGTACCGGGCTCCACGTCGCGCTCACGGGCAATGGCCTGGGCGATGGGGTGCTCGGAGTTCCGCTCGACGGCGGCGGCGTACTCGAGGACATCGCCATGCACGGCCGTAACGGACATTTCCCCGGCGGTCACCGTGCCGGTCTTATCCATCACGATGGTATCGACCTGCTTGGTGGACTCAAGGATCTCCGGGCCTTTAATGAGCAGGCCTAACTGGGCGCCGCGCCCCGTGCCGACCAAGATGGCGGTCGGGGTGGCAAGGCCCAGCGCGCAAGGGCAGGCGATGATCAGCACGGAGACAGCGGCGATAAACGCCGGCGCCACGCCGCCAAAGATGAGGTGTACCAGCAGCGTGAGGACGGAAATGCCGATGACTACCGGCACGAAGACCTGCGCAATGCGGTCCACTAGGCGCTGCACGGGGGCCTTGGAGGCTTGTGCGTTGGTAACCAACGTGGCCATTTGGGAAAGGACCGTGTCCTCGCCCACCTGGGTGGCCTTAACCTCCAACTTGCCGGAGGCGTTAATGGTGGCGCCGGTAACGGTATCGCCCACGCCCACCTCTTCCGGGACGGATTCACCGGTGATCATGGAGGCATCCACGGCGGAATTGCCGGAGACGACCTCACCATCGGTGGCAATCTTTTCGCCCGGGCGCACAACGAAGACATCGCCCACCTGCAATTGGGAGATGGGAATGCGTTTTTCCTCGCCGTCCCGCAGCACGGAGGCTTCCTTCGCGCCCATGGATAGCAGGGTGCGCAGCGCCTCAGAAGACTGCCCCTTGGCCTTGACCTCGAACCAGCGGCCGAGGAGCAGGAAGGTAATGACCATTCCCACAGACTCAAAGTAGATATGGTCCATCTCGGCCGAGCTGGAGGACCACGACATGCTCATCGTCATGCCGGGCTCGCCGGCGTTGCCAAAGAACAGTGCGTACAGGGACCACAGGTAGGCGGCCGAGGTGCCCATGGAAATCAAGGTGTCCATGGTGAACGAGCCGTGCTTCAGGTTGGTCCACGTAGCGGAGTGGAAGGGGGCGCCACCAAAAATGAAGACAACGGTGGCCAGCATGGCGCAGGCCCACTGCCAGTTCTGGAACTGAAGGGCAGGCACCATGGAGACAACCATGATGGGGGCAGACAGGACCGCGGAGATGATGGTGCGCCGCAGCAGGCTCTCTTGTTCTGCAGCGCGGGCATCATCAACCGGCGTGCCCTCTGCGTCCTCGTCCTGGTCGCCGTCATCGCTGCCGGACATATCGAAGGCGCTGTATCCGGCGCCTTCGACGACCTTGATCAGATCCGCAGGCGTAGAAGTCTCCGGATCGAACTCAATAGAGGCGGATTCGGTGGCAAAGTTAACGCTCGCCTCAACGCCGTCTACCTTGTTGAGCTTGCGTTCTACCCGGGAAGAGCAGGACGTGCAGGTCATGCCCGAGACCCCGAGATCAACGTGTGACATAGTATTCGCCTACTTAAGGACGTATCCGGCTTCGGCTACGGCGGCTGCTACTTGCTCATCGGTGAAATCGCTGCCGGAGACAGACACTGCGCCGGTGGTGTGGTCTGCGGAAACCGCGTCCACACCGGCGATTTCGCCTACCTCTTCGCGGATGGACATTTCGCAGTGTCCGCAGCTCATTCCTTCTACGGTGTAGTTCTTCGTTGCCATGACTATCATCCTTTCTCGATTGCTTATGCCTCTATGCTATACCCCCTAGGGGTATCAGGCAAGGAAGAAATTTAGGTACGGTGGGGAATAAACCATAATGTAAAGGAGTTACAACGAGTATGGCTACTATTGATGTCACTGAAGAGAACTTTGAACAGACCGTAACCGGCGAAGGCATTACGCTTGTCGATGCCTGGGCGGACTGGTGCGGCCCATGTAAGCGCTTTGCCCCTGTCTACGAGAAGGCATCCGAGGAGCACACCGATGCTACCTTTGCCAAGCTGGACACCGAGGCAAACCAGGGCCTTGCATCCGCGCTGCAGATTCAGTCCATTCCTACCCTGATGATCTTCCGCGATGGCATCCTCGTATTCCGCGAGGCTGGCGCACTGCCGCCCGCAGCGCTGGAGGATCTGCTCAAGCAGGTCAAGGACCTGGACATGGCTGAGGTTCGCCGCCAGGTTGAAGAGCAGAACGCACAGCAGGCATAGAATCTGAATTTTCAGAGCTTCCACGGCGCTTTCTGGTGAGTATCGCTAAACTCGCTAGAAAGCGTCTTTTTTATGACCAAAGGAGATTGTGATGGCTAACCCCTTCAGCAAGGGCTGGAAGTACGTGATGAGTTCTCTCGATCAAAAGATTGATGAGAACGCCGATCCAAAGGTCCAAATCCAGCAGGCGGTTAAGGCCGCCAAGGAACAGCACCAAGAGATTTCTGATCATGCGGCAGAGATCATCGGGCACAAGTCTCAGTTGGAAATGCAGATGAACCGCCTGGTGAAGTCCCAGCAGGATTACCAATCCCAAACCCAGCGCGCATTGGAGCTTGCGGATTCCGCCGAGGACCCACAGAAGGCGAATGAATACAACCAAGCCGCTGAGGTAGTGGCCTCCCAGCTCGTTGCGGTGGAACAGGAACTGGAAGACGTCAAGCAGCAGTACGCGGCGGCGGAGCAGGCGGCTGAACAGGCCAAGAACCAGCAAAAACAGTCCGAGGCCCGCCTGAAGGAGCAGCTGGCACAGGTGAGCCAGCTAGAAGCGCAGGCGGATCAGGCTGCAATGCAGGAAAAGAACGCGGAAGCGCTCGATTCCATGAACGAGCTCAACCCCGATGATTCCGTGCCGAGCCTGGATTCCGTCCGCGCCAAGATTGAAAAGCGCTATGCCGATGCCCTTGGTGCCCAAGAATTGCAGCAGGCAACCGGCGGCGACCGCATGAGCGAGATTCAAGCGGCCGGCAACGATATGAAGGCCAGCGCGCGGCTCGATGCGCTGCGCGCCGATATGGCCAAGAAGAAGGAAATCGAATCCGGGGATTAATTCTCGCGGCGGATATTGATAAGCACGCCGCGAATCCCTGAGTGGAACCCATCGCGTAAATTCACGCGCTGGGTTTCTGTCAGCGTGTATTCATGCAGGGTTTCGCAGGCGAACTGCAGCAGCGGGCGGTCGATCTCCGGTGGCAATCCGCCGCCAGACAGTAAGTGGGCTTGGTCGCGCTGCTCTGCGTTTGCGGCATTATCAAACCACCACGACGCGTATTGCTGGCCCACATCGAATGGCGACTGGAACCCAGCAGAGCTCCACACCTCTTCTGGCAGCGGGACATACTTCGAGCGCAGCTTGCGCCGCGGTGCCATCATTGACGGCTTCGGCGCAGGCTTTGGTGCTGCTTGATCGGTAGCCTCGGCCTCTTCGGCAGGGCCCTTCTCCGCTTCTGCAGTGGGCTTGTCTTGCTCTTGTGGGGTTGGGGTTGCGGCCTGCTGTGCGCTTTGAGGTGGCGCAGGCTTTGGGGCAGGCGCCGGCGTCGGCTTTTCCGGGGTGCCGAATGCGGTTTCCACCTCGGAGGGCTCCTCGCACTCGTCGCAGTGCTCGGCGCCTGGAAGCTCCTCTTCTGCTCCCTCTGCCTTCTGCGCTGCATCGCGGACCACTGGGGGAAGCGGGCCCTCGAGAACCTGCAGCTCCATGGAATCCGCGAAGTCCTCGCGGGGATCCAAAATGGTGGTGGAATCACACGTATGGCGCAGCGCTGCGGACATGGAATCCCAGCCAAACCCGTACAGGTGCACGCGGATGCCATTGTCCACGGCGGTCTGCGCGCCGGGAATCATGTCCGCGTCGCCGCTGACCAGCACAAAGTCGGTGAACTGGTTCTTCACGGCGGCCATGACCATATCGGCTACAAGCCGGGTGTCTACGCCCTTTTGGGTGCGTCGCTCGCCCCATTCAATAAGTTGTCCCGTGCGCAATTGCACGCCCTCGCAGGTGCGAAGGGCGCGTTGGTAGCGGTGCGGACCGGTATCCGGGATTCCGTCGTACCAGTATTGGCGCTGAATTGGGTTGCCTAATTGCTCCTCGATCATTCCGCCCATGGTGCTGACTACCTCGGGCAGATCGATTTCTAGCTGCGCGCGGGCCCCCGTTTCCCAGGAGTTATAAAAGCTCGCGAGCAGGTATGAGGTATCGACAAAGACAAGTGTGCGTTCAAGCATGGCTCCTAAGTTCCGTTCTAATTGTTCTAAATAAAATTCTTTGTTACCTCCAGTGTGCCTTATTCACCCCGAAACGTCGATCATAATTCGCCAATTCCCAGCATATTGGCCGCAAATGAAAAGTTTTCGGTGACCATTGCGGCGTCGGCAAGTGTGTTATATGGTTAGTTACCCAACTAACTAAGTAACTAACGAGCCGAAGGTGATGATGGACAACTCCACGCAACCGCTCTTTCGGCAGATTGCGTCTTTGGTGGAAGACACCATTGTGGACGGCACTCTGGCGGAGGGCGATAAGGCACCTTCCACCAATGAGTTGGCGGATTTCCACAACATCAACCCCGCAACCGCGCGGAAGGGGATCACCCTCTTGGTGGACTTAGGGGTGCTGGAAAAGCGGCGGGGCATTGGCATGTTTGTGGCCGAGGGTGCTTCGCGTGCCATCCGCGAGCGCAGGCGAGGCGACTTCGCCGCGGAGTATATGGCCCCGCTTGTCGATGAAGCAGTTCGCTTGGGCTACAACCGCGCCCAGCTCCATGACCTTTTCGATCGGGTTGCAGAAAGCAGAGGAATGTACTCATGATTACTACCCGCGATTTCACCTTTTCCGCAGGTCTTACCCATGGCTTGGTGGGCCGCAACGGAATTGGCAAGACCACCTTATTGCGAAAAATCGCCGGCCAAATTCAATCCGGCCGCATCACGGTCTTCGACCGCCAGCCCTTTGATAACCAATCTGTACTCAACCGGGTAATCCTCATGGGCATCGACAATCCGCTGCCGGATTCGTGGGGCAGCAAGAAGCTCGGCGCCGTCGGCCAGGTGCGATGGCCCAACTGGAATGCGGAGCGATATGACGACCTCATCGCCGGCTTCGACATCCCAAATAAGGCGTATTCTGCGCTCTCGCGAGGGCAAAAATCGGCGTTGGGATTTGTTTTCGCCGTTGCCTCTGGCTGCGAAATAATGCTTTTGGACGAGCCTTATCTGGGTCTCGACCTGCCACGGCGCGAACTCTTTTACCAGGTCCTCCGTGAAGAGCACGGTCGCACCATCGTGGTATCCACCCATCACCTCAATGAAATAGAGGGGTTGTTGGACACTATTTCCCTTATGGGGGAGCACCCCATTAGCGGTCCCGTGGACGAATTTGTTGATTCCTTCCTGGAAATCAGCGGGCCCGAAGAGGCGATCTCCGAGGCAATTTCCGCACTGGACCTGCCGGTATTGGAGCGCGCTTCAACAAGCCTGGGAGACCAGGTGCTTGTCGATGCCCGCACTACCTCGCCCGATCCCGTCTTCCGCTATGCCAACGAACATCATCTCCGGGTAGCAGAGGTATCACTTGAAAAGGCTGTCCGAGCATTGGAGGAGCAGTCATGAAACTTCTATGGCACACAACGGAATGGGTTTGGGTTACAGTCCTCTTCTTCATTGCGGTTTACCCCGTACTTTTTGGCGAAAAGTGGGGAACTGTCACCTTGCTCTTGCCCCTTGTGCCCATCCTGACGTATCAACCCAGTTTTGATAAGTACCAAGTACTAGGCCTGAGCTCACAGATATGGAATGAACATCGCCGGATTATAGTCACGGTTTTCGCTGTCGTGGCCATGGCAGGAACGGCTGCACGGCAGGGCTGGTGGGCGTTGGCTGTTTATGCGGCGGCATTGGCATGGGCACTGTGGCGCGAACCAACCCCAACCAGGACGGGCTACTCGACGACCCCTTTGGGAATTGCATCCAAGCTTGGGCGTTTCCCGCCGACGCTCGACGCGCAGGCTGTATACCGCCGCCAGGTCCGCATGTGGGTGCTGGTCGTCGTATTTTTAGCCATCAACGTTGTGCTTTCGCTAATGAGCACGCTGTGGGGACCGATGGAATTCATCGCTTTCATTGCTTGGGTATTCTTCGCCTTCTTTAGCAGCCAGCCCATGGGCATGTTGCGCGATACGCTCAGGGATTACGTCACGCTCGGCGGCACGCGTCGCCGCTGGGCTTCCATGACCGCAATGACCGGGCTCATCCCCATCCTTGGTTGCGCCGCCGTGGGCTTGGCCCTTTCTTTCTGGGGGAACACAATCGAGGTCGCCGCCGGCATCACCGCAATCGCGGCCGTCACCGTACCTGGGCTTACGTACCTCGAGTTCCTAGAGAAGAGGACCCTTGGAGTCTTTGTCGCGTACCTCCTCGGTATCGCAGTGCTGGTCTGGCTTTTCGCCCAAGGCTATGTCTCGGCCGCGGTGGGGATGTTTATAAGCCTTGGCATCTACGCCGTATGGGCCGTAACCCTGCCGATGTATGCACGCCGCATAAGCAGCCTGTGGGAGAAAGGCCTTGCGGGCTGGCTTGGCATGAAATAAAAGTGTCCGAAATTCGTGCTGACCAGCGAGTTTGTGAAAATTTAAAGCGGTGTGTAACTTAATACGAGTCAGCGCGACCGACAGCGCCCCACAGAGACAGACACTGTCTCTGGCTGAAGCGGCGATAGGAAAACAGGCCCTGACGAAAACAATTTTTTACTCGCAACGAGTTCCATGCTTTTAGGCATGTAGCTGTTGTGTGGTGATGATGTCTGAGAACTCAATAGTGTGCCAATGTACTTATTTTTTATTTTTGTGTGCATGGTTGTGTGTTGATTGGTCTGTTGGTCGGCAAGCCTAGATTTGGTTTGTTGGTTGGTGTGTGCCGGTAAGGTGTTGAAATACGCATCTTTTTGAATACTGTTTAGTGTTTCGGCTGCATTGATGGATTGGTTGGCATGTGATTGTGTTCAACTTTTTTGTCTCCCTTTTGTGCCCCGTCGGGTTGGGGAGGCAGTGATTTTTTCTTTGTAGTAATTTTTGGACGCCAGCATGGGCCTGCTTTTGTGGGTTTGTGGTGGTTTGTTCTTTTGGTTAGGTTTGGGCTTTTCACGGCCTTTTCAGGATTTTGTTGTTCTGAAATTCTTTTTGTGGAGAGTTTGATCCTGGCTCAGGACGAACGCTGGCGGCGTGCTTAACACATGCAAGTCGAACGGAAAGGCCCTGCTTGCAGGGTACTCGAGTGGCGAACGGGTGAGTAACACGTGGGTGATCTGCCCTGCACTTCGGGATAAGCTTGGGAAACTGGGTCTAATACCGGATAGGAACCATCTTTAGTGTGGTGGTTGGAAAGTTTTTTCGGTGTAGGATGAGCTCGCGGCCTATCAGCTTGTTGGTGGGGTAATGGCCTACCAAGGCGGCGACGGGTAGCCGGCCTGAGAGGGTGTACGGCCACATTGGGACTGAGATACGGCCCAGACTCCTACGGGAGGCAGCAGTGGGGAATATTGCACAATGGGCGCAAGCCTGATGCAGCGACGCCGCGTGGGGGATGAAGGCCTTCGGGTTGTAAACTCCTTTCGCTAGGGACGAAGCTTTTTGTGACGGTACCTAGATAAGAAGCACCGGCTAACTACGTGCCAGCAGCCGCGGTAATACGTAGGGTGCGAGCGTTGTCCGGAATTACTGGGCGTAAAGGGCTCGTAGGTGGTTTGTCGCGTCGTCTGTGAAATTCTGGGGCTTAACTCCGGGCGTGCAGGCGATACGGGCATAACTTGAGTGCTGTAGGGGTAACTGGAATTCCTGGTGTAGCGGTGAAATGCGCAGATATCAGGAGGAACACCGATGGCGAAGGCAGGTTACTGGGCAGTTACTGACGCTGAGGAGCGAAAGCATGGGTAGCGAACAGGATTAGATACCCTGGTAGTCCATGCCGTAAACGGTGGGCGCTAGGTGTGAGGGTCTTTCTACGACTTTCGTGCCGTAGCTAACGCATTAAGCGCCCCGCCTGGGGAGTACGGCCGCAAGGCTAAAACTCAAAGGAATTGACGGGGGCCCGCACAAGCGGCGGAGCATGTGGATTAATTCGATGCAACGCGAAGAACCTTACCTGGGCTTGACATACACCAGATCGCTGCAGAGATGTAGTTTCCCTTTGTGGTTGGTGTACAGGTGGTGCATGGTTGTCGTCAGCTCGTGTCGTGAGATGTTGGGTTAAGTCCCGCAACGAGCGCAACCCTTGTCTTATGTTGCCAGCATTTGGTTGGGGACTCATGAGAGACTGCCGGGGTTAACTCGGAGGAAGGTGGGGATGACGTCAAATCATCATGCCCCTTATGTCCAGGGCTTCACACATGCTACAATGGTCGGTACAACGCGCTGCGACACTGTGAGGTGGAGCGAATCGCTGAAAGCCGGCCTTAGTTCGGATTGGGGTCTGCAACTCGACCCCATGAAGTCGGAGTCGCTAGTAATCGCAGATCAGCAATGCTGCGGTGAATACGTTCCCGGGCCTTGTACACACCGCCCGTCACGTCATGAAAGTTGGTAACACCCGAAGCCGGTGGCCTAAACGTGTTAGGGAGCCGTCGAAGGTGGGATCGGCGATTGGGACGAAGTCGTAACAAGGTACCCGTACCGGAAGGTGCGGGTGGATCACCTCCTTTCTAAGGAGCTTTTATTTTGGCTGCAGTTGCAGCCATGACCCACAGTTGTGGGTTGTCCACTGTTGTTTGATGGTGGGTTGGTGGTTGAGTAGGCGAGTGTTCTGCTGCCACCGATGTTTGGAAATTCCGGGTAGGACATACACCTTAATCAGCAGGGTCTAAGTGTTGAGACAGTGCTTTGTGACATGCGTAAAAGTGTCCATGCATACAGGAAGTAAAGTTGATTGGTAAGTCGTTGGTGCATTGTTGGGTGTCTGGGGCATTATCCCCTTTTGTGTGTGCCTGACTAGTTGATGCATGCCGTGTGTTGTGTGGTGTGTGTTGCTGGTTGGGGTGTTGTGTGAGAACTGTATAGTGGACGCGAGCATCTCACATGATGCCGCCTGCTTTTGTGGGTGGTGTCTTGTGTGTGTGATGTGATTTTTCTTTTTGTTTATTTTGTCAAGTTCACTTGTTGCTGCCACATGCTGGCTGCATGGCTTCGTGTTGTGTGGTTTGTGTGTGGTGGTTGGTGTGTTCGTTATTTAGGGCGCATGGTGGATGCCTTGGCATGCTGAGCCGATGAAGGACGTGTAAGGCTGCGTTAAGCCTCGGGGAGTTGTCAATAAAGCGTTGATCCGAGGATGTCCGAATGGGGAAACCTGGCCCTGGTTATGTGGGGTTACCCTTCAGTGAATTCATAGCTGTTGTGGGGGTTACGCGGGGAAGTGAAACATCTCAGTACCCGTAGGAGGAGAAAATAATAATGATTCTGCTAGTAGTGGCGAACGAACGTGGATGAGGCTAAACCGTGTGCATGTGATACCTGGTAGGGGTTGTGTGTGCGGTGTTGTGGGGCCTGATTTTGTGTCATCTACCAGTGGCACGCCCTTTTTTGCATTGTTGTTAGGTGAAGTGGTTTGGAATGGCCCACCGGAGTAGGTGAGAGTCCTGTAGCTGAAGATGATGATGTGGGGGTTGTTGGGTTCCCGAGTAGCAACGGGCTCGTGGAATCTGTTGTGAATCTGCCGGGACCACCCGGTAAGCCTAAATACTCAGTGTGACCGATAGTGGATAGTACCGTGAGGGAATGGTGAAAAGTACCCCGGGAGGGGAGTGAAATAGTTCCTGAAACCATGTGCTTACAATCCGTCAGAGCACTTTTTATTGTGTGATGGCGTGCCTTTTGAAGAATGAGCCTGCGAGTCAGCGGCATGTCGCGAGGTTAACCCGTGTGGGGTAGCCGTAGGGAAACCGAATCCTAATGGGGTGATAAGTGGCATGTCCTGGACCCGAAGCGGGGTGATCTACCCATGGCCAGTGTGAAGCAGCTGTAAGAGGTTGTGGAGGCGCGAACCCACGTAGGTTGAAAACTGCGGGGATGAGCTGTGGGTAGGGGTGAAAGGCCAATCAAACTCCGTGATAGCTGGTTCTCCCCGAAATGCATTTAGGTGCAGCGTCGTATTAGCTTGGTGGAGGTAGAGCGACTGGTTGGTTGAGCGGGACTACAATCTTAGCAATGTCAGCCAAACTCCGAATGCCATCAATTGTGTTGTGCGGCAGTGAGACTGTGGGGGATAAGCTTCATAGTCGAGAGGGAAACAGCCCAGATCGCCGGTTAAGGCCCCTAAGGGTGTACTAAGTGGAAAAGGATGTGGGATCGCGAAGACAGCCAGGAGGTTGGCTTAGAAGCAGCCATCCTTGAAAGAGTGCGTAATAGCTCACTGGTCGAGTGGTTCTGCGCCGACAATGTAGTGGGGCTCAAGTACACCGCCGAAGCCGCGGCAAGCAACAATTTTTTGTTGTTTGGGTAGGGGAGCGTCGTGCATGGGTGGAAGCGTTACCGTGAGGAGGCGTGGACTGTGTGCGAGTGAGAATGCAGGCATGAGTAACGAATTGTAAGGTGAGAATCCTTACCGCCGGATGACTAAGGGTTCCTGGGTCAAGTTCGTCTTCCCAGGGTGAGTCGGGACCTAAGGCGAGGCCGACAGGCGTAGTCGATGGATAACCAGTTGATATTCTGGTACCCGTACATGTGCGCCCATGATAAAGCACGGATACTAACCACTGCGGATACGCTACCTTGGCACTTTTTTGAGTGTTGGTGGTGTTGATGTCGTGGGGCCTGATGTGTGGTTCAAGTGATGGGGTGACGCAGTGAGGTAGCCGCGCCACTTAGTGGATTGGTGGTGTAAGCGTGTAGGCCGTGTGGTAGGTAAATCCGCCGCACATATAGGTTGAGGCGTGATGCGTAGACCCTATGAGGGTTGATGGTGGTGATCCTGTACTGTCGAGAAAAGCCTCTAGCGAGTGTGTGTATGGCCCGTACCCTAAACCGACACAGGTGGTCAGGTTGAAGATACTAAGGCGTTCGGGTGAACTGTGGTTAAGGAATTCGGCAAAATGCCCCCGTAACTTCGGGAGAAGGGGGGCCCTGTGATGTGAAGACCCTTGCGGTTGGAGTGTTGTGGGGTCGCAGAGAATAGAGGGAAGCGACTGTTTATCAAAAACACAGGTCCATGCGAAGACGTTAAGTTGATGTATATGGACTGACGCCTGCCCGGTGCTGGAAGGTTAAGAGGACCGGTTAGTAGTCTTTTGGCTGCGAAGCTGAGAATTTAAGCCCCAGTAAACGGCGGTGGTAACTATAACCATCCTAAGGTAGCGAAATTCCTTGTCGGGTAAGTTCCGACCTGCACGAATGGCGTAACGACTTCTCTGCTGTCTCGACCACAGGCCCGGTGAAATTGCATTACGAGTAAAGATGCTCGTTACGCGCGGCAGGACGAAAAGACCCCGGGACCTTCACTATAGCTTGGTATTGGTGTTTGGTTCGGTTTGTGTAGGATAGGTGGGAGACTGTGAAACCGTCACGCTAGTGGTGGTGGAGTCGTTGTTGAAATACCACTCTGATCGGATTGAGCATCTAACCTTGGCCCATGATCTGGGTTGGGGACAGTGCCTGGTGGGTAGTTTAACTGGGGCGGTTGCCTCCCAAAATGTAACGGAGGCGCCCAAAGGTTCCCTCAGCCTGGTTGGCAATCAGGTGGTGAGTGTAAGTGCACAAGGGAGCTTGACTGTGAGACAGACATGTCGAGCAGGGACGAAAGTCGGGACTAGTGATCCGGCACCTACTTGTGGATGTGGTGTCGCTCAACGGATAAAAGGTACCCCGGGGATAACAGGCTGATCTTCCCCAAGAGTCCATATCGACGGGATGGTTTGGCACCTCGATGTCGGCTCGTCGCATCCTGGGGCTGGAGTAGGTCCCAAGGGTTGGGCTGTTCGCCCATTAAAGCGGCACGCGAGCTGGGTTCAGAACGTCGTGAGACAGTTCGGTCTCTATCCGCCGCGCGCGTTGAAACTTGAAGAAGGCTGTCCCTAGTACGAGAGGACCGGGACGGACGTACCTCTAGTGTGCCAGTTATCCCGCCAGGGGTATCGCTGGTTGGCTACGTACGGAAGGGATAACCGCTGAAAGCATCTAAGCGGGAAGCCTGTTTTAAGATGAGGTTTCTTTTGAGGTCCCCTAAAGACTATGGGGTAGATAGGCCAGACTTGGAAGCACTGTAAGGTGTGAAGGCTACTGGTACTAATTGACCAAAACAAACACACCACAACAACCCAAACACCATGTGGTTTAAGGGAAGTTGAAGAGTGTTCTTGTTTAGCGAGTAAACAAACAAAAATACACATTATCGTGTGTGTCGCGTCCACTATGCAGTATCTGACACAACACCACACACAGTGGGTAGTGTTCTGATAGGTTTGTCGGTGGTTCATAGCTGCAGGGAAACGCCCGGTCCCATTCCGAACCCGGAAGCTAAGCCTGTACGCGCTGATGGTACTGCAACCGGGAGGTTGTGGGAGAGTAAGTCACCGCCGACACCAAACAACAAAAAGAATAATAAAATAGTGTTTATACGGTAGTCCCCGAAAGACCACCATCCCGAATAATTGTGGGTGGTTGGTGTTTCGGGGACTACTTGGTGTTTTACCCCCGCTTGTATTTGCGACGTGTACACTGTCGAGCTGGGGGAATGCGTGGTAGGTGTCGTGGTTTTACCCCCTAGTGTCAGGTGTGGTGGATAGGGTGTACCCGTTATTTTCTCTTCACTTTGAAGTGGTCTTCTTTAACTAAAATAACATTCATGTTGAGGACTTCGAATACAGTACGAGGGAAGCTGGCCGAGCTACAAGTAGTGGCCGCACTCGAGAGTGCAGGAATTGCAACCAACTTGTTGACAATGGACGACAATGGGCTAGACATTAGCTGCCAGATCCCTATCCTTCCGCTCACGTTGAAACAAAGAAAAGGCATAAGAGCCGGATCGCCATTCACTTGGAAGATGAGCTTCGAAACAATAAGTATTCAAATTAAGTCTGGCGTTAGCCCTGTAAAGGTGCGAGACCTGCTTGGTTGGGATGCGGCCAATAAGTCATCCCCACTGGGGGCGCGAATTATGGCGGTATGGCTAGAACATAAAGAGCCTGACGTTATATGGGTTTTCGATCCAGGCGCGATTTCTTCAATAGTTGAAGGACTTTCTGAAGATTAAGCTTCAGTTGCACTATCTGCGAAGGCTTACAAGAGTGCCGCAGTGAAGATTGATTGCACAAAGCCAGAAGTGCTCGGTCGATACTTATGGTTGTGGTCCAATTGTCCGGTAGCACTCGCGGAGGTTTGGGAAAAAGACATTCTTGAGTGTGCGCGAAACCCTACATGGCCCGACCTCGACGAACTCGAAGACCTTGCTTATGAATTCCTTCGGTGGGAATGTCGCGATGACGGACCTTGGGCCATTCAGGCTCTTTTTGACAAAGGTGGACCAAGCGCCGGTGAGGCCTTTCTAAATTGTAGAAATATCTTTAAGTCTTTTTACGTAAGGCAAGGCTTTGAGCAGTATTTAAACAACCCTACTGAAGCAGAATCTACTGTCATGGATCGTCTTTTCATTGGCGGTGACGTCTGGGCGGATCCTCAAAACCATCAGCAGGAGGGACCCGCTAACCAGTGGTGGACTCCGCCAGCGGTTGATCGAAAGAGTGTAGTTGAGCAATTTGATAAGCTCTTTGAGTTCTTTGCTTCTGAGAAGGGGTGGTTGGGTCGGTAAATACCCGCAATGCTCATAAGGTGCCAAGTTTTCCATCCGTACTGGTTAGGAGCAATAATCAATTGACGTAGCCTTGGGGTCTATGAATCAAAGCAAAAATAGTTCCCTACGGGGAGAAGAAAATAAGAGAGTGTCTAATGGTTTGTGTGTAGGTTCCCAACCTGCATAAGGAGATAAGCCAGAATGACTAGTGTGGCACGACGAGATCCGGCTGATAAGGCCAAGATTGATGCGATTGAAAAGAAGCTTCTTGCTAACCCTGAGATGGCGAAACTTATTGATGAGCTAGGCACTTCCACCACGGATGCCAATGACCTGGTTCGCGGTATGTTGCAAGCTTCAATTACCCGCAGGCTGAACGCGGAAATGGATACCCACCTGGGCTATACATCCGGTGATAGAGCAGCTAAAGCTACTGCTGGAACGGATAATTACCGCAATGGGACGTATCCGAAAACCGTAGATTCTAATTACGGGCCAGTAAGCATTGATGTTCCACGAGATAGAAACGGCACGTTTTTCTCCTACGATGGTGCCTAAAGGCTCCAGGCGGCTGATAGATGTTGACGATATGATTGTCAGTTTATATGCCGGCGGAATGACCATTCGGGATATCCAGCATCAGATGGCTACTGCGATGCGGGTAGATATTTCTCATGAAACAATTTCCCCGGTCACTGATGCCGTCGGCGATGAGGTCATGGTCTGGCAAAACCGCCAGTGAGATGAGTTCTACCCCGTTATCTTCCTGGATGCGTTGCGCATTAAAGTCCGCGATGGTGGCAGGGTTGTCAATAAGTCCGCGTACATGGCTATTGGCGTGGACTTAGATGGTATCAAGCACATTTTGGGTCTATGGATTGCCAAAGAAGAAGGCGCTTCATTTTGGGCGCAGATATGTGCCAACTTATCTAACCGTGGGGTCAAAGACGTCTTTATTGTCTGCTGTGACGGGCTGAAAGGCTTGCCGCAGGCTGTAGAGGCAACATGGCCGAATTCAATGGTCCAAACCTGTATCGTGCACTTAATTCGCGCTGCCAACAGGTGGGGTGACCGCAAGAGCGTATCAGCAGGTTCCTGACCCCCGACGTGTCCACTGTCCGGGGGTCAGGTCCGATTTCTGTACCGAGCGTTTCCCTGACGCAGCCGACTACCTGGAAGAATCATTAGATGAGATACTCTCGTTTACAACCACGCCCAAAGCTGTATGGACGAAGGTATGGTCCAATAATCCAACGGAGCGTTTGAGCCGTGAAATCAGGCGGCGTACCGACGTTGTAGGAATCTTTCCCAACCGCGCAGCAGTCATCCGCCTCGTCGGCGCGGTACTAGCTGAACAGCATGACGATTGGATTCAGCAAAAACGCTATATGTCACTAGCAAGCTTGGAACAAACCCGACGCCTGATAGCTACCAATACCGTCCACGCCAACGACGCAGACACCATCGAGGCAGCCTCTTAATGAACCAATATCAACCCCGAGCCGGACCCCAACACCGACCCTGACACTGTCCCCCGATCCACCGATTCAGAAAGGACAGATATACCGTTCCACCGGACTTGGCCGCCCCTCGTGGCAATAGTCAAAAGGAAAAGCCTTTAATCCTGCATCCATATTCGAATCGATGCATCATTAAAATCGAGCAAATCGCACCATGTAGAAGGAACGAAACTTTTCCTATCAGTTTTCAACCAAGTGATACGATTTGAATCTTCAAAATCGAGTTTTTTAAGAAACGATTCGCCAGCAATTTCGTACGCCCATAAGTCGTGGACATTTTCATACTCAACCGAGTAGTCTCGAAAAGTTCCCTCAGGATGAAAAATGGTTTCAAACCCTACAAAGGCTGTACCGTTAGGAGTTTCCACTTCTAAAACAATGTATAAAAAGGTATTAATCCAAGCAGCGACGCCACGAAATTTAGGCAATGATGTAGCGTCCTCATCCCTAAACCTATTTTCACTCAAAGCGTCCCTATTAAGGATTTCCGCCAAAGAGAACGCAGCGGCCTTTAAATCAAAATGACGCTCTGGTGCTACTGCCATTTCCATAAATCCTAAGTGGGAATATCTGTACTAAACCAGCTAGGAGCCTTGTCGCTCATTCCATGAGTGAAGTGCCCCGAGTTTTGTTCCTAGGCATGTTCCTTGATTTCTATTATTCCCTGTTGCGAGTTCTTCTTCCAAAATTCGGTTTCCACCTCGGCTGGGGTTCGATATCCCAGGCTTTGGTGGAGCCTTACCTCGTTCCACCATGACACCCACTCAAACGTGGCGATTTCTACCTCGACAACGTCATTCCACCTGCGAGTATGGATCAGCTCGTTCTTGTAAGAGCCGTTAACGTTTTCAGCCAGTGCAGTGTCATTTCAGTCGCCAACAATCCCAATAGAAACAGTGATCCCGTGCTGGGCAAGTCGCTGGTTGTAGACAACGCTGACGTACTATAAGCCGTGATCCGAATGGTGAATAAGACCTGTTGTTTCCCTCGCACACTTGGGTCGCTTGATTGAGTGCTTGCAGCGGCAATGCCTCGGTGCGCATCGAGTCCGATAATGCCCATCCGACGATCCGTCGGGAGTAAACGTCAGTGACAAACGCGGTGTACACAAAGCCTTTCTTCGTACGCACGTAGGTAATGTCGGCCACCCACAGCTTAAAGCAACTTGTGCATGGCCAATGGAAGGCCAGAGGTGAAATGGCGCGGCTTTCCGCTGAGTGGATCCGTGAATTCTAAGTCCGTTGCTGTTAAGTGCATGGGTATGGCCATGTCTTCGGCCTCCTCGGGGAAAATAGTGGGGTAGACCGGATCGCCGAGGATCGGTATGCCCGCCTGCCACATGTGCAGCCGCAATTGATGGGTCTTTCCAGTCTGTGGTTTTAGGGTGTAGAGACCAAGATCTGGCAGCGGACCGTGAACTTTTTCGTAAGGGGCCTTATCAATGGGTTGTACCGATTCTAGTGTGGTGAAAGCATTCGGTTCACCATCTGCTATCCGGCCCTGGATTTCACCGGGGGTTTTAGTCAGGTGGGAGGACCATTGGAGGGGCGTCGGCAAGCGGCGGAATTCCGCGACCGCCTGGTAGGTCTTGTGGACTTTCTTTTCCGCGAAGAGGGACTGGTAGGCGCCGCGGACATCCTTGTGCTTAGTGAATAGAAGGAGGCCGGAAGTAAGGCGGTCGAGGCGGTGTGCCGGCACTAACTCGTTGTTTCCGGTGGAACGGCGGAGGCGAACGGTGGCGGTTTCGACGATGTGCCGGGCGCGCGGCATGGTGGCCATGAATGGGGGCTTATCTGCTACCAGGATGTTGTCATCTTCATAGATGATGGGGATGTCGTAGGGTACGGGTATTTCTGGTGCGGGGATGCGGTAGAAGAAGACATCGACATCCTTGCCGAGCACGGTACCTGGCTTCAGGGGAGTTTGATCGCGCAGGACCACCTCGCCCGCGGCAAATCGCTCGCGCAGTGCCTGTGCATCATCATTGGGGTGGCGGTGGCGCTGGGAGGAGATGACTTCGCTGAGAAAATCCCAGGTGCTAAGGCCTGCCTCCGGCGTGCGCACGCGCGTAGGGTTGAGCCCATTTTTGATGGGCAAAGGGGTGAATCCTTTTCTGCGATGTATTAGTGTGTTTGGCATGGATATTAATTCTCTCGCGGACCAGGTGATGGCTTTTTTCTCTGACGGAATTGGCGCGGTGTTAAGGGACGTATTCCGGATGCTTCTTGAAATTTTCTCTCCGTCCAATTCTGATCCTGCAACCGTCAACCATTAAGCCTAATCCGTACTATAATTAAGTTATAACCACTGAAAGGAAAGATCATGGCTAAGGAAGACATTGTAGTCGTCGCCGTCGACGGCTCTGACGCCTCAAAGAACGCCGTCCGTTGGGCAGCAAATACGGCGATGAAGAGGGAAATCCCCCTGCGCATCGCATCGAGCTATACTATACCGCAGTTCCTGTATGCAGAAGGTATGGTCCCGCCGAAGGACCTCTACGATGATTTGCAGGATGAAACCCTGGAAAAGATCGAGGAAGCCCGTGCAATCGCTCACGAGGTAGCCCCAGAGCTCAAGATTGGGCACACCATCGCAGAGGGTTCTCCTATCGACATGCTGCTGGAAATGTCTCATGACGTCACCATGGTCGTGATGGGTTCGCGCGGCATGGGCGGCCTGTCCGGCATGGTCATGGGCTCTGTTTCCGCCGCGGTTGTTTCCCACGCTGCTTGCCCGGTAGTCGTGGTTCGTGAAGATAATAACGTCACCGATTCCACCAAGTACGGCCCCGTTGTCGTTGGTGTGGACGGTTCCGAGGTCTCTCAGAAGGCCACCTCCTATGCTTTCCGCGAGGCTCAGGCTCGCGGCGCGGCCCTCGTTGCCGTGCACACCTGGATGGATATGCAAATCCAGGCATCCCTTGCCGGCCTTTCTGCGGCTCAGTCTGAGTGGGCAGAAATTGAAAAAGAGCAGGCCGAGGTGCTGGAAGAAAACCTGAAGGAACCGCGCGAAGAGTTCCCAGATGTTGAGGTAAAGAAGCAGATCACCCGTGACCGCCCCGTCCGCGCGTTGACGGAGGCTTCCGAAGGCGCTCAGCTTCTCGTCGTTGGTTCCCACGGTCGTGGTGGGTTCAAGGGCATGGTCCTTGGCTCTACTTCCCGCGCGTTGCTGCAGTCTGCACCGTGCCCGATGATGGTGGTGCGCCCGGACGACGAAGGCTAAATATTTACTAGCCTGAACTTCCCAGCGCTCTTCTCCTGGCTTTTACAGCCAGGGGTGGAGCGCTTCTGGTGTTTTAGAGCCACTTTGCTATACAAATGTGTCGTATTTGTTATCCCTACTTGAGTCACAGGGGTTTACACTGGGAAATACTCGATACGTTTATATTAGGAGGAAATCATGGGACTAGGTTTAGGTCTATTCACCTCAATCATTGTTGGTATCATCGCCGGTTGGCTGGCAGAGAAGATTATGAAGCGTGACCACGGGTTGTTTACCAACCTAGTGGTGGGTGTTATCGGCGGCCTCATCGGTGGCATCATCATCCAGCTGCTGAATATTGAGGCTAGCGGTGGGTGGATCTTCTCCATCGTCGCGGCCACCGCGGGTGCTTGTATTTTGCTGTGGATTGTGGACAAAGTGAAGCAATAATCCGCATTTAATTAGCGTACATACCGGTTTGTCTATAAAGTATAGATGAACCGGTTTTGTCGTTGTAGAGAGGAATCCATGGCAGAGAAGAAGTCGCGCCGCAATCGGCCCAGCCCGCGAAGCAGGCTGCTGGAATCTGCAACCAAGCTCTTTAAAACCGAGGGCATTCGCGTCATCGGCATTGACCGCATCTTGCGCGAAGCGGATGTGGCCAAGGCGTCCCTATATTCCTTGTTTGGCTCCAAGGATGCCTTGGTCATTGCCTATGTAGAGTCTTTGGACGAGCAGTTCCGCCAGGACTGGGAGCAGCGGACGGCTGCCATGCAGGATCCGGATCAGAAGATTTTGGCCTTTTTTGACAAGGTTATTGAGGAAGAGCCGGAAGAAGGTTTTCGCGGCTCGCACTTCTTGAATGCAGCGGGCGAGTACCCGCGGCCGGAAACGGATTCAGAGCGCGGCATCGTTGCGGCTTGCATGCAGCATCGCAATTGGGTGCACTCCACCTTGACGGCGCTGTTGACGGAGCGCAATGGCTATCCCTCGGCTTCTCAAGCAAGCCAGCTCTTGATTTTCCTTGATGGAGGTCTCGCCGGAGCCCGCTTGACCAAGGAAGCCGGGCCGCTATATACGGCCCGCGAGCTGGCTACTCAGATGCTGTCGGCCCCTCCTGCTGATTATTCGATTTAAGGTATTTTCGCGCCTCCAGGCGCAGCCGGTTGACCCGCTTCTTCTCCTCCTTGGAAAGGGCGGGCTTTTTATCTTTCTGGCGCCATGCGCGGATGCTCTCGCGGCGCATCTCGTGGACTTCTTCCGTGAGCGGGTAGCGCTTGTGCAGCATGATCTCAAAGACGATGGTTTGGACCAGCGTGAAGAGGTAAGCCCAACCCCAGTACAGGATGATGGCGACGGGAAGCGGACCGCTATGGGCCAGGTACCAGAGCAAGATGGGCGCCACAATCAGCAGGATGCCGATGATAATGAAGATCCGCCGGTTGACCTTTTGATCAAATTGCGTGGTGAGGAAGCTGCGCACCACGGAAATGATGGAGTTGGCCAGGGTAAAGGCAATGGCGGCAATCACGATTGGGTTGAGCAGATCGCCGTGATCGCGGGCGAAGTCCGTGATGGGGACCCCGGAGTAGGTGGTCTCCCGGAAGGCTGCGACATCGGCAGCGTCAAGCATGCCCACCGTGGACGAGCCCTGTTCGATATTCGACATGCGCAAGATGACTTGGTACAAGCCAAGGAAGGCGGGGATCGTAATCAGTGGGGGAATACAGCCGGCAGCAGGCTTGTAGTTATAGCTCTTGGACAAATCCTGCTGTTTTTGGATGAGCTCCGCCATCTCCTCGGTGGTTTCGGCGTGATTCATCTGCTCGTTAATCCGCGTGCTTTCTGGGCGCATGAGGACGCTGATGCGACCGGAGCGCAGTGCCATCCAGTTCAGCGGGGAGACGATACCGCGGACGGTAATAACCAGCAGGATGATGGAAACAAGCCAGGCGGTGGATTCATCGACGAAGCTACCGATAAGCCAATGCCAGAATTTCATGATTCCGGAAACCGGGTACATGAAGACTTCGAACATGCTTAACCTTTCGATGTGGCGGTATATATTAGGGTGTTAAAGCATGACTAAAGTTCTTGGGGAACTCATGCTTACCATTGGCGTGGTTTTGGTCCTCTTTGCATTCTATGAAGCCTATTGGACAAATGTGGAATCAGGGCGGCTACAGGACGAGGCCAATGCGAAGCTGGAACAGCAGTGGCGCAACCCACGGGAGAAAATGGACCCAGATTTGGGAGAGGCTTTCGCGCAGATGCGCATCCCTGCCTTTGGTTCGGATTATCACTTTGCCATCATCCAAGGCACGGATGACGATGATCTTCTGCGCGGCCCTGGCCACTATGAAGACACACAAATGCCAGGTGAGACGGGGAATTTTGCGGTGGCTGGGCACCGCGTGGGCAAGGGTGCCCCATTCAATGACTTGGGTTCCTTGCATACCTGCGATGACATCATCATCGAAACCCAAACGGAAAAGATTACCTACAAGGTGCTGCCCATCGATGGCGAGCACGCAGATTGCTTCGATGAAGTACCAGAAGAATATAGCCATGTTGCCGGCCGGCATATCACCACGCCTGGCGATGTCTCAGTGATCGACCCCGTGCCGGGAACTGAAGCGGACCCCACGCGGGGAATGCTGACCCTCACCACTTGTCACCCACAATTTTCCAACGCCGAGCGCATGATTGTGCACGCGATGGAAGTTGGAAAGGAAGCTAAGTAATGTATCGCGCTTTGTGGAATCTATTGCCGGGGCCGAAGCCGGTGAAGGCGCTGCTCGCCGTCGCCATTGCGGTGGGAGTGTTCTTCCTCCTCATGGAGGTCGTCTTCCCCTGGGTTTCGCCGATGATGCCCTATAACGACGTCGCGGTTTAAAGCCCTAAATTGGCAATGGCTTCTTGGGCAATCTGCTCGGACTTGAAGGTTTGTTGCTGATTGCTCCACACCAGCACCGCGTGGGTGTCCTTTTGCACGGCGTAGACGGCCTGCTCATTGACGATGCCCCGTCCGCCCTCCCAGCCTGCAAAGGAGGCGGGCTCGGTGGCATCGATTGGCGCGGCCCAATCCACCGCGGCGCGGGCGTCTTCTACGGTGGGCAAATCGCGCACGATAACGGTAGCTTGCGGGTTGTCTTGATAGGACCAAAAGACACACGCGGGGATGGGAAAGCGAGTGTCGATGCCCTGCTTGGTAAGGCGCTCGCCATTGGTATTTTCCAACCAGCCGGGATCGATATAGGGACAGTCGCTCCACTCGTTGACCTCTGCGGTCTGTTCCACGTTGACGGCGGCGCTTTCCGATGCCACCTCGTGTTCCGGTTCGGTCTGGTCTGCTTGTTCGGTCTGGCATCCCGCGATCCCTATTCCGGTCACGGCGAGAAGGACAAGTAGGCTTTTGCGCATGAGCTCCACATTAGATCGGGATTCCGATGCGCTGCGCACCGGCATTCATTTCTTAACGGCGGTCCTGTTGGTGGTGGGTATTTTTACCTCGGTGAAAATGCCGCTATCCCAGTCCCTTATCAACCTATTGCTATTGGTGGGGTTCGCGGCGGTCTACTTTGCGGGATCGATCTATGCGGAGCAGTGGCCGCGGCCCATGCACTACCTGTGGATAAGCATCCTCACGGTGTTATGGGGCGCGGATCTATTCGTGGCTCCCGCCGCCATCTACCTGGTATTCGTCATGTACTTTTTGTACCTGACCGTGCTGGATATGGCTGCGGGTATCCTATGCGTGATTGGCGCTACCGTTCTTACCATCGTGGTGCAGATACCGGGAGGCTTGACCTTTGGCGGGGTGATGGGCCCGGCGGTCTCGGCACTGGTCACCGTGGCGATTACGTATGCGTTTCGCACCCTATCGCGCATGAACCGGGAGCTCATAGAAACCCGCACGCAGTTGGCGGCCACGGAACGAGATGCCGGCATGGTGGCCGAGCGCCAGCGCATCGCCCACGAGATTCATGACACCTTGGCCCAGGGATTGTCATCGATTCAGATGCTCCTGCACTCCGCCGACCGGGATCTGGATAAGGGAGACATTCCCGCCGCCCGCCGGCGCATTGAGCTTGCGCGGCGGGCCGCCGCGGATAACCTGCATGAAGCGCGGGCCATGATTGCTGCGCTTCAGCCGCCCACTCTAACGGAGACGTCCCTCGAGGCGGCGCTGACGCGCATGGCGGAAAACTTCGCCGCTACGGCGGGGTTCCAGGTGGAGGTCGACAGCGAGGGTGCGGAGCAACAGCTGCCGATGAAAATAGAGGCGGCGCTATTGCGGATTGCACAGGGGGCGGTGGGGAACATCGTCAAGCATGCCGGTGCCAGCCGCGCCCGGATCACCGTCACCTATGAAACCGACGAGGTGCGCGTGGATGTGGTGGATAATGGGCAGGGTTTTGAGCCCGCGACGGTGGAAAGCGCGCCTGCGGGGCTGGGGCATATTGGCCTATCTGCCATGCGGCGCCGCGCGCAGGAGCTAGGCGGCGATGTGGTCATAGAATCCGCGCCGGGGGAGGGCACGGCTGTGTCAGTTAGTATGCCCTTGGATAAGGCGGTAGATTAAACTTTTGGTTGAGAAAAACATCGATAGGAGGGATGTCGTGATTCGGGTCCTTTTGGCAGATGACCACGAGATCGTGCGGCTGGGGCTGCGTTCGGTGCTCGAAGGCGCAGAAGATATCGACGTCGTGGGCGAGGTAGCGACGGCGGAGGCCGCTGTGTCCGCGGCGCAAGCAGGTGGTATCGATGTCATCCTCATGGACCTGCGATTCGGGGCGGGCCTCGAGGGAACGCGCGTGATGGGTGGCGTCGAAGCCACCGCGCAGATTCGCTCCTCCATGAGCACGCCGCCCAAGGTGCTGGTCATCACCAATTACGACACCGATGCGGATATCCTCGGCGCCATCGAAGCAGGCGCGGTGGGCTACCTCCTAAAAGACGCCCCGCCGCAGGAGCTTTTGGATGCCGTCCATTCGACGGCGGAGGGGGATTCGGCGCTTTCGCCCATCGTGGCCGATCGCCTGATGACCCGGGTTCGCACGCCCCGCACCTCGCTGACCCCGCGCGAGCTAGAGGTGTTGCAATTGGTGGCGGCGGGGGCCTCGAACCGGCAGATTGGCCAAGACCTCATGCTTTCTGAGGCCACGGTGAAATCCCACCTAGTGCACATTTATGACAAATTGGGCGTTCGCTCGCGTACCTCCGCGGTGGCGGCCGCCAGGGAGCAGGGCGTGCTTTAATCTAGTGGGCCGCGTTGTAGGCGTCGATGATGTTCTGGGGGATCTTGCCGCGGCGTGCTACGTCATGGCCCTGCTTTTGCGCCCATTCGCGGACCTTGCGTGGATCGACCTGTGGGGATTCCGCATCGGGAGCGGCATGTGCGGCCTCGACAAAGGGGGCGATTGCCTCGTGGAAGCGGCGGGCATTGTCGCGGGATAGATCCATCAAGTAGCTGCGCCCATTGACGCTGAACCGGACTACCTCTAATTCATCCTCACCAATGAGTTGATTATCAAGGTCATCATAAAATTGCGTGATTTCGCGGCGTGCCATAGTACCTCCATGGTTTATTGTATCGATATGTTTACCTAATACCGGTATTTGGAATCCGAATTAACTCTAATTCAATTTTACCAGTGTGGAAATTAGTAGACAATAAAGTTTTAGTTAGTGGCCCTCGCGCATAAAAATATCGCCGCCACCTAAAAGGTGAACGGCGATGGGAGGCGGAAGAGAAATTATTCGCCCAGGCGCTGTTGAATCTCCGCGGTAACGGAATCGATCTCTCCGCTAATGGTCTTATGCGCACGGCGGCGCTGCTGCTCCGTCATGAATTCGGCGTTATCGATCGCGGCATCAACCTCTTCGAGGCGCTCGCGCACGTCCCGCTTGAAGCCGGCGGGCAGATCCACGTCCTTGAGGGAATTACGGATGCCGGCGGTGCGGGCCTTGAGCGGGGCGCCGTAGCCGGAAAAGGAGGCCATTTCTGCGGAACTTACGCCCGCCTTGTGGGCCTTGCGCTTTTCTTTTTCGGACTTAAGGCCCACTAATGCGCGATAAACGAGGGGAAGCAAAAGCGGGGCGGCGGTGCGCAATGCACCTGCATAGCGCTTGACCTTGCCGGCATTAAAGTGGCCCTCGCGCAGCTTTTCCAGTTCCTTTTCCGCCATCTTCTGTTCGTGTTTACGGCGCTTTTTGAGACCCTTTTCTTCGGTCTTAAGAAGGTGCTTTTCTTGCTTGGCAAGGAGCTTTTGTTGGCGGCGACGATCCTTCGACTGGGCCTTTACCTCAGCCTTGGCGCGCGCCTTCGCCGCCTTGGCCTGCGCGCGTGCTTCCTGGCGAGCCTTTTTCAATTTCTTGAGGATACTCATTATTTTCCCTTACGTTCGATCGAGTCTGGATTCAACATTACCTTGCTGTTCTATTAAGCTCACCCGGTGTGGAGGATGTCGTTGTAGCTTCGGATCTCGTTGGGTGCCGCTATCGCTTGGCGCAGCGGCGCGCCCACCCGGAGATTCCGCGCACCCGAGCCTCGATTGCTCGGGCCGAGCGCCACAGCGCCGCCGTAGACGCGGTCATGGAGTTATTCCCGCGTAAAGCCCCTGGCCGTTTCCGGCGCATCGATCTAGAAGGTGACGATTGGGAACGCGCCATGGCCACGCTGGAGGCCATTGCCTCCGGCTATACCCACATCACCAATGCGGTCTTTGCCACCGAAAAGTGGAAAGTGCACGTGGAATTGCTGTTGCGGGAGGCGGGCTCTTATACCCCCATTATTGTGAGCAACCACCGCGTGGCGCGCAAGCACCCAAAGAAGACCACGCTTGCCGTGCCCACCCACCGCCTTGGGTTGAGCGAGCCCATGGAGGTTCCGTATAAGGGCCGCCACCATGCCGTCGATGGCTATCGTTTGGCGCTCGCCGCCGAGGCCCTGGAAGATATGGGCCTGAACTCCGGGCGGGGCGGTGCGATAGGCCAAGACCGCCAGCAGGCCTTTTTCACGGAGACGGCGAAGTTTGACGTGCAGCGCGCCTGGGATAAGCCGCTGCCCACCGCGCCGGTGCGGGTCAAAGAGTGCGCTAGCTGCAGGTTCTGGCCCTTGTGCGAACAAGAACTGGTGGCGGCGGACGATATTTCCCTTTTCTTGCCGGGCGATCGCGCCCGCCCCTTTCGCGAGCGCGGCATTACCACGGTGCAGGCGCTTATCGATGCCAATGTGGGCGAGCCCTCCCGCCTCGCCGCCGCGTGGCGTGCCGGGCAGACGCTGCTGCGCCGCGGGGATACGTCGGTGCCGCGGGCGGATGTCGAGGTGGATGTGGACATGGAGGCCTACATGGACCAAGGCGCTTACCTGTGGGGCGCGTGGTTCGAGGGCGAGTACCACCCCTTCGTGACGTGGGAGCCGCTGGGCGGGCGCGCTGAGGCGGAGAACTTCGCCGAATTTTGGAGGTGGTTGATGCAGCTGCGCGATACAGCGCATGCGGAGGGCAAGACCTTTGCCGCTTATTGCTATTCCGCCCACGGCGAGAACCACTGGATGCGCCGCTCTGCGCAGCGCTTCCGGGAGGTGGATGAACGGGAAGTAGAAGACTTTATCTCTTCCCCAGAGTGGGTGGATATGTTTGCCTACGTGAAGAGATCCTTCGCGGGGCCCTTTGGGCTGGGGCTCAAAGTGGTGGCCCCAGTGGCGGGATTCCGGTGGCCGGAAGAGGACTTTGATGGCGAAGAATCCGTCAACGCGCGCCGAGAGGCCCTGGCCGGTGACATGAGCGTCCGGCAGCGCCTCTTGGACTATAACGCCGGCGATGTCCACGCCACCCGGATAGTGCGCGAGTGGATGAGCGCCGGCGCGCCGGGAATCCCAGAACTCTAGAGCGCCGCGAACAGGGCGTAGATTACCGCCAGGATGGCGATGCCGATATAGATTTGGTTCCAGTCCGCGGTGGTTTTCGGCGCGGGACCTTCCGCCTTTTTCATCAACACCTGCTTTTGGGCCTTGACCGCGCGGGCGACGAATATGGGGTAGACCGCCAAAGAACCGATGCATAGTAGCGAGGCCACCACCTTGAGCACGGAGATATCCGTGCCCATCCAGATGAGCAGCCCCCCATTGACGAATGTGGCGCGCAACAGGCCCCACCGATCCAGCTCCTGAAGCCCCGCGCGGACCGCGCCGGGGCCACCGCCCATGGTGGTGGGAAGAAGATAGCTCATGACTCCGATGAGCAGCTGCGCCGCAAAGCCCACCACGAGGCCGAGCGTGGGAAGCCCTGGTTCTGCCACGAGGAAGTGCTGCGTGGTGTAGTACGCCAGGGATAGCACCAGCCAGAGCGTGGCCATCAGCACCGAGACGGAGGCAAAGTTAACGCGGTCGCGCGGTGCGCGGGCGACGTCGATGACATTGCCAAGCCACTGCTGCAGGCTTAAGATCCAGCCGATGCAATAGATGATCAGCCCAAGCTGCGGGAAGTTCAGAAACGCGCCGATGGACGTTGCCACCACGCCCAAGGTAAGCAGCGCGAACGAGGAGGACATGCGCTCATTGGTGCCCTGCGTGCGCCAGATCGTGGGAAAGAGGATGGTCAAAGAACCTGCCGCAGCAAGGCCGATGAAACCGCCGATATTGGCGGCGATATGGGCCAAGAGCAACTGCGGTTCACCCGGGTGAATGGCCAGGATCGCGCCGAAGACCGCACCGACCGGCAAGCACAGCGCGGATAGCACGTAGGCGCCGACAACTGGGCGGAAGCGCTTATCCTTAGCTGTTCGCCACTGGGCAAACAGGGACACCGCGTGCCATAAAACGGTAAGCGCGATAAGCGTGGCACCGATCTGGGTCAGTATCCAGTGGTGAGCCCAGAATTGCACGAGGATTTGGCCCGCGACGGCGATGATGATGCCGATATTGAGGATATAGATGCGCGCGAGCTGTTTGGGGCGGGCGGAATCCGGCAGTTTTTGTTGCACGAATTTTTCAGTCAGGTGCTGCGACCACACCAGGATGCTGTTGGTGACCAGGCCCAACGTGAAGAGGTGGATAAGTACCCAGCGATAATTGGGCACGAATATGTGCGCTGCGCCCACTACGATGAAGACCATCATCCAGATGGACACGGGGCGTGAGGCTTTGCGGTGCCAGGTGCGGCTCGACCACTTATCTTGAGGCATAAAACCGAGTTTAGTCGGATTTAATCTTGGTCCAAGTCAGCGCCGTGAGCGCGAGCGCGAAGGCGGTGAAGCAGGCGATGAATTGGTGCCAGGTGAGGGCATCGAAAAGCACGCCTGCCAACGCGCCCACGATGGAAGAGCCCAGGTAGTAGCAGAAAACGTACATCGAGGACGCCTCGGCGCGGTCGTGGATGGCCAGTTGCCCCACCCAGCCAGACGCTGTGGAGTGGACCGCGAAGAAACCGACGGTCAGGCACACCATGCCGATTAGCGTCATGACCAAGTTGCCGGCGCAAAGGATAATGCCCACGGTAAAGAGCGCGGCGGAACCGACCATGGTTTTACCGTGCCCAATGCGCGCGACCAGCGTGCCCGCCCTGGCCGAGGACCACGTGCCGGAGAGATAAAACAGGAAGGTAAAACCGGCCAGTGCCGGCGATAGGCCGAAATCCCCGGTTAGGCGGAAGGTGAGGAAGTTATACATGGACACGAACGTGCCCATGGATAAAAAGGCAACGATAAATAACGTGGCGAGATCCTTATTCGCCCAGTGCCCAAAGACCGCACTCAGCTCGGAGCGGAAGTGAATTTCCTTGGGGTGAAAATTCCGCTGGGCGGGCAGGAGGAGCCAGCAGGTGATGGCAAAGGCCAGGGAGACTACGGCGGAACCGAGCAGCGCCCAGCGCCACGAGGAAAACTCCACCAAGCCCGCGGGAATGATGCGGCCGGTGAGCCCGCCCACGGAATTACCCGCGATATAAAGGCCCATCGCCTTAGGCAAGGCATTATCCTCGAGCTCTTCTGAAAGCCAGGCCATTGCGGTAGCTGGGGCGCCGGACAACATCGCGCCCTGCAGCCCGCGCAGGGCAATGAGCTGCCAGCTCTCTTGGGCTAGGGGCACAACAAGGCCCAGGATGGTGGCGGCGATGGCGGAAATGAGGAGGATGCGCCCGCGCCCATAGCGCTCAGAAAGAATGGACGCAGGAACCACGCAGATAGCCAACGCGCCGGTGGCGGCCGAAACAGTCATGGCCGCCTCGGTGTGCGAGATGCCCATATCCGTTACCAACGTGGGCAAAATTGCTTGGGTGGTATAGAGGCTAGAAAACACCGCCAAACCCAACAGGAGCATGGCGATGGTGGCGCGCCGGTTTCTGGTCATGCGTACCAGCATTCTCTTCACAGGCGGCGGTGTAAATTGCGCCACACCCTTGATGGGGTTAGTGCAAGCATAAAAATGCCGCCCTTCCAGTAAGGAAAGGCGGCGGAAAGTAACTAAGTTAAAAGTTACTTCTTAGCTGCAGCGAAACGCTCTGCAACGTCGTCCCAGTTGAAGACGTTCCAAGCGGCCTTGACGTAGTCACCCTTCACGTTCTTGTACTGCAGGTAGTAAGCGTGCTCCCACATATCGAGCATGAGCAGCGGGGTGAAGTCAACGGAAACGTTGCCCTGCTGGTCAGTGAGCTGCTCGATGATCAGGCGGTCAGCGATGTGGTCGTAACCCAGCACTGCCCAGCCGGAACCCTGCAGGGAGGTAGCAGCACCAGCGAAGTGTGCCTGGAACTTCTCGAAGGAACCGAAGTCGCGGTCGATAGCCTCTGCCAGCTCGCCGGTTGGCTGGCCGCCACCGTTCGGGGACAGGTTCTTCCAGAAGATGGAGTGGTTGGTGTGGCCACCCAGGTTGAATGCCAAGTTCTTGGACAGGGCGCGGATACGGTCTGGGTTAGCCTCGCCGTTGCGCTCTTCTTCCAGTGCCTCGAGGGCAGCGTTAGCACCCTTCACGTAGGTTGCGTGGTGCTTGTCGTGGTGGAGCTCCATAATCTCTGCGGAGATGTGTGGCTCCAGTGCGTCGTATGCGTATGGGAGGTCAGGAAGTTCGTAAACAGCCATTTGTGTAATCCTTTCTTCGGGTACGTGTCCCGATGATAGGCACGATCGAAAGATTTCGCCATGATTAATTTGAAATCTGCAATTACCGCGAATGTTTAGTGTCCCGGGAATCTATTTGCCCAGTACAACGTTATTAAGGGAAATGGAGAAAGGAGCTTTACCTGATGTGGATGTTTAAACCAGAGCCGAAGATGGTGGCTGCGGAAGATGCCTTGCCGGGCCGCAGCGAGCCGGTCTTGGACCCAGCCCCGCACGCGGTGCTGAATACTCCAATTACCGGTCCGTGGAAGGACAGCCAGAAATCGATCTTGATTGCCCTAGGCTGTTTCTGGGGCGCGGAGAAGATGTTCTGGGAAACAGATGGTGTTGAGTCCACCTCGGTTGGCTACGCCGGTGGCACGACCCCGAACCCCACGTATTATGAGGTCTGCCGCGGGCAAACCAACCATGCAGAAACCGTGGAGGTCACCTATGACCCGGAGAAGATCTCCTTGCGCGAGCTCGTGGTGAAGGCCTTGGAGGCGCACGATCCAACGCAGGGCTTCCGCCAAGGAAATGACGTGGGCACGCAGTACCGCTCCGCGTTTTATCCCCGCACCGAAGAAGAGCGGGAGGAAATCCAGGAAATCGTGGATAGCTACGCGGATAAGCTCAAAGATTTTGGCTTTGGGGAAACCACGACCGAGGTTAAACGCTTAACCGATACGGACTCTGGCGAGTACTACCTGGCCGAGGACGAGCACCAGCAATACCTGCACAAGGTGCCGAACGGTTACTGCCCGCACCACAGCACTGGTGTGAAGTGCGATTAGGCGTCGAGCTGGATAAATCCGGCGATTTTCCTGGCTAATTTAGGGGTGAGGTTCAGGCGCGATTGGGAGCCTAGGACCTCGTTCCAGTACCAGAGCATTTCCTGAAAATAGTTATGTCCGTGGCCACCTGGGACGTTCAGGGAGTTGATCTGGTCTAGGCCAATCTGCCACCAGGTAATAAACGGCGCCCAGCGCAGGTGGCGGAGCGTATCCGCCCGGAGTGTCTCTGGCTGGGGTTCGTGCATCCAGGTGGGGCGGCGGAACATGAGGTTCAGGTCCCACCACACGATGGCATCGGAAGCATGCTGGGCAATGAGCACGCGGGGCCGGCGCCAGCTGGAAGGAAAATCGTTGCCAAAGGCATCGTGGCGCGAGTGCTCCGGTTGGGCGACAAAGCGGACGTGTTGCCCGCCATCGATGACGGGGAGCCGCTCGAGCGAGCCGATATCGCGGCGCAGGCGCTGGGTAAAGCGCGTCATCCGCGGCGGGCCAGAAAAGACCGCGCCGCTACAAGCCGCGAGGAGTTCTTCCTTGTTCTGGAAATTATCCATAATGGCGTAGGCACCCAGGGATTCCCCTGCAAGGTAGAGCCGCGGGCGGTCTTCTTCTGGGAGCTTGTCAATTTCTTCTTGCACCACGGAAATGAGCTCGGCCGCGGCGCGCTTGGGCGCGTTTTTATCCACGAGGTAGGCGAAAACCGAGGGCAGGTAGGAATACTGCATGGTGACGGTGACGCAATCACCGGCGGTCAAAAACTCATAGGAGCTCGCGCTCCAGTTATTAATCCACCCGGATCCCGCGGGCATCTGAATGACGATGGTCTCCCGGCGCAGCGCACCGGTGCGCTGCAATTCTGAGCGCACCTTCTTCGCCGCCTGGGCAAAAGAACGCCCTGGGATATAGCCAGCATAAATGCGGATGGGTTCTTTGGCGGGAGCACCGGTGATGGTGCGAATATCGCGGGCGCGCGGGCCGTTGGAGACAAAACGCCGCCCTTGTTGCCCCAGCGCGGACCAAGGTTCAAGCGACCACGGGCTGCCGGAGCGCTCCGGCTCCCAGGGCATCGACGTGCCGGGAAAAATTTGTTTATTCAGGCGCTGCGCCTTGTGGGAGAGCGAACGGATCCAGCGCCGGAATACCACGCGGTCCGATAGCCCCACCGCGGCCACGGTGAGCCCTGCGGTAACGACCGGCCAGGCCACGAGTGCTGGAACCCAACGGCCCAATTGGCGCGATAATTTGGTCACGGTCAGCTGTGCGGCCTCGCCTACCAGTAGCAGCGCGCCGTATCCGGCGGTGCCGGCGGCTAGGCCGATGGCCGCGGTAGCCGGACCGCGAACCAGTTGTTTATTGACCAGACCCGCCTGCTTTTCCTGGTTGCGCAGCGAGAGCGCCGCATTGAAGGCGGTGCCGGCGCCAATAGCTAAGTGCAAGATTTGGCGGTGCTGCGGGCCCAAGCGGTCTTGGGGGCGCTTGCCCAGCCGGTTGAGCACGAAGCTCGTCGAGGCCGCCCCGAGGTGCCCGATGGCCTGCCCGATAGATACATTGGCCGCCGTCACCCACCACGGGCGGGGCAGCAGGGACGGCGATACCGCGGCCCACGTGGCCAGCTCTGCGCCTAAGATTCCGGCCGACATATGGGGTGGCAACGTCTGCCGGCTGGTCATGCGGACGACGGGCGTGAGATCCGCGACTACGCCAAGAGAAATTAGTGCAGCGCGGCTGAAGGCGCGTTTCATGGTTGCCCATTATCCCAGAACGTACCTCGTTGCGCAGTGTGAAACATTACGTATGCAAAACCCCGCAGGGCGTTGCACAATGGGGTTATGGCAAAGCATGTAGGAAATAAAGTCGTTCTCATTGGCGCGGGTGACGTGGGAGTCGCTTACGCCTACGCACTGGTCAACCAGAGCATCGTTGACCACCTGGCCATCATCGACATCGATGAGCGGAAGCTGGAAGGCAATGTCATGGACCTCAACCACGGTGTGGTCTGGTCTCCACAGCGCACCCGCGTCACCAAGGGCACCTACGAAGATTGTGCGGACGCTGACATGGTCGTCATCTGCGCCGGCGCCGCCCAAAAGCCCGGCGAAACCCGTCTTGACCTGGTGGATAAGAACGTCAAGATCATGAACAGCATCGTCGCAGATGTCACCGCCAATGACTTCGACGGAATCTTCCTGGTCGCCTCCAACCCAGTCGATATCCTGACCTATGCGGTATGGAAGGCCTCCGGCTTTGACCACAAGCGGGTCATCGGCTCCGGTACGATTCTGGACTCCGCGCGTTTCCGCTACATGCTGGGTGAATTGGAGGGCGTGGCACCGAAGTCCGTGCACGCCTACATCATTGGTGAGCACGGCGATTCTGAGCTGCCCGCAGTCTCCACCGCGAATGTTGCCGGTGTGCCGCTTTCGCAGAAGCTGGAAAAGGAGCCGGAATACGCCGAGCGCATTGAAAAGATCTTTGAAGAAACCCGCGACGCCGCCTATTCCATTATCGATGCAAAGGGATCGACCTCCTATGGCATCGGCATGGGGCTGGCGCGCATTACCGCCGCGATCATCCAGAACCAGGACGTGGCGCTTCCCGTCTCTGCTTACCTGCAGGGCGAGTACGGCGTGGAGGACCTCTACATCGGCACCGCAGCCATCGTAAACCGCACCGGCATCGTCCGCCCGGTAGAGCTGCAGCTCAACGAGCACGAAAAGGAGCGCTTCGACGCTTCTGCAAAGACGCTCAATGACATCAAAGAAAAGTTCTTTGGCTAGTGCACATCGTCGCGCATAGGGGATACTCCGGAAAATACCCGGAGCTATCCCCCTTAGCTTTTGAAAAGGCCCTGGAGCTTCCCATCCACGGCGTGGAGTGCGACGTGCGGTTAAGCCGCGACGGCAAGGTGGTAGTCCAACACGATCCCACCTTGGAGCGAACGACGGGGCGCGCCGGGCGGGTTTCGGCGATGGACTGGCGGGAGCTGAGTGAGGTCGACATCGGCAAGGGGCAGCGCATGATGCTTCTCGATGACCTCCTGGCCATGCTGGGGGACAAGCCCCACCACCTTTATATTGAAACCAAGCACCCCTCCGGGCAAGGCAGCGCCTTGGAAAAGCGGGTCATGGAACGACTGCGCGCCGCCGGGCTCGATGAGGACCCGCGCATGCACGTTATTTCCTTTTCCCATAAGGCCATCCGGCGCATGAAGATTTTGGCGCCGCACATTGACCGCATTTACCTGCGCCGAGACTGGGAACGCCATTTCAATCGCTCGGATTTCATGTGGTCGCGGCCGAGCGCCCTGGGGGTTTCCCTGCTGCGCGCCAAGATGCAGGCGGCCATTATTGGTGCGCAGGGCTTGCCCACGTATATGTGGACCGTTGATAAGCCGGAGGACATGAAGTGGGCTTGGTCCAATGGCGTGGACATGCTTGCCACCAATCAGCCGGAGGTGGCCCTGCGCGCTATTGAGCTGTAGAAAGCAGGTATCTTGGAGGCATGGCCAAGAAGAAAAAGAAACAAGAAGACCTGCCTGAGGGCATGTCCCGCCGTCAGGCGAAGCTTGCTGCCCGTGCCAAAGAGCGCGCCGCCTTGGAAAAAGACCCGCGCCCCTATAGCGGCCTCGCGGCGGAGGCTTCCCTCGTTGCCATGCAAGAGTTCGTGCCCTCCGCTTTTGCGAAGCTTGACGTGAAGGGCTGCGATAGGAACGTCTACGTCTCTACCGTCCTCCCGGGCGCCACCGCTGCGCTGATCCGCGATGAGGAATTCGGCGGTGATGCTTTTGTGGCACTGCAGGTGCAGTCCCACACCCACAACCCTGGCCGGGATCTGGCCTTCGCCCTGAACTGGGTCAAGAACAACGAGCCAGGTTCTACCTTGGAATCGACCGCGGCCGATGGCTCGCAGCCGGAGCTTAGTGAGCTTATCGATGCCGCAACTACCCTCGACATCGAAGTCCACCAGGACTTCAGTTGGTGGATCCCGGAAGGCGCGCAGGTCACCCCTGAGGTATCGCAGTCCATGCGCGCCGCCAATGACTCGGTCATCGAATCCCACCAGGTGGGCAAGGACATTACCGGCACCGCCTTTTGGGCCAATGCCGGCGGCGGCAAAGCGCATGTGCGCTGGGTGCGCCCGAACGACGATGAGGCCGCATTCCTCAACGCCTTGGCGCGAGTCGCCGCGCGCGGCGAGCTGAACCTGGGCGAGGACACCAAGTTTGCCGGAGTATTCCGCACCCACGGCCTTATTGCTCCCGTCTTTGACGTGCAGCCTGAGGTTGATTACTCCTCTTATGAGGACAAGCTCGCGGGCGTAGATAAGGCCTTGGAAGAAGAAATCTCCAATGACGCGCAATTGAACGCAGAAGAGCGCAAGCAGTTAGAAAACATCAAGTCCCGCCAGGTGACGTTGCGCTAAACGCACCACAACAAAGCGACCCTTTACCTCGAAAAGACAAGGAGGAAAGGGCCGCTTTCTTCGCAATCTAGCTAGGACGAGTTAAGGCATGAATAAGAAAAACTCAGGGCCGCGGCGCATAGCCTGGGCTCTTGCAGCCGCCAGCGCAATAGTCTTCATGCTTGGCATAATTAGGATGTTCTCCATGGATCCTGTGGAATGGAGAATTCACCCTGAATTCTTCATAGCAACCACACTTGCTGGTTTGTCAATAACGTTTTTCCGATACGAAGATTGAGTTCAGACCTATTTCATGGAGTCCCAGAGCTGTTGGGCGCCTTCATCGTCCCAGAGCACGACATTGCCCACGACGGTGTCCTGGAACCCGCCAATGGGAACGGTTTCCGTATCCACGCCGGATCCCATTGCGAGCGCTACGCGGGCGAGGTGCCATACGTGGTCGCCATCGCCCACGATGAAAGAGGAGGCGGTGTGGTTAATCAAGGAAATCGACCGGAAGGGGTTAATCAGCGTGGCTGGGGAAGTGATCTTATCTAGGAGCGCCGCGAAGAACTCGCGCTGACGCTGTACGCGGTCGAGATCGCCCATTGCGGTGGCGCGGGTGCGCACATAACCCAGCGCATCGCTTCCCTCTAGCTTCTGGCAGCCTTCCTGCAGATCGATGCCCGCCAGCGGGTCATTGATGGGCTCTGCAACGCAAATATCAACGCCGCCGACGGAATCGACCACATTGGCCAAACCACCCATACCGATTTCGGCATAGTGGTCAATGTGCAGGCCAGTATTGCCCTCCACCGTTTGCGTTAGGAGCTTTGGTCCGCCGTAAGCAAAGGCTGCGTTGATCTTATCCATGCCGAAGCCGGGTACTTCCACGTAGCTATCGCGCGGAATGGAGACCAGCTGGGCTTGGCCGGAGCGCGGGATATGCAGGAGCATGATGGTATCGGTGCGTCCCTCGCCCACATCGCCACCGGTGCCGAGCGCTTGTTGGTCTTCTTCGGATAGGCCCTGGCGGGAATCGGATCCCACCAACAGCCAATTGGTGCCGGAGGTATTGGCCACCTGCTCATCCGGGAGGGCATCTACCCGGGTCAGGCGCGTATCGGCCCACAGCGCGAAGATGAGGCTGCACACCACGACGACGAGGACAAAGATGCCGGCGCAGCCAAAGAACCGCTTGACCGGATTGGTCTTTTTCCGGCGGCTGTGCGGCTTAGAGTGGCGGCGGGGCGGTTGCTGCGCTTGCTGTGGTTGGTAGCGCTGCTGCAACTGCTGCGGCGATTGCGGCTGCGATCGTTGCGGCAGCCGTTGCTGTGGCTGTTGTGGTTGCTGCGCGGAACGCTGCTGCTGGGCCCGGTACTGGCTGGGGTAGCGGGTAGGGGTTTCCTGGCGCGGGATGTGCTGCTGCGGCTCGGCACGATTCGTGCGCGGCCGGCGGCGAATGGGCCGACCGTAGCGGTCCTTGAGGGGACGGCCATCGGCCCCAAGGACGAACTCACTGGATGAGCTATCGCCAGCGCGGCGCGCCTCCCGATGCGGATCTCGTCCTGATTCAGTCATGCGCTATACCTTACAAGGCGCCGGCCAATTCCCCCGCTTTCCTCGCGAGCACGCCACACTTAAAGTACGGAAAGGCCGAAGGAATAGCCGAGGAAAGCGATCGCATCGATAAGAAAGTGCGCGATGACAAGCGGCCACACGCGGCCGGTGCGGTGATAGTAGTAGCCGTAGATTACGCCCATGATGATATTGCCAAAGCCGGCCGATACCCCCTGGTACAGGTGATATGAACCGCGCAGGATAGAGCTTGCCGCCAAGGCGGCCGGCAGCGTCCAGCGCGCTTGGCGCAGCCTGGTCATTAGCCACATGACCACCACGGTCTCTTCCGCAAAGGCGTTTGCGGCGGCCTTGATGAGGGATACCGGGATTTCTAACCACGCAGTATCGAAGTCACCGGGGATGACCTCTTTGCTCCAGCCAAACTGCACCGCGACGAAATACAAAACTAGGCCCGGGATGCCGATGAGCGCGGCAAGCCCCGCGCCGTGTAACCAATCAAAGGCGCGGTAGGCAGCCGGTTTAATGTGGTCTTGTGCCAGCAGGAAAAGTACCAGCGCACCATAGGCAAAAAGGACCGCCGCCGAGCACAATTGCAGGCCCAAATCCACCCACGCAAGGCTGGATTGGCTGGAGTTGAGCGTGACGGATTGCTCATTGAGTGGCTGCGGGGCGGCCAGTGAATTGATTAGCCGCAGCACCGCCCTGACCCCGGAGATACCAAAGGTCAGGGTCAGGACGATGAGCAGTTCGGCGCGGAGGTTCTTGGTCATGGGTGCAGGATGTGGGCGAGGCCTAAAAGTTGGGCATCGGAAAGCGTAATGCCTCCCACATGCACGCCGACGGGCGGGTGCGCGGGGATGGCCCAAGGAACGGAAATGGCGGGCAATTGGGCCATATTAAACAGTGAGGCCCAGGGGGACCAGCGCGTTTGGGCGTCGAAATTCTCCGCGTGCGGAAGGGACAGGAAATGCCCCCGCAGCGGGGGATCCGCGGAGAGCATGGGCGTGATAATGGCATCGACCCGCCACTGCTGCGCCAAGAGCTCCGGGAGGTGGCGGACATGGCGCTGCGCGGCGCTTAGCTCGGCGGCGGATACGGTAGCACCTTGCTGGGCCACCCAAGCCGCGTAGCCCTCTGCCTGTGGTAGCCCCGCAAACCGGGAGGTAAAGATCTCGCGGAAGTGCGCAAACGTGGCCGCTGCCTGCGGATACGGCGCAATGGGGACGACCTCGAACCCCGCGGCGCGCAGCCGATCTGCGGCCTCGCGTGCCGCCCGCAGGTGGTGGGCCTCCACCCGGGTCGCGGCAAAAAGCGGCTCCAGCAACAGCCCAATGCGGGCGCGCGGGGTGATCATGCGGTGGCCGTGCAGGAACGCATTATCGGCCACGGTGCGGGTGATAAACCCCTCCGCGCCCAGGCTGCTGCCCGCAGGCTTAAACCCCACGACCCCGCAGGCCGCCGCGGGAACGCGGATGGAACCGCCGCCATCGCTGGCCTGGGCCGCGCGCACGAGGCCGCGGGCTACCTGGACGGCCGCGCCGCCAGAAGAACCGCCCGGGGTGCGGCCTGGATAAAGGGGATTATCGGGGTGGGGAAGATCCACCGGCTCGGTATCGACGCGCAAGCCCAACTCCGGCGTGGAGGACTTGCCAATGAATATGGCGCCCTGCTTTTCCAATGTCGCGATGAACGGCTCGCTGACCGCGGGATAGTACGTGCGCTTGGCATTGCCCAAAGTGGTGGGCATACCCGCGACATCGTTGAGATCTTTTGCAGATAGGACCCACCCGCGCAGCCGACCGGTGCGGGCGGGGGCGCGCTGCAGATCCAGGTAGGTAAAACCGTGCTCTTGAGGGCCCATGCCCTGCACATCCGCGCGGAGTCGTTCTATGGAAAAGTCCATGGCGCACCAGTCTAGTGGGCTAAGGTGACGGGCATGACTACAACCATCGCTTTCTTAGGCCCCGCCGGTACGTTCACGGAGGCCGCCGTGCACAAATTCGCCGCCGAGTGGGAAGCGCGCGGGGAGACCGTAGAGACCCTACCGGTGGACTCGCCTTCAGCGGCGGTGGCGGCCGTGCGCGCCGGGCAGGCCGATTATGCCTGCGTCGCCATCGAAAACTCCGTGGACGGGGCGGTGACGACGACCTTTGACGCACTGGTAGAAGGCGATCCCGTACAGATTTACCGCGAGGTAGATATCCCCGTGACCTTCAGCATCATGACCCGACCGGGAACGAAAGACATCACGCGCCTCAGTACACACCCGGTGGCCTTCCAACAAATCCGCGGCTGGGTAGCGGAGAACGCGCCGGGCGTGGAATTCGTGCCGGCGAGCTCGAATGCGGCGGCGGCTCAGGCCGTAGCGCGCGGAGAGGTCGACGCGGCGGCGGCGCCAGCGCGGGCGGCTGAAATCTTCGGCCTAGAAACCAAGGCGAGCGGCGTGGCGGACGTGCAGGGCGCGGCCACCCGCTTTGTGTTGGTGGGCCTGCCGGGTCGCCCGACCGCGCGCACCGGCCAGGATCGCACCAGCGTCATTTTTACCCTGCCCAACCAGCCGGGAACCCTGGTGGGGGCCTTACAAGACTTTGCCCACCGCGGGGTGGATCTCTCGCGGATTGAGTCGCGGCCGACTCGCCAGACCTTTGGCACCTACCGCTTCTATGTGGACTTGATTGGGCATATCGATGACCAGCCGGTTGCTGAGGCCCTGCGCGCAGTGTGGTTGCGGGCAGAGGAATTGCGCTTTTTGGGCTCCTGGCCCACCGCTACGCCCGTCGGCCACCCACCGCGGGACCTGGCGGAGGCGGATGCTTGGGTGGCGAGGGCGCGCAGGGGTCAATAATCTGGACGCATGACTGGAAGAATCATCCTGCTGCGCCATGGCCAAACCCATTCCAACGTCTCCCGGCTGCTTGATACCCGGCCGCCGGGCGCTGAGCTTACGGATCTGGGGCGCAACCAGGCCACGGAGGTGGGCCGGGAGCTAGCAGGCTTCGTGGGCGATCGCGAGGTCGACTTCAAGTGCTCGATTGCGCTGCGGGCGCAGCAGACCGCCACCTTGGCGGCGCGCGCCTTTGAACAGGAGCGGGGCCTGCCGCGCTTTTCCATTCCCATCGATGTCATTCCGAATGTGCAGGAGATTTTTGCCGGCGATTGGGAGCTCGATGCCAGCGAGGCCGCCCACCGCAGCCACGATACGGCCATGCGCGGCTGGTGCTATGGCGATAGCCAGGCCGCCATGGAAGGCGGCGAGCGGCTCCAGGACGTGCTTTCGCGTTTCCAGCCCGCGTTGGAAGAGATTGCGGCGCAGCTTGCCGATGACCGCGATGTCATCCTCGTCAGCCACGGCGCCGCCATCCGGGTGGTAACCAAGCACGCCACCGGGGCGGACGCGGACTTTGCCTATACCGGTTATATGCCCAATTGCCGCTTTACCGTGATGGAGCCGCGCGGCAAGAAATTTGGCGAGTGGACGCTTACCCGCTGGGCCGATATTGAGCTCTAGCCCCAGCCCAGCTGGTGCAGTTCGTGTTCTTCCATGCCAAAGTAATGGCCTAGCTCGTGGAAGACCGTGACCTTGACCTGCTCGGCCAAGTCTTCTTCTGACGCGGCCCAGCGCTGCAAAGTGCTGCGGTAGATGAAGATGGCATCGGGCAAATACCCGGTGTGGTCGAAGGTGCGCTGGGGCAGGGCGACGCCCTCATAGAGCCCTAGCAAGGTGGGATCATCGGGGTTTTCCTCTTCCACCATGATCACCAAGTTGCGCATCTTGCGCACGAATTCATCGGGCACCTGATCGAGGGCATCATTGACCATTTCCTCGAAGCGTTCTTCCGATACGGAATACATTTACGGCGCCGGCTTATTATCGCGAATCGGGTTGCGCTCCGGGCGCTCCTCCGGCGGGTTGCCGTCGATGGAAAGCGCCTGGCGGCCGCCGGTGGCGGCACCGGTGATGGAGGAAAAGCCACCATCATCGCGGGCGTGGACGAGCGAGCAGTTCACGGACTTGGTGCCGCCATTCCAGGACTCTTCAGATACGGTGCCCCAGAACGGCTGCAGCGTGGATTGGTAGAGCTGCTCTTCCCCGCCCAGGTAGTCCTCAGCGGCGGCGGTGCAGGAATCCGAGAGGAATTTATCCATTTCCTTGCCATCCGGGTAGGCATCAGGGAATTTCTTGCCCAGGTCGATGACGGATACCGTCTCCAGCTGGTGTGGCTGGGCGCAGTCCACCACGTGCGGTACTTGCTGATCATCGATGGCCAAGCACTCGCCCGGCTTGGCCAGATTGGCCTGTTCGGAGGCCTCGACGTTGCCGGTGGTCAACTGCGGCACGCCGTGATCATCGGTGGTTTGTAGGCCGCACAGCAGGGTGCGGTCACCGTTATTCCACGCGGATTCCGGCGGCAAAATGGAGGCAATATCGTATTTGCCGTGCGGATCCCACTTGCTGTGCAGGTAGCTCACCGTGGCGGACTCACAGAGCTCATCGCGCAGCTGGTGCTGGCGGGTAAGCGCGGGCCGCGAGGCATCCGGGCCGAATTCACTGGTGGGGTAGACGCTGAGATCCTCCACTGTGGAGACCTCGAAGCGGTGCTGCTCCGAGCATTCCACCTCTTTGAAGGAGGCGGCAGAGCCATCCTCGTTGATATCCCACGTCACGCAGGACCCAGCGGAAGCGGAGGTAAAAGGCTCCGTCTTCGGGTCGGAGGATCCTGAGCCATCGGCACCGCCCGCAGAGGACTGCTCGGAAGCGGCGGTAGTATCGCCCCCGTTAGACCCGTGGTTGCTGACAATGCCGTAGATGCCCATGAAAACGGCCGCCGCGATTGCTGAGATCAAGGCAATCTGGACGGCCACAGCGGAACGCCACGCAGGTGATTTCTTCATAAGGCCCATTATCTTACCCTTTAAGCAGGGTGTTTTCTAGATTGAGGTATCCCGGGAAACTCGGGTATTCAGGTGGTACCTATCGGTGCGGTAGACCGAGGAACACCACTCCACGGGCTTATCCCCCGAGCGCGAGCAGCGCACGATGTGCAGCAGTGGGGAACCCACGGGGACATCGAGAAGCGGCGCAATCTCCTCATTGGCGGCAATGGCGGAGACGGTCTGGTCCGCGTCCGTGATGGGGACGCCAAACGTCTTATCCAAAATGGAATACACCGAATTATAGGTGTCATTTTCCAGCAGGCTCGGCGCAAAAGCGGAGTTATACCAGCCGTCATCGATGGAATAGGGCTCGCCATCGCCCAAGCGCAGTCGGCGCAAATGAATCTGTTCTTCCGTGGCAGGGGTGCCAAAGAAATGGGTGGCAGCCTCCGGGGCGCTCGCGCGGCCGCTATTGAGGATCTTGGAGGAAGCCACCACGTCCTGGGCGCTCATTTCATCAGAAAAAGAAGCCAGGTGCAGGCGCGATACCAAGGGGTTGGGGGCTACGAAGGTGCCCTTACCGCGCACGCGGCGCAATCTTCCGGCAGCAACGAGATCCCCGATGGCCCGGCGCACCGTAATGCGGGAGACGCCATAGGTTTCTTCCAGGAGCCTCTCACCGGGGAGGATATCACCGGGTTTGAGGGTGGTATTACATAATTCCTCCAGAATATCGTGCAATTGGGCGTGCTTTGGGGTGGGGCCGTCGCTGATTTCGCGGGCCGGTAATTCTAGGGAGGACATGATTCCATAATAATTCGCTGGTTATTACCACGGCAAGGCAATGGCAGTGCGCTAGAATCAGTTCCGTGATTGATCTCAAGCTACTCCGTGAAAACCCAGACGTTGTCCGCGCCTCCCAGGTCACCCGTGGGGAAGACCCCTCGCTCGTGGATCAGCTCCTCGCAGCCGATGAGAAGCGCCGCCTTGCCATCCAGAAGGCCGACGAGGTGCGTTCCCAGCAGAAATCCCTGGGCAAGAAGATTGGTCAGGCCTCCCCGGAAGAGCGCCCGGCGTTGCTGGAAGGCGCAGATGAGCTGAAAGCCAAGGTAAAAGAGGCTGAAGAGGCTCGGTCCGCGGCTGAGGCCACGGTGGAAGAGCTGCAGTACAAGATCGATAACGTTGTCGAAGGCGCACCCGCCGGCGGCGAGGATGACTTTGTCCTCGTTGAAGAGGTAGGTGAGATCCCGCACTTCGATTTCGAGCCCAAGGACCACCTTGAACTCGGTGAATCCCTGGGGCTCATTGACGTCAAGCGCGGTGCGAAGGTCGGCGGCGCCCGCTTCTACTACCTCACCGGCGATGGCGCATTCCTGCAGCTGGGCATGCTGATGTTGGCTGCGCAAAAGGCGCGGGAAGCCGGCTTCCAGCTGATGATTCCGCCGGTTTTGGTGCGCCCAGAGATCATGTCCGGCACGGGCTTTTTGGGCCAGCACTCCGATGAGATTTACTACCTGCCAGCCGATGATCGCTACCTCGTGGGCACCTCCGAAGTCGCGCTGGCTGGCTACCACAAGGATGAGATCATCGATCTATCCAATGGTCCCCTGCAGTACGCGGGTTGGTCCTCCTGCTTCCGCCGGGAGGCCGGTTCCCACGGCAAGGACACCCGCGGCATCCTGCGCGTGCACCAATTCGACAAGCTAGAAATGTTTGTCTACTGCAAGCCGGAAGACGCCGAGGACATGCACCAAAAGCTCCTCGATATGGAAAAGGAAATGCTGGCTGCGATGGAATTGCCGTACCGCACCATCGATATCGCCGGCGGTGACTTGGGCTCTTCGGCGGCCCGCAAATTCGATAACGAGGCGTGGGTGCCAACCCAAGGCACCTACCGCGAGCTGACCTCCACCTCCAATTGCACCACCTTCCAGGCCCGCCGCCTGTCCACCCGTTACCGCGATGAGAGCGGGAAGACCCAGGTGGCCGCCACCTTGAACGGGACCCTGGCCACCACCCGTTGGATCGTGGCGATCTTGGAAAACCACCAGCAAGCCGATGGCTCCGTCGTTGTTCCAGAGGCCCTGCGCCCATTCGTGGGCAAGGATGTCCTCACGCCGCAGTAGCCTGCGGAACAAAGCTAAAGGAGCACCATGAACGCTGCGACGAATTTCTTGTACCGCCAGATCACCCACATCGGGCGCGGCCTCACCTTGGCCCAAGGCCTGCAGATGCGCCTGTCTGGGGAGGAGAATATTCCCGATGACGGCGGTGCCGTCCTTGTGTGCAATCACACCGGGTATATGGATTTTCTGTTCGGCGCGTTCATTGCCTATCGCAAAAAACGGCTGGTGCGCTTTCTAGCCAAGGCCAGCATCTTTAGCGCCCCAGGCGTGGGCGCCCTGCTGCGCGCCATGGGGCACGTGCCGGTAGACCGCATCGATGGCAAAGAGTCCTTGCGCAAGGCGGTAGAGCTTGCCGAGGCCGGCGAGCTGGTCGGCGTCTTTTCTGAAGGCACGATTTCCCGCAGCTTTGAAATCCGCAGCATGAAAACCGGCGCATCCCGCATCGCTTTTGAAGCCGGCGTGCCGGTTGTCCCACAGGTGATGTTCGGCTCGCAGCGCCTGTGGACAAAGGGCCACAAAAAGAACTTGGGCCGCACAAAGACTCCGGTCTTTATCACCGCGCTGGAGCCGTATTACCCCACCGGGGATCCGGAGGCCGATACCGCAGAAATCCGCCGCCGCATGCAGGAGGCCTTGGAGGGACTCTGGGAGGATTACGAGGCGGAGTTCGGCCCCATGCCCGCCGGCGAATATTGGGTTCCTGCGCGCAAGGGTGGTTCCGCCCCGACGCTGGAAGAGGCCGAAGCCCGCGATGCGGAGGTGGAAACGGAGCGGCACCGAGTGCGTCGCCTGCGCGATGACTTGGTGGGACTCAAAGACCGCGTTTCCGTTTCCACCGTTGAACTCGTGCGCAACCACATGGCCTCTGCCAAGGATGAGGAAGGCCAGGATGAGCACGATGGCAAAGAGCCGCAGGAAAAGAAGCATATCGCAGCCGATACCTTGGAGTGGGTTAAGACCAACCTCAACGCCGTGGTGGAAGAGGCAACCCGCGGCTTGGATGAGGGCAAGGATAAGGTCGCCGATGTTATGGCCCAGTTGAAGACCGATGTTGCGCAGGCCCAGGCCTCTATTGCCGCAAGCAGCAAGGAGATCTGGGAAGGATCCGTGGTAGAGCAGGGACTGCTCGCCGCGGCGACCCAATCGCGCTTGATCGTCTCCCGCCTGCCGCACCGGCTCAAGGCCCAGTTTTCTGCCATCCCGCGCGTAGTGGTGGCGCATCAAAGCACGCTGAACTGGGAAGACGATGCCCTGACCCCGCGCCTGAAGGCGGCGCTAGAAAGCATCTACCCCGCAGCGGAGGTGCTCATCGTGGTCTCGTGCGATGCGGATCTCGATGTCCCGCAGGCGGTGTGGCATATCCAGCTTGATGAGCAGGCCGAAAAGCCGCTCTTGGATAAGGAAGCGATGAAGGTTACCTCCGCCACGGCCGCCGCCGGCGTGGACTGCATCCTGGATGATTTGGACGCCAAGCCGAGCGAGGCATTGGTCTTTGGTAATGAGCCGGGGGATGAGGGGTTTTTGAATCACATCCCGGTCGTTGCCCTGGAGACAGCACCCATCGAAGTGGTCAAGGATGCGCAGGCTGTGACGTATTCCGCCGAGCGCGCAGGCATGTCCGAGGTTTTGGAAGCGATGGCCCGGTTACAAAAAGACTAGGCGCGTGCAAACGTTGGCGTTACCACCCCCGCGAGGGGGTGGTTTTCTTTTTGGTTGGCTAATCAAAGGGCGGGAATTGACTGCTTACGGGGCCGGAAGTTACGTGTGAGAAACCTCTAGTGAATGTTTAAGCGGTGACCTCTACCATAGGAGATAGGAGATATTGGCTCTACTTTTTAGAGCGCAATAGTCGCCATCATGAATCATCCAAAACTTGCTTTTAGCTGTGCTTACGCCATCTCATTCATCGTTTGTCGGAGCAAGCACACATGAGCACCAAGGAAGGAGATGCGGTCTCTAATGACCCAGCAAAGCAATCAATCCTTTAACCCCGAATATTTTGAAAATGTGTGGAATGGCTACGCGGATGAGGACTACGACGTCGTCATCATCGGTGGTGGCTCCGTAGGTGCCGGCGCGGCACTGGATGCGGCAACCCGTGGTTTGAAGACCGCGGTGCTGGAGTCCCGCGACTTCGCCGCTGGTACCTCTTCTCGCTCTTCCAAGATGTTCCATGGTGGCCTGCGCTACCTTGCAATGTTTGACTTCCGCCTCGTGGCAGAGTCGCTGAAGGAGCGCGAGCTCAACATGTCCACGTTGGCTCCCCACCTAGTTAAGCCGCTGAAGTTCATCTTCCCGCTCACCCATCACGTATGGGAGCGCGTCATGATGTTCGGTGGCTTTACCCTTTATGACCTCATGGGTGGCGCAAAGAGCGTGCCGATGCAAAAGCACCTCACCCGCAAGGGCGCCCTCAAAGTCACCCCTGGCCTGAAGGAAGACGCCATCGTCGGCGGTGTGCGCTACTACGACACCCTGGTGGACGATGCCCGCCACACCATGACTGTGCTGCGCAGCGCCGCTGAATACGGCGCCGATGTGCGCACCAATACCGAGGTCATCGGCTTTGACAAGGACCGCGGCGGCCGCGTCGTTGGCGCTAAAGTCCGTGATACCGCCACCGGCCGCGAGGCCACCGTGCGCGGTAAGGTCTTCATCAACGCCACCGGTGTCTGGAACGACAAGATCCAGGAGCTGGCCGGCGTGGAAGGAAAGTTCACCGTTCACGCCTCCAAGGGTGTGCACATCGTCGTGCCAAAGGATGCCCTGGATGCAGAAGCAGCACTGTGCTTCGTCACTGAAAAGTCCGTCCTCTTCGTCATTCCATGGGGCGACTACTGGATCATCGGTACCACCGATACCGACTGGGAAAAGGGCCTATCCCTTCCGGATCCCGCCCCCACCAAGGCGGATATTGACTACATCCTGGATGAGGTCAACCAGCGCGTGCGCCGCCAGATCACCCGCGATGACATCGTCGGCGTCTACTCCGGCCTGCGCCCGCTGCTATCCGGTAAGTCCGATTCCACCACCAACCTGTCCCGTAACCACGCCGTGGCTCGCGTGGCCCCGGGTATGGTCTCCGTTGCCGGTGGTAAGTACACCACCTACCGCGTCATCGGTAAGGATGCCGTTGACCTAGCCGTGGAAGAACTCGGCGGCAAGGTGCCAGAGTCCATCACCGAGCACACCCCGATCCTGGGCGCTGCCGGCTACCACGCTCTGGCCAACCAGATTCCTACCTTGGCCCGCCGCTACAACCTGAGCGAGGACTTCATCGAGCACCTGCTCGGCCGCTACGGTTCGCTTTTGGGCGAGGTTCTGGCTCCTGCGCAGGACGATGAGTCCCTGCTCGAGCCCGTTCCCGGTGCTGAAACCTACCTCTGGGCTGAGGTGCGCTACGCCGTTACCCACGAGGGCGCCCTGCACTTGGACGATATCTTGACCCGTCGCCTCCGCGTTGCCATTGAGTTCGGTGACCGTGGCGTCAATGCAGCTCCCGCCGTTGCGGACTTCGTTGCTCCGCTGCTGGATTGGAGCGAGGAAGACAAGCAGCTCGAGGTGGATACCTTCACCAAGCACACCGAGGCAGAGCTGGCCGCCGAGGCAGCTGTGACTGACCGCGAAGCTAACGACATCCTGGTCCGCGCTGGCTCCGCTCGTCCGACCGAGACTCAAGGATAAGGGGAGGCGCTAATGGCTGGATCTGATGCATTCTTGTGGGAGTTTATCGGCACCACACTGCTGCTGCTTCTTGGTAACGGCGTGTGCGCGCTGGTAAACCTCCGCACCTCGGGCGCTCGTGGCTCCGACTGGATTGTTATTGCCTTGGGCTGGGGCATGGGCGTCTTCGTCGGCGCCAGCGTGGCCGACCCCTCTGGCGGCCACTTGAACCCTGCGGTAACGCTCATGCTTGCGCTCAATGGTTCGCTTGAATGGAACCTGGTTCCGTTCTACGCGCTGGGCCAAATCCTGGGTGCTATGTTCGGTGCCTTCCTGGCATGGGCTGCGTTCAAGCAACTCTTCGATGCGAATAACTACGACGAAGAGGGCAAGGTTACCGGCGCCAATTCTGAAACCGGGGGAATCTTCTTCACCGCCCCCGCGCACCCACACAATGGCTGGAATACGGTAACCGAGTTCATCGCCACCACCGTATTGTTGATGTTCATCGCCTTCGGTCCTGCCGGTGGCGAGCTGGGCCCACTGAGCTACTTCGGCGTGGCATTCGTCGTTGTCGCCGTCGGCCTGTCCCTTGGTACGCCTACGGGATATGCCATCAACCCGGTCCGTGACTTGGGACCGCGTTTGATGTACGCCTTCGTCCTTCCCATTAAGGACAAGGGCAGCGCTAACTGGGGCTATGCATGGGTGCCGATTGTTGGCCCGCTGCTTTCGGCCGTTGCCGTTGGCCTATTGTCCATTGCGCTTTAATCCACCCCCTATACAGGAGAAATTAGACACATGAGTGATAAGAAATACGTCGCAGCTATTGACCAAGGAACCACCTCAACCCGCTGCATCATCTTCAACCACGATGGCGATCAGGTATCCGTGGGCCAGCTCGAGCACGAGCAGATCTTCCCAGAAAAGGGCTGGGTAGAACACGACCCGCAGGAGATCTGGAGCAACACCCGCCGTGCTGTGGGGGAGGCTTTGGCCAATGGCGATATAACAGTAGAAGATATCGACTCCGTCGGTATCACCAACCAGCGCGAAACCACCGTGGTGTGGGATAAGAACACTGGTGAGCCCGTCTACAACGCCATCGTCTGGCAGGACACCCGCACCTCCGCCATCTGTAAGGAACTGGCAGGTGAAGAGGGCCCGGATAAGTGGCGCCGCCGCACCGGCCTGCTGATCAACTCCTACCCAGCTGGCCCGAAGGTCAAGTGGATCCTCGATAATGTTGATGGTGTCCGCGAGCGCGCCGAAAAGGGCGAGCTGCTCTTCGGCACCATTGACTCCTGGCTGCTGTGGAACCTGACCGGCGGTGCCGAGGGCGACGGCGACAAGGAAGCGCTGCACGCAACGGACGTGACCAACGCTTCGCGTACGCTGCTCATGGACATCGAAAAGCTGGAGTGGGACGAAGATCTGTGCAAGGAAATGGGCATTCCGATGTCCATGCTGCCGGAGATTCGCCCGTCTCTGGGTGATTTCCGCACCGTCCGCGAGCGCGGTTCCCTCGCCGGCGTTCCCATTCGCGCCATCTTGGGTGACCAGCAGTCCGCTATGTTTGGCCAGGGCTGCTTCCGCGCGGGTTCGGCCAAGAACACCTACGGCACCGGCCTCTTCCTGCTGCTGAACACCGGTACCACCCCGAAGTTCTCCGAAAACGGCCTGCTGACCACCGTCTGCTTCCAGCGCGAGGGCGAGCGCCCCGTGTACGCACTGGAAGGCTCCGTTTCCATGGGTGGCTCCCTCGTGCAGTGGCTGCGCGATAACCTGCAGCTCATCCCCAACTCCTCTGCCATCGAGAACCTGGCACGCGAGACCAAGGACAACGGTGGCGTGTACATCGTCCCAGCGTTCTCTGGTCTCTTCGCTCCGCACTGGCGTTCCGATGCCCGCGGCGTCATCGTCGGCCTGACCCGCTTTGCCAACCGTGGACACCTGGCACGCGCCGTCCTCGAGGCAACCGCTTACCAGACCCGCGATGTGGCGGATGCCATGGTGGCGGACTCCGGCGTGGAGATCACCGAGCTGCGCGTGGATGGCGGCATGACCACCAACGAGCTACTCATGCAGTTCCAGTCTGACATCCTGGGCGTGGAGGTGCACCGCCCGAAGAACATTGAGACCACCGCAACCGGCGCCGCTGTTGCTGCCGGCTTGGACAATGGCTTCTGGGAGGACCTCAGCATCCTGGATACCCAGCGCGGTGACCTCACCGTATTCAAGCCCAAGATGGAGCAAGAAGAGGTGGACTACCTCTACGGTGAATGGAAGCGCGCTATCAAGCGTTCCTTGAACTGGGAAGACTCCGATGAGGATGAGATGGACTTCTAAATCCTGAAGTAAACTCGCGGGTATGGATACTTTCCCTACCCGGGCCCCTCGGCTCATCGCGAGCGATATTGACGGCACCCTGTTGGACCGCAATCATCGCGTCCCGCGTCGCAACCGCGACGCAGTGGCGCGGGCGGTGCAGCAGGGTGCTTATTTTGCGTTATCCACCGGCAGGCCCTTTCGCTGGATAGAGCCGGTGCTGGAGCAGCTCACGGTGCGCCCGGTATGCGTGACCTCAAATGGGGCGGTGCTCTATGATTCCGCGGAGGACCGCGTCTTATCCGCGCGCGAGCTGTACCCAGACGCGCTAGAAGAGGTGGTGACGGTAGCCCAGCGCGTCCTCGGTACCGTCGGCTTTGGCGCGGAACGCGCGGGCGGTTCGCTTGCCGATGCCCCCGAGGAGCTTTTCGTGGTCGATCCTCGCTACTCAGAAAATGCCCTCTTTGAGGGTTTTGGCGTGGTCAGCGTGGGCGAGCTGGTGGCACAGCCGGTGGTCAAACTGCTTATCCGGAACACGGATTATTCCGCACCGGAACTCTATGACTTGATTGCTCCCCATATCGATCCGGAGCTGGCGCATATCACCTACTCCATGCAGGAGGGCGTGCTCGAGGTCGCGGCCCCCAACGTCACCAAGCGCCGCGGCGTGGAGTGGTTGGCCAAGCAGCATGGGATAGCGCAGGAAGAGACCATTGCCTTTGGTGATATGCCCAATGACATTGAGATGCTCACCTGGGCCGGCTGCGGGGTGGCAATGGAAAACGCCCTCCCGGCGGTAAAGGCGGCCGCTGATGCGGTCACCGTGGCCAACCACCAGGCGGGCGTGGCGAAGGTGTTGGAGCGCTGGTTCTAGCGCCCCTTCTCCATGGGCGAGACTATTTGGTGTAAATGTCTACCTTTTCGGTATTCATGTTGTAGACAATCTCGCCGCCCTGGAACTGGACGCGGATTTCCTTGCCGTTCTTAATCTCGTTGGTCGTGGGCAGGCCGAGCTTGGAGGCGTTATCGCCCTCTGCCCACTTCTTAGCAATCTCCCCGGTCAGGGCCTTGGCGCCGGAGTCCTTGGAGGAGAGGACCACGCCGTTTTGGAAGAGCTGGTACATGATCTTGCCGGAATCGGTGGAGTTCGGTCCGCCTACGGCGAGGCCCAGGACTGGGCCAAAGGCGTTGAGGACGGAGGTCCAGGATTCCTTGAGTCCTTCATTATTAGAAAGCTGCACAACCTTGTTGACGATATTCGGAATATCGCCTGCGGTCAGGTTGCCGGCAACCTTTTTATCAGTATCCGGCTGTGCCACGCGGTCGTTGGCAACCAGGACGCCGAAGACGGCGGCGGCGATGCCAGCCAAGGCCTGGATGGTCGATACCGGAACATCGACCCCTCCGATGGAGGAGGTGGTCCCGTCCGGGGCGGACTGATCGCCGCTAATCGATGGCTTCTTATCCCAATTCATTGCAGCGGCGCTGCCGCCGGCCTTGACCGCGTTGTACTTCTGCTTGGTGTTATCGCGGATCTCTTTCCAGTGCTGCACGGTGTGGCTACCCGGGCACTGGGTGTAGTGGAAATCATTGTGTCCGCTGAAGGCAGGCACGGTTGCCTGCGTGCCGGCCGCATATTTGGATCCGCCGAAGCCACCAGAGGTCAGGGTAGCGGTGCCGGTGGGATCGATGCCGGAGATAGCGGCCTTCCATCCGGCGATTTCTGCTACCGAGTTCAGCATCTTCTGTGATGGTTCTGCAATTTCGTAGTTACCAATCATGGAAATGCCCCAGTTATGGGAGTTGAAGCCACCAACGTGGGCGCCCTGGACGGCCTTGTCGAGTCCGCCGTAACGGCCTTCGTAGATGGTGCCGAACTTATCCACGAGCACGTTGTATCCAATATCGCACCAGCCCAGGTTCTGTGCGTGGTATTCGTAGGCAGCGCGAACCTGCGCGGCGGCCTGTGCCGGGGTGTAGTTATTGGAGCCCGCGGTGTGGTGCAGCGTCATCGCCTTGATGCCGTCATCGTAGGTGGGCTGCTGGCAGCGCTTGGATTCATCGGCGCCCCATCCGGAGCGAGAAACTACCTTTGGCATGCCATCGGTGGTGGCAGTAGGTTCGATGGCTTGGCCTTCTTGGGCATTGCCGTCCATGAAGACGGCATCTAGGTCCGATACGGTGGTGCGGTCGGTGTTGTTCTCATCAGCTACAGGGGCGATATCGCCGACGTTATAGGGCAGCGGTGCGGCACGGTTGGCATCCGCAGCGCCGGCTGCTTTTTCGAGCAATTCAGCATCGTCATCCAGGTTGGAGCCGGTCACGAGGTCCACATTGGCCATGGATACCTGCACATCGTTGGTATCGCCCACGTAAATAAGCTCGGTACCGTTCTTGCCATCGCCGTAGTTCATGGCATCCATATCGAACCACTCGCTCCAGGAGCCGTCCTCCTGCTTGGAGCGGACGAAGGAGTGCACGTCGCGCTTGCCCTCCCAGGTCACAGCGAACATGTTGAATGGTTCGTCGCGGTGGAAGTGCTTGACGGCACGCGGGCCCTCGCCATCGCCTTGCGCTGCCACGGCGGGATCATCAACGACGACGGAGTCGGCGTCGCTAAAGCTTTCTGAGGCGTTTTTCACCTCGATGGGCCCGCCGGACCCAGAGTCCTGGGTTTTGAGGACCTGCTGGCCGCCGAATGCGGCCGCCATGACGAGGGCAATGGAGGAAACCGTCGCGATGACGGGTGTGGTCCACGGTGACCTCGTGGGGACTAGTCGACGTCGTTGCTTCACTCTATTCTCCCTGGGTTGAGTTAGGTGCCGATGTAGCTGTAAAAACGGTTGCCAAAAGTTAACAGTTGATAGTGATGCTACGAGTGTGACAACTGTGAATCTTGTTGCGACACGCCGATGACCCGTGTTCCTCGCTGGAGTGCAATAAAGTGGGAGCCATGACTTCTTATGACCTCATCGTTGTTGGTTCCGGATTCTTTGGCCTGACCGTTGCGGAAAGGGCCGCTAGCCAGCTGGGAAAGAAGGTGCTCATCGTTGAGCGCCGCGAGCACCTGGGCGGCAATGCCTACTCCGAGGCGGAACCCACCACCGGAATTGAAGTGCACAAATACGGCGCGCACCTCTTTCACACCTCCAATAAGCGGGTGTGGGAGTACTGTAACCAGTTCACCGATTTCACCGACTACCAGCACCGCGTCTTTGCCATGCACGATGGCACCGCCTACCAATTCCCCATGGGGCTAGGGCTTATCAACCAATTCTTCGGCCGGTACTACTCACCCGATGAGGCCCGCGAATTGATCAAGGACCAGGCCGGCGAATTCTCTGTGGATGAGGCCAAGAACCTGGAGGAAAAGGCCATTGCCCTTATCGGCCGTCCGCTCTATGAGGCGTTCATTCGCGACTACACCGCCAAGCAGTGGCAGACCGACCCCAAGGAACTGCCGGCCAGCAATATCACCCGCCTGCCGGTGCGCTACACCTTCAATAATCGCTACTTCAACGACACCTATGAAGGCCTGCCCGTCGATGGTTATGCGGCGTGGCTAGAAAACATGGCGGATCATGAAAACATTGAGGTCCGCCTGGATACCGATTGGTTCGATGTGCGCGATGATCTGCGCGCCGAGTCTCCGGACGCCCCCGTTATCTACACCGGCCCGCTGGACCGCTACTTCGACTTCGCCGAAGGCGAGCTCGGCTGGCGCACCTTGGACTTCGACCTCGAGGTGCTCGAGACCGGTGACTTCCAGGGCACCCCGGTGATGAACTACAACGATGCCGACGTGGACTTCACCCGCATCCACGAGTTTCGCCACTTCCACCCAGAGCGCAAGGACCGTTACCCCTCCGATAAGACGGTCATCATGAAGGAATACTCGCGCTTTGCCGATAAGGGCGATGAGCCGTATTACCCCATCAACACCCCGGAGGATCGCTCCAAGTTGGAGGCGTACCGCAAACTAGCCGCCCAAGAAGCCAAGGAGAACAAGGTGTTATTCGGCGGCCGCCTGGGCACCTACCAGTACTTGGATATGCACATGGCCATCGGCGCTGCGCTCTCCCTTTTCGATAACAAGCTCGTGCCCTTCTGGAACGAGGGCAAGGCCATCGAGCAAGAGCGCGGGCACTAAGAGCTGCTAATCCGCCCTGGGCACGCTATGCTTAGTCACCTCACAGGTTAGGAGGTGACGGCATGGCTCAACGCAAGAAATACACCAAGCCCGGGCACGCGGACCGCAGCATGTGGAAGATGTCCCCGGAGCGGCTCCAGGAGCATTTGAAACTGCGCAGCCGCGCAACGCGCATTCCCGATAAGAAAAAGCAGCAAGCAAAGAAGGCCTGCCGGAACACCCGGCGGGCCTTTCCGCTATCCAACCCAGCTATGATGAGTGCTCGCATCGCTTAATAGGTGCAGTACTGGAAAGTATTTTTATGGTGTTTATTCAGCCCGAAGCCCAAAAATTCCTCGAGCTGAACAGGGATGCCTCGCAGCTGGACACGCGCACCCCTGAAGAAAACCGCGCCGCCCAGCAGAAGACGGCAGCGGCTTGGGGCAAGAAAACCCCGATGGCTTCCGTGTACGAGACCTCGGTGCGCGGTGTCACGGTGCGGGTTTATATACCACAGGAGCCCGCGCTTTCCGATGCCCAGCCAGCAGAGCCTGCCTTCATCTTCTTCCACGGCGGCGGCTGGGTGCTGGGGGATTTAGAGACCACGGATACAACCGTGCGGGACATTGCCGCAGAAGCGGGAATCATCTGTATCAGCGTGCACTATCGCCGTGCACCGGAACACCCCTTCCCAGCACCACTAGATGATTGCCGTGCAGTAGTAGACGGGGTGTTACAAGGAGAACTGGGGATTGGCATCGATCCAACGCGCGTTGCCGTGGGCGGAGACAGCGCGGGCGGCAATATCGCAGCGGTGATTGCACAAGAACTGCGCGATAAGCTGGCTCATCAAGTGTTGATCTATCCCGTCATGGATTTATCCACCTTTGACACGCAATCCCATTCGGATTTTAGTGACGGCTACTACCTCACCCGGCGGCGCCTTAACTATTTTTATGATTCTTACGCGGGCACCGCAGACCGCACGGATATCCGTATGTCACCCGGCAGGAATGGCGATCTGGTGGGGCTACCTCCAGCGACGGTGATTACCGGTGAGCTTGATCCGTTGGTCTCTGAGGTAAGTGACTACGTTGAGCGAATGCTCAATGCGGGAAATGTAGTGAGCTCGATCGAATTTAAAGGCCAAGTTCATCCGTTCGTCCAGATGGGCGGGATTATTTCGGATGCGTTGATTGCGCGCACCATTATCGGCAGCGAATTAAAGCGTGCGCTGCGGGGCCGAGGCTAAAGGCCGCGATCTGCCCGAGCTAATAGAAATCTCGGCGTGAACACTCAACACAACACCCAACACTCAACACAACACTGCACATGTTGAGTGTTGTGTTGAGTGTTATGTGTAGTGTTCACCCATAGTTTCGGTGCTAAAACCCTGCCACCACCAGTTTTGCCAGCTGGCGGCCTCTGGGTGCGGTGGCGGAGTGATGGTGCCGTGTGGTGTGTGCATAGAGCTGACAGGGCTGATGCCGTGCAGTGAGTTGATAAACCATAGAGGGCATTCCGCAGCGAGTGCCGGGGTCAACGGGCGCTGAACGGTGGAAAGTCCTGCGTCATTGCAGCGGTGCAGGACCTGGCGCAGGGTCACGCTGGGCAGGCGCACGCCGGTAGGAAGCAGGAGGGTGTCGCCGTCCCAGGCGATGAGCGCGCCGGTGGTGATTTCTGCGATAGCGCCGTGGGCATCGACAATCGCGGTGTCATCGGTGCCGCTTACCTGATACTGCTCGCGGTAGGCGGCCAGGGCGGGCAGGTCCGGGCCTTTGACTAGAGGCCGCACTCGGGGATCGGGGGCCTGTGTATAAGTAAGGCGCGTGTGGGCGCGCGGAGCCGGGGCAGGCCGGATATCGAGGTAAAGCTCGTCGGCTATGAGGGCGATGCGGGGGAAGAGCTCGCCGCCTGAAAGCAGCTCCAGCATGGCGGGGACGAAGCCGGCGGGCAAGGCTCCAGCCACGGATTCGAAGCGCTTCAGGTGGAGCTGGAGGCCGTGCGTGCGGCCTTGCGAATGGCGCCAGGAATCGGCCACGGTGCAGGAAGCGGTTGGTGGGGTGCAGGGGATAAAGGCGCCGTCGCGCCAGATATAGGAGCTCATGACCACGCCCCGAGTACCGATTGGGCCTTGAGGTTTCTTTCGGCCAGCTCGGCTGCGGGATCGGAATCGAGGACGATGGCGCCGCCGGCACCGACGGTGACCTCGTTAGCCGCGCGCACCGCGGTGCGGATCACCACGCTGAAATCCGCCTCGCCGGAATAGCCGAGGTAGCCCACGATGCCGGAATAGACGCCGCGGGGTCCTGCCTCGAGGGCATCGATAATCTCGCAGGTGCGCAGCTTCGGCGCGCCGGTCATGGAGCCGGGCGGGAAGGCGGCGCGGATGGCATCGAGCGCGGTGGTGCCGGGGCGCAGCTGGCCGGTAATCGTGGAGACGAGCTGGTGCACGGTGGCGTAGCTTTCCACGTTCATCAGCCCTGGAACGCGCACGGTGCCGGGCTCGCACACGCGGGATAAATCGTTGCGCAAAAGGTCCACGATCATAAGGTTTTCGGCGCGGGTCTTGGGGTCGTCGCGAAGCAGGGAGGGGTCCTGGTGGGCTGGAATGGTGCCCTTGATGGGCTTGGCCTCGACGCGGTTATCGCGCACGCTGAGGAAGCGCTCTGGCGAGGCGCTGCAGATTTCCACGCCGTCGAATACCAGATGCGCCGCGTACGGTGCTGGGTTGTGCCGGCGCAGCGCTGTATAAATATCGCCGGTGGCCTGCGCGGTATAGGTATCGGTCAGGCAGACCTCGTAGCTTTCCCCGGCGTGCAAAAGCTCTTGGGCGCGCTGGATTCGGTCCAGGTAGTCGGTGGTGCGCCAGGCGCCCGCGCTTGCCGATGCCCCGCCACCACCCTCGCTTTCCTCCTGTTGCGCGCTGTGCACGGCGCTTTCCAGGCGGTCAAGCAGGCGCTGGGCACCGTCGCCGTCGAGGCAGCACAGGTGGGTCACCTGCCGGTGGTGGTCGTAGATGAGGAAGGACTGCGGCCGGATGAAGTAGGCATCGGGATACGGCGAGCGGTGGCGCAGCTGGATGGGCAAGGTAAGCTGCGCGCATCCGTAGCCCAAGTAACCGATTACCCCGCCGGTAAACGGTAAATCCGGCGCGTCAAAGACCTGCGTGGATAGCTCGCGCTCGAGGGTGGTGAGGATATCGGGGGCATCGCCAAGCCGGTAGCGAAAGGAGCGGCTAAGCGGACCGGTGGCATCGCCAAGAATGCTATAGCGCCCGCGCGCGTCGGCGGAGTCCAAGAAGAAGGCGTCGTTGCCGTCTGCCTGCAGCGCCGCGAAGACCCGTGGGCAGTCAATCGCGCCGGGGACCTCGCGGTGGAGCAGGCGAAAACCGCCGAGGAAATTGCGCAGCAGGGTCGCGCCGTGCTGGGTGAGTACCGATTCGGGGTGGAATTGCACGCCCCAATGCGGCAGGCCATCGACTTTGAGGGCCTGGACGGTGCCGTCCTCGCTGCGGGCGTGCACGGTGATGCCGGGGGCGGGCTCAATGTGCAGCGAGTGGTAGCGCACCGCCTGAAAATCCTGCGGGATGGTGGCGAAAATTCCCTCGCCGGAGTGGCTGATGGTGGATACGAAGCCGTGGCGCGGTTCGGGCGCGCGGCGTATGCGGGCACCGGCGAGCATCGCCAATCCCTGGTGGCCAAGGCAGACGCCGAGCAGGGGAATTCGCGCTGCGGCGGCCGCCTCGATAACGCGCCGGGACATGCCAAAGTCGTTGTCTTCCTCCGGGGTCCCTGGACCAGGGGAGATAACCACGTGGCTGAACTCGCCGGCGCGCACGTGCTCTGGGATGCCGGCGGCCTCGCCCGCTGGAACGACGAGGGGCTCGGTTCCAGAGACCTCTGCGATGAGGTGCGCGAGGTTAAACGTGTACGAGTCGTAATTATCAATGAGCAGGATCATCAAGGCAGAGTCTATAGTCCAGCGCGCCCCACGCGTAACTTGCTCCACGCGAGGGCTAACTACTGGGTTATGACCAATCAATTGACGTATGTCACACCGCGCTGTAAGGTTAACTTTAAGTTAACAAAAAGCAAACGGGGAAAGAATCCAGGAAAGGGGATAACAATGAACCAGTTTGAAACCCTCCGTCATGACCTACACACCAAGTACGGTCACGGATATACCCGTGCTGACATCGATGCGAAGCTGGACGAGGTCATCGCCAAGCACACCGCCCACGCCGAGCTTGTGGAATTCATCCCCGTGCTGGTAGAGCGCGAGGTGCGCGAGTTCTTCGGTGCCCACCGCATCCACGTTCGCTTCGCCGCGGGCAATAACCACGCCCTGGCCAAGGCTGCAGCGGACCTCACCAAGAAGCACGCCGGTGCGGCGCTCTACGTCGATACCGCCGCCGCGCACCCGGAAAATGACGGCAATGACCACCTGGCCCACGTCATGAGCGAGCGCGGGATGGGTCAGGCTCCCAAGAAGTACCTCGAAGAGGTGCGGACCGTGGCCATGCCGGACTACATCGTGTACCTGGGCCGCGAGGTCGAGCGCGATGAGGCCGGCAAGGACATCAAGATCTGGGACATCGCCCCGGCTGAGACCGTTGAGCAAGCCCGCGAGCTTGCCGATGACCTCGAGGCCCGCGTCTACTACATGCTGAACAAGCTGGGAATCGACCCGGTGACCGAGCGCGTGAGCGCATAAGGGAGGCGCCATAAGCCCTGGGCCGAGGAGGAATTCCTCGGCCCTTCTTTTATTGTCCGCGTGTAAACCCGAGCAGTCGCGCGAAAACAACTACGCTAGGTCGCTGACTACTGTTTAAATCGTTTGGAGAATCGAAGCAATCGTGACTGCCAACAACACCTCGGCATATGAGCCCCTGCAGCGAATCTTGCTGCCCAAGCGCGGCGAACCCTTTGACGTACGCATGCTCTACCTCATCGAGGCGGAGCAAAACCGCGAGCGCTTGAGCTGGACAAACCGGACCGCCGTGACCATCCCGGCCGGCGAGGAAGCCTCCTTTGAAACCTACTTCAACGCCTTCCCGGCCTCTTACTGGCGCCGCTGGTCGCAATTGCGCTCGGTGGTTCTAAGCCTGGAGATCGAGGGCCAGGCCAACGTTTCTTTGTACCGTTCCAAGCAGGATGGCCAGCGCATTTCCGTGGCCAACCATCTCGTGGGCACCGGCCACCACGAGTTTGAGCTGCCACTGAAGAACTTCGAGGATGGCGGCTGGCTGTGGTTCGATATCACCGCGGAAAAGGAAACCACGTTGTCGGATGCAGCCTGGTGCTCCCCGCAGGCCCCGGCAGCGCAGACGCTTCCCGATGGCACCGAGCTTGCCCCTTCCGAAAAGCGCGTCGCCGTCGGCATCCCCACCTTCAACCGCCCCACGGACGCCGTCGCCGCCCTGCAGGCGCTGGCAGAAGATCCCGTGGTGGATGAGATCATCGACTTCGTCCTCATGCCGGACCAGGGCAACCAGCACCCAGCCGATGAGCCCGGATACGACGAGGCGGTAGACCACTTTGGCGATCGCTTCCGCGAATTCCGCCAGGGCAACCTCGGCGGTTCCGGTGGTTATTCCCGCATCATGTACGAGGCGCTGGAAAACACCGATTCGCCCTTCATCTTGTACATGGACGATGACATCGCCATCGAGCCGGACTCCGTGCTGCGCGCAGTGCAGGCCGCGCGCTATGCGGAAAAGCCGATCATCGTCGGCGGGCAGATGCTCAACCTGCAGGAGCGCTCCCAGCTGCGCACCACCGGTGAGCAGGTCAATCGCTCCGACTTCATGTGGGGCGCGGCCCCGCACGCCGTGTACGACCACGACTTTGCCAAGTACCCGCTGCGCGCTATTGGCACACCAGAAACCCGCCTGGATCCAAAGAAGTACGATTCCCGCGACCTACACCGCCGCGTGGACGTGGAATATAACGGCTGGTGGATGTGCCTCTTCCCGCGCGTGGTGGCAGAGACCAACGGCCAGCCACTGCCGCTCTTTATCAAGTGGGACGATACCGAGTACTCCCTGCGCGCCGCCCGCAATGGGTTCCCAACCGTGACTTGGCCAGGCGCGGCCATCTGGCACATGGCCTGGGCGGATAAGGACGATGCCATTGACTGGCAGGCCTATTTCCACCTGCGCAACCGCCTGATCGTGGCCTCGCTGTACCACGATGGCGCAGTATCTGGCATTACTAGGTCTATCTTTAAATCCACGCTCAAGCACACTATGTGCATGGAATACTCCACCATGGCCATCCAAATTGAGGCCATGAAGGACTTCCTTGCGGGGCCAGACCGCCTCTTCGATATCTTGGATACCTCGTTGCCGCGCATCGCGGAGATCCGCAAGAACTACTCGGATGCGGTCATCATCGAATCCGCGGATCAGCTGCCAGCGCCGACCGGCGCGCCGGGCGTTCCCACCCGCAATGTGGGCGGCCGCCTGGGCAAGGTCAAAAAGCTGCCGTGGGCGGCCAAGGGCCTTAAGCACCTGCTGAGCAAGGAGGATCCGGCGCACCACGCGGCACCGCAGCTGAACCTCACCCCAGAAGAGGCGCGCTGGTTCACTCTGTCCCGCCTGGATTCCGCCACCGTGTCCACGGCCGGCGGCACGGGCGTAGCCTTCCGCAAGCGCGACCGCGATTTGGCCAAGGAGCTTATCGCCGAAACCCGTGGCCTGCTGAAGGAAATTGAAGAAAACTTCGATGACCTGCGGGCACGCTACCGCGCCGCGTTGCCGGAATTGACGGCGCGGTCCTCTTGGAAGAAGGTTTTTGATGCCCAATAAGCTTTCCATCGCAGAATCCCGCGTCCTGGAATCCATCCAGAACGCCGCCTTTGACGTGCCGGGTGTCGTGCCCACCGCCCGCGGTTTAAGCCACTTGGGCGAGCACGCCCTGGGCTGGTTGGGCAGCGCGGCCTTAGGCGCCAGCCTGGACAAAAAGCGCCGGGAAGACTGGATTCGGATCGGTGCCGCGGCTTTTACCGCGCATGCGGCAAGCGTGGTGCTCAAGCGCATCGTGCGGCGCAAGCGGCCCGATTATTCCTACGTGCGAGTTGGGGTGAAAACCCCCTCGCGCCTGTCCTTCCCGTCCTCGCATGCCACCTCCACCACCGCCTTCTTGGTGGGCCTTTCCCGCCTGACGGGGTCCAAGATCCCGCTTGTGGGAGTGCCGGTAATGATGGCATCGCGTATGGTGCTCGGGGTGCATTATCCAACCGATACCGTCGCGGGCGCAGCCATTGGCGCTGCCACCGCGCGGGCAATGACGAAGGAGAAAGACGCATGAGTGAGGCTGAGAATCAGCACTTTCTCTATTCGGAGCCGCATACGTCCGGTGTCGATACCGGCCGCAAGCGCAAGCCGCCGAAGAATTTGGCCGATGGCATGGTCAAGGCCCTGCGCCCGAAGCAATGGGTAAAAAACATCCTCGTGCTGGCCGCGCCCGCCGCGGCCGGTGCGGACTCGCTCTTTCACGGGCGCGTGCTTGTCGATGTCCTCCTAGCCTTCATCGTCTTCTGCCTCGGCGCTTCCTCCATTTACCTGATCAATGACGCCAAGGATTGGCGCGAGGACCAGGAGCACCCGACCAAGCGCTTCCGCCCTATCGCCTCGGGCGTGCTGCCCATCAAGGTGGCCTATGTCATGGCCGTGGTGCTCGTTGGCCTGTCCATCGGGCTGTCCTTCTTGGCCACCGCGGGGCTAGAGCTGGCCATCGTCATGGCGGTCTACATCGCCCTGCAGCTGGGCTATTGCTTTGGCTGGAAGCACATTCCGGTCATCGATATCGCTCTGGTCTCCTCCGGATTCATGCTGCGCACCATGGCCGGCGGCGTGGCCGCCGATATTGAGCTTTCGCAATGGTTCTTGCTGGTCGCCGCCTTTGGCTCGCTGTTTATGGCCTCTGGTAAGCGCTATGCCGAAATTTTGCTGGTGGAAAAGACCGGCGCGAAGATCCGCAAATCCTTGCAGGGATATACGCCGACCTACCTGCGCTTTGTGTGGACGCTGGCGGCCACCGCCGTGGTGGTCTTCTACTCCCTGTGGGGCTTTGAGCTGGCGAATGCCGCAACCTCCGGTGGCGTGTGGTACCAGATTTCCATGGTGCCGTTTACCATCGCCATCCTGCGCTATGCCGCCGACGTGGACCGCGGCCAGGGCGGAGCCCCGGAAGAAATCGCGTTGGGGGACCGCACCCTGCAATTCCTCGCCATCGCCTGGCTGGCCTGTATCGCTATGGCCGTCTACGTCATGCCCTTGTTTTAAGCACAAGGAATTTCGATAAGGTAAACCGCGCTGGGGCTGATACACTTTCACCCCGTGTGTAACACCGACAACAAGAACCTCGCGCGCTGGAGCGCGCCAGCGGCAATCATTGTTGTCGGTGTTTTGTCGTTTTGGGGCGGTTTCGCCCGCCGCTGGATCTCCGATGACGGGCTCATCGTCCTGCGCACCGTCCGCAACCTAGAGGCAGGCAATGGCCCGGTATTCAATGTGGGCGAGCGCGTTGAGGCCAATACCTCCACGCTGTGGCAATACCTCATCTTAGCGGTGCGGTGGGCCAGCAATGCTGAGCTAGAATCCATCGCCATCTACCTCGGGCTGGTCCTAGCCGTGGCGGCGATGGTGCTGGGCACGTGGGCATCGGCAAGCATGCACTCCGGCATCGTGCTCCCGGCCGGCGCCTTGGTCTATGTGGCGCTGCCGCCGGCGCGTGACTTTTTTACCTCCGGCCTGGAATGGGGCCTGTGCCTATTTTACCTGGCCATGCTGTGGTGGCTGCTGCTGCAGTGGGCGCGCCCGCACCGCCACGAGCGAGGGAATTCCGCCGCGTATTGGCTCGCCTTTTGGGCCGGGCTGTCCTGGCTCATCCGCCCCGAGCTGGCGCTGTACGGCGGCATCGTGGGGATCGTGCTGTTGGTTTCCACGCGCTCGTGGAAGGTGCTGGCCATCGCCCTGCCGCTGCCCTTGGGCTACCAGATTTTCCGCATGGGATATTACGGTCTATTGACCCCGCATACGGCGGTGGCGAAATCCGCCAGTGGCTCCGAATGGGGAAAGGGCTTTACCTACCTCGGTGATTTCATTGGGCCCTACTGGTTGGTGCTGCCGCTGGTCGTGCTGGTGGTAGCCGCACTCTGGAAGGCTGAGCTGCGCCCGCCGCAGCTGCGCTCTACCGCAAGCGCCGTCTACATCTTCGTCGGAACCGCTGTGCTGCACACCCTGTATGTCCTGCGGGTGGGCGGCGATTTCATGCACGGCCGCATGCTGCTTTTGCCGCTTTTTGCCGCCCTACTTCCCATTTTTGTGGTGAACCTGCGGGTATGGGTGGCTTCTGTCGCTTGCGCCGTGTGGGCGATCATCGTTGCGCTGCGCGGCCACCCGGTGGATCCAGCCGTCTATGACAGCGATATTTCCATTGTGGACGAGCGCGACTTTTGGACCCACACTACACGGATGGATGAACCGCCCCGCCACGCCGAAGAGTTCCTGCGCAGCGAGATGATGCACGGCTATACGGACGCGATTAAGGAGCTGGAGGATGGCGATGCCATGACCTTCCGCTACCTGCAAGACGATGGCAGCCCTTCCTGGCTGGCTACCGAGGGGGATCCTTCGCGCACGGATCCGCCCACGGTGTATTACCTCAACCTGGGGCTTACCTCCATGAATGCCCCGTTGGATGTGCGCGTGCTCGATGAGATTGGCCTGAGCAACCCGTTGGCAGCGCGCCAGCCCCGCATCGAGGGCGGGCGGATTGGCCACGATAAGAGCCTGGGCATGCCGTGGCAGGTGGCGGATTCCGCGGCCGATATTGATTCCGTGCCGTTCTGGATTGATAAGGACGCGGCCCGCAAGGCCCGCACCGCGCTTAACGATGCCGATTTTCAGGAACTCTTTGCCACGTACAGGGATCCCTTAACTTGGGGCCGATTCTGGGAAAACATTAAATTTTCCCTGACAGACGGGCGGACGCTTTCCTTCACTTCCGATCCGGGGTCTTACCTGGACTGATGGGGGAAGATGCAACATTTGGCCCGGGAGTGCATTAGACTGCTTGCTAGTTAGGCTTTCGCGTCGGGATGTTAACGGTTCACAGATTCCGAGCGATAAAGCTAAGTGACAATTACCAAATACTTTGTGAAGGAGAAAGATGACTGCATCTATTAGGGGTCGCGTCCTTTCGGTCATCATGGCAGTCGCCGTAGCGCTGGGTCTTGCCGTAGTGGCAGGCGGCACCCAGCAGGCGCACGCAGCTCACCGCGATTTCTTGCGTGCGGACAATACTGGCACGTGCGAGTGGGACCAGGTGGGCTGGTGGGTCCAGCGCTGCGACGTGTGGTCTCAGTCGATGGGCCGCAATATCCCAGTGCAGATCCAGCCCGCAAAGAATGGCGGCAACGCTGGCCTGTACCTCTTGGACGGACTGCGTGCGACCGACCGCACCAACGCGTGGGTCAATGACGTCAACGCGGCACGTACCTACGAGCCGCACAATATCACCCTGGTCATGCCGGTAGGCGGCGAGTCCTCCTTCTACGCTGACTGGCAGGCACCCGCTAAGTACGACCCGAACGAGCCGGTCAACTACAAGTGGGAGACCTTCCTGACCAGCGAGCTTCCCGCCTACTTGGAGAGCAACTTCGGCGTGGCCCGCAATAATAACTCCATTGCTGGCCTGTCCATGGGCGCTGGTTCTGCTTTGACCTTGGCTGCAAAGCACAATGACCAGTTCCGCCAGGCGCTGTCCTTCTCCGGCTACTTGACCACGACGGTGCCGGGCGCGCAGACCTTCATGCGCTTTGCCATGCTGGATGCCGGCGGGTTCAACATCAACGCGATGTACGGCTCGCTGTTTAACCCGAAGCGCTTCCAGAATGACCCCTTGCTGCTCATCCCGCAGCTGCGCAATACCGATGTCTACATCTCCGCCGCAACCGGTATCCCGGGCGACCTTGACCGCCAGCGCTACCTCCCAGAGCACCAAGCAGCCGGTGCTGCCCTTGAGGTCGGTTCCCGCATCACCACCCACGTCTGGGAAGGTGCAGCTCGCCTGCAGGGCCTGAACCCGACCGTGGACTACCCGGCACAGGGGCTGCACAACTGGCTACAGTTTGGCTACCAGCTGGAGAAGTCGAAGCCGCAGGTTCTCAACGTTATGAACGCTTGGTAAAAGCCTTTTGACGCTTTCGTCCCCTACCTTGTGGTAGGGGACTTTTTGCGTCTGTAATAGGGCTTGAGTTCAGCCTCGTCCGAACCGCAATAAATGGTGATATAAATTGCCTCCGGCGTGTCAGCCTTTCTTAAGCCTCAAGTTCAACTTAAACTTAAGCGCACAATAGACAGCTCACGCCGCAGGCGGCAGTCCGGAGGAGGGGAACCTTCGGAATGTAGCCGCGGTAAATCTTCAAGGACGTTTACCTATGCGCAAAAACACTTCCCCGGGCAAGGCCCGCAAGGGGCTTGCGGTAGCAGCCGTACCGACCGCCATCGCCGTTGGACTGGCCCTGCTGCCCAATGCCACAGCCCAAAGCTCACTTGGTGATATTAGCTCTGCTCAGCCAGGCGGTGGCGGCAGCCTGTCTGACCACTTTGCGCCCAAGGATCCGCCGGCTCGTACCCCAGTGGAGACCGAGTACCCAGAGGTAGAGGGCCTGCCGGATGGCGTAAAGATCAACCGTGTGGAGTACCTGTCCAACCGCCACCTGATGGTCTATATCAAGTCCGCAGCGATGCCGGATCAAGAGCAAAAGGTGCAGATCCAGCTCGCGCGCGACTGGTATTCGCAGCCGGAAAAGAAGTTCCCTGAGGTATGGGCGCTCGACGGCCTGCGCGCCCGCGATGACGAGTCCGGATGGACCATTGAGACCAATATCCTCAACCAGTACGCGGACCGCAACGTCAACCTCATCATGCCGGTGGGCGGCGAATCCTCCTTCTACTCCGACTGGCAGCAGCCGGATGCAGGCAAGAACTACAAGTGGGAGACCTTCCTGACCAAGGAATTGGTTCCCATCTTGGATAAGGAATACCGCTCCAACCAGAAGCGCGCGGTCACTGGGCTGTCCATGGGCGGTACCGCTGCGATCAACCTGGCGGAGCGCAACCCGTACCTGTTTGGTTTCGTGGGCTCGTTCTCCGGCTACCTTGATACGACCACCCGCGGCATGCCGCAGGCCATCATGGCTGCGCAGCGCGATGCCGGTGGCTTCGATTCCCGCAAGATGTGGGGCGAGCCGGCCTCGCAGGACTGGATCGACCACGATCCAAAGCTGGGCATCGAAAACCTCAAGGACATGCAGGTCTATGTCTCTGCCGGTAACGGCAAGGATGACTTTGGCAATGCCACCTCCGTGGCCAAGGGCCAGGCAAGCTTGGCCGGCATGGGCTTGGAGGTCATCTCCCGTATGTCCACCCAGACCTTCGTGGATTACGCGAAGCGCGCCAATGTGGAACCGGTGGTGCAATTCCGCCCCTCCGGCGTGCACAGCTGGGAATTCTGGCAATTTGAGATGCAAAATGCATGGCCCTACATTGCGGATGCCCTCAACATTGACAAGGCCGACCGCGGTGCGGACTGTCAGACCGAAGGCGAGATCGCCAAGGCCACCAAGGAAGGCCACATCGGTTCCTGCCTGAATAACGAATATGACGTTGCCGATAAGGGCAAGGCACAAGACTTCGAAACCGGTACGGCGTACTGGTCCCCGGAGACCGGTGCGCACGCCCTGCACGGCCGCATTGGCGCCCGCTATGCGGAAATCGGTGGTCCTACCTCCTGGTTGGGCTTCCCGAAGTCCGATGAGCTTAAAACGCCAGATGGCAAGGGACGCTTCGTGCACTTCGAACACGGTTCCATTTACTGGAGCCCAGAGACCGGCGCCTGGGAAATTACCAGCGACATGTTCAAGAAGTGGGGCGAGAAGGGCTACGAAGGCGGCGATCTGAAGTACCCGACCGGCGCGGTCAAGAAGGTGGGCGAAGGCTTTACCCAGGAATTCCAAAACGGCATTCTGACCCGCAACCCGGACGGCAAGAACCAGGTGTCCTTTGGTGCCATTGGCAAAAAGTACAAGGATATGGGCGGTGTCGAATCCCCACTGGGCTTCCCCACGGACGGCGAGAAGAAGGTCGAGGGCGGCTTCTTCCAGGAGTTTGAACATGGCTCCATCTACTGGTCCCCAGAATCCGGCGCGCACTACATCTTGAAGGGCGCCATCATGGATGAATGGGGTAAGAAGGGCTGGGAGCACGGCGAATTTGGCTGGCCCACCTCTGATTACTCCGAAATCGCAGCTGGTGGATTGAAGCAGGAGTTCCAGCACGGAACGATCAGTGAAGTCATGGGCCGCGTACAGACTGAAAAGAAGTAAGCATGCGTAAATTAGCCATCGTAGGAGCGGTCTTATGCCTCGGCTTGGCAGGGTGTGACTCTGCCACCGTGGATAGTGACTCCGGCAACGACACTTCGGTGGCGCCGCTGTCGCGCGAAAAGACCTCCGAAGAATCGACCACGAGCAGTAGCGAGTCTGCATCTAGCAGTGCTTCCTCCTCGCAGGAGCCCTCCGAGTCCAAGGACGATTCCAAGGATTCCGCTGAGCCGCGGAACGGCTCTGGTTCCGCGAACTCCCCGGAGGATCGCGGCGCCCGTGAGATCTCTGAAATCCCGTCCGCGCAGCTGCCCAAGGAAGAGGCTGCGTATCTGGATTCGTTGAAGGATGCAGGCGTGAACGTCAATGGGGTAGAAGATCAGCTCCTCGGTGCTGGCCAGGGCGCTTGCGGCGAAGATGAAATCACCATTCCCGCAGTGGCCGGGCAACTGATTGAGCAGCAACGCTCTGATAAGGACTTTGACGAGCTCACCAAGCTGCTGCAGGACAACGCACGTTCAGCCCTTTGCTAGCTTCCTTTGAGGTTTTCCGGGTACAACTAGTTCATGCGAAAAATCATTACCGTCGTTGCCGTCCTCGCCCTCCTCGTTGTGATCGGCGCGGGGGCGGTGCACTACCTCACGACCTCGGACTCGGCGGGGCCTAGCGCCCCCGAGGAGTCAGAGTCTGCGGCACCACCGGAACCATCTCAGCCGGATTGGTGCCCAGCAGTGGAGTTTATTTCCGCGCCAGGCACCTGGGAATCCGCGGCAGACGATGATCCCTTGAACCCTTCTGCTAATCCGCGCTCGTTCATGCTGTCTGTTACGCAGCCGTTGCGGGAGGCCTACGGGGATGATGTGAAGGTGTGGACCCTTCCGTATACTGCGCAATTTAAAAATATCAATGCGCAGGAGGAGATGAGCTACGACGATTCCCGCAATGAGGGCACCGCGAAGATGAATGAAGAGCTGCGCGGCATGCACGATAGCTGCCCACAGACCAAGTTCATTTTGAGCGGATTTTCCCAAGGTGCGGTCATCGCCGGCGATGTGGCCGATGATATTGGCGGTGGCGAAGGCGTGATCCCGGCGGAAAATATCGCTGGCGTGGCGCTGATCGCAGATGGCCGGCGTGAAAACGGCGTGGGCCAAAATCCAGGCCACGCGCTCGGCGGAATCGGTGCCGAGATTGCCTTGGAGCCCGTCTCCGGGCTCGTCCAGCCCATCGTGCCTGGAGCGACCATGCGCGGCGCGCGCCCGCATGGCTTCGGCGAGCTCGCGGATAGGACCTACCAGATCTGTGCCCCGGATGACTCCGTGTGTGATGCTCCCACCGGCGTGGGCAATGGTTTGGAACGCGCCAAGGATTTGATCGGGGCCAATGGGGTGCATGCGCAGTACGCCAGCAATGACGGCGTGATTGATGGGACTACTGCAAACCAGTGGGTCGTGGACTGGGCCCACCGGGTCATCGACGCCGTGTAACATGAGGCGCTAACACATCGATATTTTTTAAGACAAAACCATTTACCAAAGGAGAATCGATGGATATACAGCAACTCATGGGGAAGTTCTTTGATGCCGAGGGCAATATCGCCCTCCCCGCAGAACTCACCTTGGCGGGCCTGGCAGAGACCCTCTACCAGGCAGAAACGGATACCTCGCAGGTAGTAATCCGCCAGTGGCTCTACGATGAGGGAGACACCTCCCGCGAGCTCAACCGTCAAGAGATCAATACCCGGATCAAAGTGGTGGCAGCGCGCCTGCAACAGGTCGCAGAACCCGGTACCCGCGTGGCCATCCTGGCGGGCAACTCCCCCGAGTACCTCTTTGGTTTCTTGGGCGCGATGTACGCGGGAATGACCCCGATTCCGCTCTATGATCCGAATGAGCCAGGCCACGCGGATCACCTCAAGGCGGTCTTTGCTGACTGCGAACCCACCGTTGTGTTGACCAACCGCGTATCGGCCGCAGCGGTGCGCACCTATTTCTCCACCGAGCGGGAGCGCCCGCGCGTCATCTCCATCAATGCGCTGCCAGATTCCTTGGCGGCGTCGTGGAAGCCGGTTGCCGGCGAGGGCGTGGAATCCACCGCCTTCTTGCAGTACACCTCCGGCTCAACGCGCACCCCTGCCGGCGTGGAGCTGAGCAACCGCGCGATCCTGGTCAATGTGCTGCAGATCTTCCGCGCGATCAACATGCAGTTTCCGCCGCGCGTGGTCTCGTGGCTGCCGATGCACCACGATATGGGCATCATCTTGGCGCTATTCACCACGATTCTGGGCATCGAATTGGATTTGATGACCCCGCGCGATTTCATCCAACACCCCAACCGGTGGGTTGAGCGCATCAGCCGCCAGCCGGGGGATGAGAAGAAAACCTATACCGCCGTGCCCAATTTCGCCCTGGAATTGGCCGCGCGCTACGGCAAGGACGCGGATTTCTCCAACGTCGATGGCATCCTCATTGGTTCTGAGCCGGTGACGGAACCAGCCGTGCAGAAATTCCTGGACACCTTCAGCGTCGAGCGCTCCGTGCTGCGCCCTTCCTATGGTTTGGCGGAAGCCACCCTCATCGTTTCTACCGCACAGGGTGACAAGCGCCCGATCATCTCCCACTTCAACCGCGAGAAATTGGCGGACGGTAAGGCGGTTATTGAAGAAAAGTCTGCGGCAACGGTTGCCTTCGCCTCGAATGGCCAGGGCGTCTCGTTCCAGCACCTAGCCATCGTGGATCCTGAAACCAAGGCCGAGGTCCCAGAAGGCACCATTGGTGAAATCTGGGTGCATGGGCAAAATATGGCAACGGGCTATCTCAACCGCCCGGAAGAAACCGCAGCTACCTTCCGCAATACCCTGGGTGAGCGCATCCAGGATGGCCTGCCGGAGGATGATTGGTGGATGGCCACCGGCGATCTCGCCACCATCATCGAGGGCGAGCTGTATATCACCGGGCGGCTTAAGGATCTCATCGTCGTCGCCGGGCGCAACCACTACCCGCAAGATATTGAAGGCACCGTGCAGGACGCATCCGCGCACGTGCGCCCAGATTCCGTCGCCGCCTTTGCCGTAGAGGGCGAAAACTCAGAGTCCTTGGTTCTCTTGGTGGAGCGCGCCGATGACGCGGATCCATCTGGCGACGCCGCCGCCGGTGAGGCGATTCGCACGGCCGTGACGAAGAATCACGGCATTACCCCGAGCGATATCGTGTGGAAGGCGCCGGGCGAAATTAAGCGCACCTCCTCGCATAAGATTGCCCGCCGCGTGGCAAAAAAGGACTACCAAGCTTAAAGCCGGATTCGGACGTTAAGTTAACAAGGTGACAAAATAGAGCGATATAGGTATTTGTCGTTCTATTAACCCCACTAGGAAAGACGGTTTATGACCATCGAGCAACTTCGTGCATGGCTGCGTGACTGGGTATCCCAGGCCACGGGCGTTGCCGCCACAGAGATTTTAGATTCCACCCCACTGGAAAATTATGGTCTTTCCTCACGAGATGCCGTAGTGCTATCGGGTGAATTAGAAAAACTCTTAGGCACGCGGCTCGATGCCACGGCGGCGTATGAGTACCCCACGATTGAGCTCCTAGCCAATCGCCTGCTCACTGAGCCCGCGGGGCGGCGCGACGATGCCCCGCGCGTGCAGCGCTCGACTCGCGCTGCGCAGGGTACTGATATTGCGGTTATCGGCTTGTCCGGTCGTTTCCCAGGCGCCAAAGACGTGCCGGAATTTTGGACCATGCTCGCGGAATCGCGCGCGGGCACTGGTCCGCTGCCGGTGGGGCGGTGGTCTGAATACAGCGCCGATCCGGCAATGAGCGAGAAGATCGCGCAGCAAAATACCGATGGCGGTTATATCGACGATGTTGCATCCTTTGATGCGGAGTTCTTCGGCCTATCGCCGTTGGAGGCCGCGAACATGGATCCGCAGCAGCGCATCCTGCTCGAGTTGGTATGGCACGCGCTGGAGAACGCTGGTCTTCCTGCCAATGAGCTGCGCGGCACGCACACGGGCGTGTACATGGGCTCAACCAATAATGATTACGGCATGCTGATTACGGCCGATCCCACGGAGATGCACCCTTATGCGCTTACGGGTAATTCCTCGGCAGTCGTCGCCAACCGCATTTCCTATGCCCTGGATTTCCGCGGCCCATCCATCAATGTGGATACGGCTTGCTCGTCTTCCTTGGTTGCGGTCGACCATGCCATCAAGGATCTGCGCACCGGCGCCGCCGATGTAGCGCTGGCAGGTGGCGTGAATATCTTGGCCGCTCCGCACGCCTCCACCGCCTTTTCGGAATTGGGTGTCACCTCTCCTACCAGCGCCATTCATGCTTTTTCCGATGACGCCGATGGCATCGTGCGTGCCGATGCCGCCGGCGTGCTGGTGCTCAAGCGCCTAGAGGACGCGGAGGCCGATGGCGATGAAATCCTAGCCGTCCTCAAGGGCTCTGCCGTCAACTCTGATGGCCACTCGAATGGCCTGACCGCACCCAACCCAGAAGCGCAAGAAGACGTGCTGCGCCGCGCCTACGCGGATGCGGGCGTGGCGCCCGAGGACGTGGATTATGTGGAGGCCCACGGTACGGGCACCATCTTGGGCGATCCCATCGAGGCCAGCGCGCTCGGTCGCGTGCTGGGTGCCGGGCGCGGGATTGAATCGCCCGTGCTCTTGGGCTCTGCCAAGACCAATATCGGCCACTCCGAATCCGCCGCGGGCGTCGTGGGCCTCATCAAGATCATCGAGGCCATGCGGCACGATATTATCCCCGCGAATATTAATTACGCTGGCCCGAACCGCTATATCGATTTCGTGGCCGAGCGCCTCGAGGTCGTTGAAGACCCGCGCGAGTGGCCGGAATACTCCGGGAAAAAGGTGGCCGGCGTATCGGGCTTTGGCTTTGGCGGCACGAATGCCCACGTCGTCTTGACGGATTACCAGGGCACCCCGCGTACCACCGAGCCGCAGCTATCCACCGGCACGGTGGCGCTGCCGGTCTCCGGCCTCTTGCCCTCCCGCCGCGCGCGTGCGGCGGGGCTGCTCGCGGATTTCTTAGAGGCAGAACAGCCAGACTTGGCCGATGTAGCGCGCACGGTCGCGCGCCGCAACCACGCGCGCTCGCGCGCCGTCGTCATGGCCAGCTCCATTGAAGAGGCCATTAAGCGCCTGCGCCAGGTGGCCGAGGGCAAGGTGTCTGTCGGCATCGCCGCGGCGGATTCCCCGCAGGTACAGGGGCCGGTCTTCGTATACTCCGGCTTTGGTTCCCAACACCGCAAGATGGCAAAGGACATGATCGCCCTCTCGCCGCTGTTTAGCGCGCGGCTGAAAGAATTCGACGAGGTCGTTGATTTCGAATCTGGCTGGTCGATCCTGGACATCGTTGAGGACGATTCTCAAACCTATGACACGGAAACCGCGCAGGTTGCCATCACCGCCATCCAGATTGCACTGACGGATCTATTGGCCTCCTTCGGCGTGCGCCCAGCGGGCGTTATGGGCATGTCCATGGGTGAGATCGCCGCGGCCTATGCCGCGGGTGGCATTTCCGCGCAGGATGCGATGATCATTGCCTGCCACCGCGCGCGCTTGATGGGTGAGGGAGAGGCATCGCTAAGCGAGGCCGACCAAGGCGCCATGGCCGTCGTCGAGCTGTCCGCCGAGGACATCGCCGCCCTCGATGCATTTATCGAACCAGCCGTCTATACCGGCCCCGGCATGACCACCGTGGGCGGGCCGCGCCAGGCGGTACTGGACCTGGTGGAAAAACTCGATGGGGAAGGAAAATTCGCCCGCGCGCTCAACGTGAAGGCGGCGGGGCATACCTCTGCCGTTGATCCGATCTTGGGCGAGCTCGAAGCTGCCATCGCCGGCATGGAGGCCCGCCCGCTGCACACGACGCTCTTTTCTTCCGTGGATAAGGGTGAGGTCTACCGCCCCGGCGCCACCGTCCACGATGAGGATTACTGGCTGCGCATGACCCGGTACCCTGTGTATCTGCAGGACGCTACGGAACAGGCCTTTGCTGCAGGCCACACCCAGTTGGTGGAGATTTCGCCGAACCCGGTGGCGCTCATGGGGCTTATGTCTACCGCGTTTGCTGTGGGCAAGGCCGATGCGCAATTGCTGTATAGCCTAAAGCGCAAGGTGGAGCCCACCGAGTCTTTGTTGGATCTATTGAGCAAGCTCTACGTAACCGGAACCCCGGTGAATTTCGCCGCCGTAGTGGGCTCGGGCGCGCAGGCAGAAGCGCCGTATACCCAGTTCAACCGCCAGCGCTTCTGGACCAATGCGCGGCCCTCGGCTGGGGTCTCCGGTCTGCCCGGTACTCGCGTGAACCTGCCGGAGGGCAAGGTGGCTTTTTCCACCAACGCGGATCAGGCCCCGTCCACGCTGGCCATCGTGGAGGCCGCCGCAGAAGCGGTGCAGCCTGGGGCACACATCGTGGCCGCGGAGGAACACCGCGATCTCCCGCCGTACGGGGAAATTACCACCGTGGTCACCACGTCCATCGGCGGCATGTCCATCGCCGTCTACAGCGTGCAGGAGACCCGGACTGAGCTCTTGGCGGAAGGTTTTGCCTCCGGCCTGGACTTGGGCGCGGGTGCGATCCCTGGGGTCGCGGCGGTGCCAGAGGGCAGCGCCGCCCCGGAGCCGACTGCCGATGACGCGGGTGTAGACGCGGTGCGTTGGGATCCGCGGCAAGAGACCGTCGAGGACCGCCTGGCGCTTATCGTGTCCGAATCCATGGGCTATGACGTCTCGGATCTGCCGCGCGAGCTGCCGCTGATTGACTTGGGCCTCGATTCCCTGATGGGCATGCGCATTAAAAACCGCGTGGAAAATGACTTCCAGATTCCACCGCTGCAGGTGCAGGCGCTTCGCGATGCCTCCTTGGCAGACGTCATCACCATGGTCGAGGAGGCCGTTGCCGGCGGCCGCATAGATAATAGTGAGAACAGTGCCGATGCTGCTCCGGCTACCGAGTCCGCGTCCGCAGCAGACGAGACCACCCAAGACTCGGAGCAGGGCGTGGGCGTCGCCCCGCGCGATGCCTCTGAGCGCATGGTCTTTGGCACGTGGGCAAGCATTACCGGCAAGGCCCCGGCGGGCGTGACCTCGCCGCTTCCGGAAATCTCTGCAGAAGTGGCCGCACAGATTGCCGAGCGCTTGCGCGATCGTGCCCACATCGATGTCACCGCGCAGCAGGTCCTCGACGCTGAGGCGCTGGAAACCTTGGCTGACCTGGTCCGTGAGGGCCTTGAGGCCGAGGTGGAAGGCAATATTCGCGTCCTGCGCGAGGCCGATGGCCCAGCCGTATTCATGTTCCACCCGGCCGGTGGAACCACGGTGGTTTACCAGCCGCTGACCCGTCGGCTGCCAGCGGATGTCGCCGTCTACGGCGTGGAAAGGATTGAAGGCTCCTTAGAAGAGCGAGCCGCCGCCTATATCGAGGACATCGTTCGCTATGCGCGCGGCCGCAAGGTCGTCCTGGGCGGCTGGTCCTTTGGCGGCGCCTTGGCCTATGAGGTGGCCTACCAGCTGGCAGAGCGCAGCAAGCGCGGGGAGGAGAGCGCCGAGGTCGCGTTCATCGCTTTGCTCGATACCACGCAGCCTTCCCACCCGGCACCGGATACGCCGGAAGAAACCCGCGCCCGGTGGGAGCGCTACGCCGCCTTTGCCAAGAAGACCTATGGCCTGGACTTCGAGCCTCCGTACGAGATGCTGGAAACCATGGGCGAGGATGCCCTGATGACCATGCTGGCGGAATTCTTGGCCACGACGGATGCCTCCGAACACGGCCTATCCGCCGGCGTCTTGGAGCACCAGCGGGCGTCCTTCGTGGATAACCAGATTCTGGCCAAGATCGATTTCCACCGCTGGGCCGATGTCAGCGTCCCCGTGCTGCTTTTCCGCTCCGAGCGGATGCATGACGGTGCGATCGAGCTGGAGCCGCGCTACGCTGAGGTTGATCCGGATGGCGGCTGGGGCGTTATCGTTAAGGATCTAGATATTGTGCAGCTGCCCGGCGATCACTTGGCAGTGCCGGACGAGCCAGCCATTGGCACCGTGGGCAAGCATATGAACGATTGGATCGAGGAGAAGATACGTGGCGGCCAAGCAAACAACCGCTGAGAAGCTCGCTGACCTGCGCAAGCGCCTAGAAGAGGCGCAAGATCCAGGCAGCGAGCGTTCCCGCACACGCCGCGACGAGGCAGGCCGTACCACCCCTCGCCAGCGCATCAACGAGCTCTTGGATGAAGGTTCCTTCGTCGAAACCGGCTCCTTGGGCAAGACCCCGGGTGACCCGGAGGCCATCTATTCCGATGGCGTGGTCACGGGCTATGGCCGCGTATCCGGCCGGCCCGTGTGCATCTATGCCCACGATAAGACGGTCTACGGCGGCTCCGTGGGTGTGACTTTTGGTAAGAAGGTCACTGAGATCATGGATATGGCCATCAAGATTGGCTGCCCGGTCATCGGTATCCAAGATTCCGGTGGTGCCCGCATTCAAGACGCCGTGACCTCGCTGGCGATGTACTCCGAAATCGCCCGCCGCCAGCTGCCGCTATCAGGCCGCAGCCCGCAGATTTCCATCATTATGGGTAAATCCGCCGGCGGCGCGGTCTACGCGCCGGTGACCACTGACTTTGTCATCGCCGTGGATGAGGAAGCGGAAATGTATGTCACCGGCCCCAATGTCATCCGTGAGGTTACCGGTGAAGACGTCACCTCCGCTGAGTTGGGCGGCGCCCGCCAGCAGGAGCTCAACGGCAACGTCTCCGCCGTGGTGGATTCTGAGGAAGACGCCTTTGACATGGTGCGCGATATTTTGGATCACCTGCCGCTGACCTGCTTTGATGAGTCGCCGACCTTTCCCGCGCCTTCTGATGCCGAAATCACCGAGGACGAGGATCTGAATTCCTTCATGCCGGATGACACCAACGCCGGCTACGACATGATGGAATTGCTCACCCAGCTTGGCGATGACGATGAGCTCATCGAAATCCAAGAAAACTTCGCGCCGAATATGATCACCGCCTTTGGCCGCATCGACGGCAAAACGGTGGGCTTTGTGGCCAATAACCCCATGCACTTGGCCGGCTGCATCGATGCCGATGCCGCCGATAAGGGCGCGCGCTTCATTCGCATCTGCGATGCCTACAATGTCCCGCTCGTCTTCGTCGTCGATACGCCGGGCTACCTGCCGGGCGTGGAGCAGGAGAAGGTGGGTCTGATTCACCGCGGTGCGAAATTCGCCTTCGCCGTCGTGGAAGCGACCGTGCCGAAGGTCTCGCTCATCGTGCGCAAGGCCTACGGCGGCGCCTATGCCGTCATGGGGTCGAAGAACTTGAGCGGCGATATTAACTTGGCGTGGCCTACCGCGCAGATCGCCGTCATGGGTGCGGCCGCAGCAGTCGTGATGATTGCGGGCAAGCAGCTCGAGGCCGCCGAGACCCCAGAGCAGCGCGAGATGACCAAGAAGATGTTCATGGACTTCTACGATGAGACCATGACGGCACCCTACGTGGCAGCGGAACGCGGCTACTTGGATGCCATGATTCAACCGAATCAATCGCGCATTGCCCTGCGCCAGGCGCTGCGGCAATTGGCCACAAAGTCTGCGCATGACCTGCCCAAAAAGCACAATATTGCACCGATGTAACGCGGTGCTATGGCGTTACGATACCCAAATAAGAGTTTCGTGACAGTTGAAGGAGAAAACCTTGTTTGCTTTGTCCAGCGCATTCGACCTGATTGGTGAAATCATCGGCTACATTTACTGGGCCTACAACCAGATCGCAGCAGGCGTGCCATTCAAGCTGCCGTTCTAAGCTGAGAACGTTCGCACAGATTTAAGGCTCCGAGGCTAGACGGCAGGATGCGTGGTTGAGGTTGGCTCGTTAGTGGGTCTGGGCTAGTGGTACTAGCCCTTTTCACTCTTCTACGGTGATAACCGGTCTTTGACTGGGAAATACCGTACACAACTTCCTGCTGTGCTAGCCGGTTCGGATCACGATGAAAGGATGAGTAAAAATCATCCTCGATACTCTGTTTGTGGCGGGGATGGTCAAGTCCGTAGAAGTGGTGTATCTGTTCTTTCTGAATCGAGGACAGACATGTAGCGCTTTTGCTGGATCCAATCATCATGTTGTTCGGCTAGAATAGAGCCGACCGCGCGGATCACAGACCTGCGGCTAAGGAAGAGCCCTACAATGTCGGTACGCCGCCGGATTTCCGGATTCAGTCGTTTTGTCGGTGGTCAGGCCCATTTAACGATCAAGTGTGAAGGAGGCCTAATGAACAGGCATAAAATATCTCCTAATGCGATTGTCGTTGCACTATTTGGGCTGGCAATTTCAGGTTATGTCGGCATCGCAAACAAGTCGATCCTCGGGTTTCTCATCCTCATACTGCTCACCATAGTTGGAGCAGTACTGGTCAATCGCATCAAAAACAGGCATCAGGAATAACCGGCGAGTAAAATCGTCTGCCGGACGCTAAGCCTTGTCGTCAAACTGGCGTAACGCTTTGGCATCGTTTATTTCTGCGTTGTTTGGCGTGGATTCCGGGCTCTCCTGCCCTCGGAGATGAACTCTGTTTGGTGGCTACCTGATACCTGGCCCGGTCGGGCTGGCACAATTGTAATCTACGACCATGCTACGTACTGGGAACAGTTCACACGCGATGGTGTGGCCGTCTAAGAGAACAATGCGTTTACTTTCCGGGGTCAGGCCCAAATTCTGAAGTGCGGAATGGAAGATCTATGTGGATAGATATCGAACAAATCGATATTGGCCGATTAGCAATAAAGCTGTCGGTGGCACTAAACAAATGGATAGCTGAAGAAAACAGCTATAAAAACAAGACAGATATAGCTCCATTATTCATAGTGCAATGTCCTTCTCATTTCGAGATCGCCCTTATCCTCCGTGTTAAAGCCCTAAAACAGACGGCAATCGTAGGATATGAGGCAGGCTACCAACGCTATACATGGTCACCTTATTTATACGACGAAATCGCTGATTCGATTGTTTTCGATACATTAGCCGGCGACTATCCGATCCTTAAAGCAGATTTTTCCGAACCGGACAAAATTGTATGGGCTGGAGCAAAAGAAGCTACAGATGCAAAAGCGCAGTCCATCGGAGATTTCTTAAGCTACTATGAGGACTTAAATGAGCGTGCTAAGGAAAGAATCTGGATCAATAAGGATCTCCCTTTAGAGAACCTCTTGTAAAGTAGGAGCAAAATGAGTTCATATAAAGACATCACCACTTTCTCTACTCCCATGCTCGTCAAGTCACTGAATACGTTGCAGATTTCTGCGGGAGAGGAAAACGGCGAGTGGGGCTCCCAATTTCCGCAAGGTGTTGCCATCTTCGTTCCCGAGGGTGAGTATTTCACTGTTCGCATTGAGTCTTTTGGAGCAATCCCGTCGGATAAGAAGCTGGTGGCAATGAACGCTATTAATGCGACGAATGACAACCTGGCTTTCGGCAAAGTGGTTCCTAACCTCATCGAGGGACGCCGGACGATTGTATTCCGCAATCACTTCAACTTCACCCAAGGCGTGTCCCAATTTCAGCTGGATGCGCTAATCGACGCTAGCCTGCAGGTTGGGTTCGATGCGCTGGGAACGATCGAAGAACTTTTTGAAGGGGCGGAGTAAGACCATGGGATTGTTTGGAAAGAAGCAGCCAGCATTGCGTGAAGCATCCGTCGAATCTATTGGGGAGGCACTTTCTACTCAGGGGCTTAGCTGCTCGCAGCTGTCGACTGGTGGATTGCTGACTCAGGTCAATGGGGTTCCTGTCTACATCGTTGATCAGGACACGAACATTGGTATTGGTGGGATGATCCAGGCTCGTCAGTCCGAAGCAGCGGATCTTAATTGGATCAGCGACTTTAATAATCGTGCGCTGTGGCCGGTTGTTTTCCGTGCAGACCAGCAGACTGCGAGTGTTATCCACGCTGAGCATCGAATCATCAAAGGCGTTGAGTACTCCGAAGCACAGCTGCGTGACGAAGCTTTACTTGGAGCCCAGATTGTTGCGGAAACCTTGCTGCGCTATAGCGAAGAGCATCCACAGTAGGTCGCTAGCCAATGAAACTCTCGGTGTGAGCAAACAAGTGCGATGAGTTTTTGAAAACAGGATGCGACGATTAATCCACTACGAGTAGTTATAGGTTTGGTGCTGCCGCGGAAGTCGCGCCCGCGACCTCCTTGCCCCGTGTGATTGCCACGTCCTAGTGCTCGTTTGCATGTGCACGCCCTAACGTTTTGAGCGCGTTCTGTTGCTCATACTGATACGCGAATGCGCCGGCGCATTGCCGGACAAAAGCGCCCTGCTATCTGCTCACAGGTGTTCACGCCCCTGATCGCGACCTATGGCCGCTAGTGCGCCTAGTTTCATGCTAGAGAAGAAAGACCGAGTTCAACTATTTCATGGTTACCCCACGAGATCGGAAAGGAAAGCTTTTTCACTTAACGGGCAACCCCATCGGAGCCTTTTCATGGCGTAAGGGAGCAGTATTTACTGGCTTCCCTCCTCGTGCTGTAGCGCATCGTCAATAGCTTTTACTGATTCGATGATGTGCGGAATAGTGCCGGTCGGGTGAGTGTGGGCGTTATTTGGGATGAAAGTGACATCGGCGCCGCGCTCAGTCCATTCATTTACGAGCTGTTCAGCAGTAGAGTACGGAATCACGTCATCACCGCGGCCATGCGTAATGACGACTGGAATCCCGGGAGCAGCGTAGCCAATATGCTGCTCTGCCAGCATCGATTTGAAAGGCTCACTGTCAATGAAGTCTTGCACGGTTCTGCCATCGTTGCTGATCCGCTCAACGGTAGTGCCGGCGGTCTTAAGGAGCCCCATAGTACAAGTATTCGTCGCATCCTGTAGCTTTCTTGCGCCCCGGTCATTGAGATGCGAGTACAGATCCTCGCCATAGGAGTTGCTTAGCCCTAGAAGGGCATACGACTCGAAGAGGAAATACAAGGAGCCGTCGAGGGTAGAAGGCAACAGCGTAAGGTCTGTTGGCGCAGCACCGATAGTCGCAAGCTTGATGTTGAGCTCCGGAGCATAGTCATCATATAGCTCGGCAGCAGCGGCAGCAGCTCCACCGCCTTGGGAGTAGCCATTGATAAATACTGGGTTGGTTTCGTTAATGTCCCAGCCTTCTAGTTGCTGCGCAGCTCGAATACTGTCGAGGACTGTATGGCCTTGGGATGCGCGATCCATGTACGTGTGCATGCCAGGGGTGCCAAGGCCCTCGTAGTCGGTGAGTACTACAGCATAGCCCTTCTTAAGGTACTGATGGAAATAGAACTGCTCGTAGTCTCCAACCCCGTCTGCAATTTTACGGGAGGCGGCACAGCGGTCCGCTAAACCTTGGGTTCCCGGCGCAAATGCTACGACAGGGCGTGGTCCTTCTCCGTCCCACTCGGCCTTGGGCTCAATGACCATCCCGCTTACTTGGATCTTTTCTCCAGAACGGTTGGTGGAAGAATAGAGTATGCGGTCTGCCTTATAGGGGCCGACGTTGCTGATGCCAAGTGGATTTTTGGGGTTGCGCACAGATTCTGATCGGAAGAGCTGTCCAGGCTCCGAGGAGTCGAGTTCTACTGGATCGTGGTAGAAAGCGGTGTATTGATCTCCGATATGGTCACCTGGGCCCAAGAGCCCTGATGAAAGGGGAGGGAGTTTGGAGGCTTCTTCGGCCATTGATTTCGCCTCTTGTGAATCTTCAGCGGATCCTGAGCCTTTAAGTGCCTCGTCAATAAAAGCGGATTCTGGAAGTTCTGAATGCTCTTCAACTGGTGGAGCCGATTCGGCGGAATCGATAGCGCCGGCGACAGGGGAAGCGGCAGTCATGAGAACCCCTGAAGCCACAAGCGCTAGATAATTACGTGTTGCAGCTTTCACTACGGGAACCTTTCAACTTCTTGTGGGGATAATTGAGTGGTATCCGATTTTGAAGTTCTGTACTCGGATACGGGCAATTATTCACTAAAAGCTTTTCCCGTACTATTAGTTGTAACTGCTATTTCGAGCTGATTACCCCCATAAGGGGTAGGGTTGACGGCTTGAAGTCAAAAATTTGCTGAATTGATTTGACTGATGCGCGTTCTAGGGTAAGTCGCTTTTTACGATCTGCTACTTGCGGGCAAATAGCCGCCAGCCAAAGAAGAACAGGGCGGACATCACGGTCGCCACGATGAGGAAGCTCCAATGCGGCAGGCGGCCATTGACCATGATCCACAGGGCCATTCCGCCGATGATGGCGGATAGCCAGACTACGACGCCCTCTTTCCACTTGCCCTGGACCTTTGTGGCGAGGATGATGGCCCAGCCGATGAGCGCGCCTACCGCCCAGGGCCAGAAGGCATCGACCCAGCCGGAAAAGCTCAAACCGCCGTGAGCGAGGCGAGCGGCGATGGCAAAAATCATCAAGGCGATGATGTCAATGAGTGGAGCAATACGCGTGGAAGTCATACGGTTTCCTTTTCTTTTTCTTTACGGGATAGCGCGGCGTAGGTAATGCCCTTGCGGGCATAGTGCCAGAAATAAATGACCCAGCCAATAGCGGTGATGAAGGCAAAAGAGATAAGGCGGTAGATGATCGCCGTGCTGGTGGCATCGACCGCGGTCATGCCCGTGGCCACGAGCGTGGCGATTATCGCTGCTTCCACTGTGCCGAGACCCGCCGGGGTGACTTGAGCGGAGCCGGCCAGCTTGGCAGTGAGATAAGCCAGCGCGACGCCGGCGATGGTGGTGGTGTTATCGGCCGAATCGGTCGTGGGCATCTGGCCGGTTACGGCCCATACGCAGCCCCAGAGCGCGACCATGTCGATTAACCGGTTGGCCAAGGAGTAGAACGATGCCCAGGCGAATTGCCGGCGGGTGAGGTGCACTTCCTTGAGGCTTTCCACGTGCTCGAGCAGGGCTTCGCGCTTCGAGCCTTTTACCAGCCGCTGCTTTTTTACCCAGCGCTCCAGCGTTTCGGGGTTGTTGCTTAGCCAGAAGAGCCCGCCGGAGAGCGCCAGCATTACCGCCAACGTGCCGATGAGGGACCACAGGGCCATATCGGCGTTAAGGAAGAGCACGCCGCCAAGCCCAATAAGCACCAGCCACAAGGTGGAAATGGCCGATGACAGCACGAAGAACCAACCGCACAGGACCACCGAGGCGCCCCAGGTGCGCTGCACGTGGAAGGTCAAAATGGCAGAAAAGGCGGGGCCGGCGGGCATGGTGGTGGACCAGGAATTGGATGCAAAGGTAAGGGCGGCGGTTTCCGTGGCCTCAACCTCCACCCCACCGGCGCGGATGAGCAGGCGCATGACCTCGCCCATCGCCACGACGGAAATAATAGAGGCAACGACCACGAGGGTTACCGGCCCCGGTTCGGCGTGGGAGAGCCGTGAGAAGCCTTCGCTCAAAAAGTCCAGCTCATCGCGGAAGACATAGATGAGGATGGCCAGGACTATGAGCGAGGCGATAACTTGCAGCCAATTTTTCAATTATTTATCTCCTTCAAGGCGCCGCTTTAATTCACTGAAGGGAATGGTCTTCCCACGGCGGGTGGAACCACCAGAAAGCCTAGTGGTCATGTGATGCAGCCAGCTAGGCGCCCACCAGTTATCTTCGCGCAGTAGGTGCATAACGGCGGGGACGAGGAGCATGCGGACAATTGTGGCATCGATAAGCAGCGCAAAAATCATGCCGTACGCGATGTATTTCATCATCACGATATCGGAGAAGCCGAACGCCCCCGCCACCACGATCATGATCAGGGCCGCAGCCGTGATGATGCCGCCGGTATGCGCGGTGCCTGCAGCGATGGCCTCGTCCGTGGAATCGCCGCGCCGCCGGGCCTCCACCATGCGGGAGACCAAAAAGACCTCGTAGTCGGTGGACAGGCCATAGATGATGGCGATGATGAGCACCAGAATGGGGCTCATGAGCGGGCCGGGCGAGAAGTTCAGCGCGCCAGAGCCCACGCCGATGACGAACATGAGCGTCAGGATGCCCAGGGTGGCACCCAGGGTCAGAAGCGTCATGACAATGGCCTTAATTGGCAGCACGAAAGAGCCAAAGACTAATGCCATGAGGATGAAGGTGGCGAGGACGACGTACAGCGCCATCCACGGCAGCTTGTGGAAGAGTGCATCGAGCGATTCCACCTCCATGGCTGGCGTGCCGCCGACATACAGGTTGACGCCCTCGGGCGCTTTAACATCCTCGAGCTCGTGGACGATCCGTGCGTAGTCTTCGCGGTCCTTAATGCCGGCCGAAAGGACCGTGGTTCCGTCCATGGTGGCGGTCGATGGCCCCATGGGCTCGGTAAGGCCGTCGAGGCCGCGGACTTGCATGACGACATCGACAAGCTGCTCGTTGGTGGCATTTTCCACCACGAGCTTGACCGGCTCGGTGCGGAAGGCGGGGAACTCGTCGTTGAAGGTATCCTGCGCCACGCGGGTGTCGTGGTTGGGCGGCAGGTAGGTCTCGTTGATGCCGCCGAAGGTGATGCTCATGATCGGCAGTGCGAGCGCGATGAGGAGGCCGCAGATGGCCAGGGTCAGGCCTTTGGCGCGGCGCATGGCCCAGCGCGGCAGCTTGTACCACCAGGTGTCCTGAATGGTGCGGGCCGTGCGGGAGGTGCGGCGCACCGACCACAGATCGATCTTGGGCCCGAGCATGCCAAACAGGGCCGGCAAGACGGTGACGGACAGCAGGGCCGCCAGGCCGACGGCGGAAATCGAGCCATAGGCAACGGACTTCAAGAAGGCCTGGGGGAAGAGGAAGAGCCCGGAGAGCGCGACGGCGACCATCGCCGCGGAAAAGACGACGGTCTGCCCGGCGGTGGCGGTGGTGGTGGACACGGCATCCTTGGTGGAGCTTCCCTTGTCCAGTTCCTCGCGGAAGCGGGAGACCATAAATAGGCCGTAATCGATGGCCAGGCCCAGCCCCAGCAGCGTGACCACTGCCTGGGCAAAGACGTTGACCTGCAGGAAACCGGCCAGGACGGCCAAAATACCCAGCGAGCCCAGGATGGATAGGCCACCGACAATAAGCGGCATGAACGCCGCCACCACGGAACCAAAGACCACCAGAAGCAGCAGGCCAACGAGCGGGAGCGCGGCCTTTTCCGCGCGCGCAATATCTTCTGCCATGCCTTCATCGAGGGCGTCCGCCACGGCCGTGGCGCCGGCAACCTTGACCGGCGCGGAGGTATCCGTCAGCGCGCCCTCGATGGCGCGGAAATCCTTCAGGGTTTGTTCATCATCGCCCTTGAGCCCAATAGCGGCAAAGGCCAGCGAGTGATCATCATTGACCAGGTTGGGGTTCTTGCTATCGAAATAACTGGTGACAGAGTCAATCTGATCCGGGTAATCCTCTTTGAGCTGCGCCAAGTGCTCCTTGGCGGCATCGAAGTTCTTATCGGGCGAGCTAAAGAGCAAAATCACGTCGCCGGAATTATCGCGGCCGAACGTTTCTTGTTCGATTTGCGCCGCGCTTGTCGATGCCGCATTCGGGTCCTCCCAGCCCTCCTGGCTCATGCGTTCCTCGAGCTGGGTTCCAAAGCCTACGAAGAGGGCAAGGATGGCACTGAGGATGACGATGGGAATGACCTTGCGGTGCGCGTAGGAAAATCGTCCCCATTTTTCAAACATGTGGGGTAAGCCTCCTAGCTATTATTCAGTAGCGCAGCCAGCGGGCGGAATGGCTGGAGCCATGCACCACCTTCAGGCAGGTTATCCAGGTTGACGCGCGGCAGCGGCTCGCGGAAGACGCCGTCAATATCTTCTAAGTCAACAAAGTCGATCTCGGGGTGGCCCACGGCCCAGGAGGCGTGTTCGTGGAAACCCAGGACGGTAACGGGAAGGCCCTCATCAATGAGCTCTTCTAACAAGGGCTGAAAGTTCTGGCCATCGGCAGAGGCCACCACGACGCCGGCGAGATCATCGCGCAGTTTTTCAATGTGGTCGATCATATCCGGATCCACGTCATCATCTTCGTGGATCTTCGGCTTGGCAAAGACTCCAAAGCCCACATTGCGGATGGCCTCTACCCATGGGCGAATCACATCGGCACCGCCGGGGGAGACATTGGTAAAGACCGCGGCCTGCGGATCGGCATCGACATCCACCGCGCGGTAGACCAGCCACCGGCCGATGGCATCAAAACGCGGGCGATGTGCCGCGGTGGGGCGCCCGCCGAGCAGGGAGCCGAGCCCCATATCCATATTGGGTGCGTCCCACACCAGTAGATAGGTGCTCATTTACTTCTTCTCCCACAGGTATTCAGTAATGATGTGTTCTTTATTTAGGCCCTTGCCCTCAAACTTGGTGATGATCTGGCGATCCACCAATTGCGGGCAATCCGGCCACGGCCAGCCCTTGTACTCCAGGTTGGGCTCGACGTGCACGAGCTCATCTATCCATTCGGCATAGCCGGCGTGGTCGGTCGCAACGTGCAGCACGCCGCCCTTCTTTAACCGGGAGGCAAAGAGGTTGAGCGTGCCGGATTGGATGATGCGGCGCTTGTGGTGGCGCGCCTTGGGCCAGGGGTCCGGGAAAAAGACGCGGATGCCGTCCAGGGATTCGGGGGCGATCATGCGCACCATGACCTCCACGCCATCGCCACGGATCATGCGGATATTATCGATGCCCTCGCGCTCCACCTGCCCCATGAGCTTGGCCAAACCGGGCTTATAGAGCTCCACCGCGATGATATTGGTATCCTGCTCCAGCGGCGCCATGGCCGCGGTGGAGGTGCCGGTGCCGGAGCCGATTTCCACGATGGTCTTGGCGCCGGTGCGGCCGAACCACTCATCGACATCGATAAGCTCATCGCTTAAGACGCGGCCCAGCTCGGGCCAGCGCTGCTCAAAAAGCTGGTGCTGGTTATCTGTGAGCGTGCCGCGGCGGAAGGTGACATTGCCCAGGCGCGGGTAGTCCAGGTCATTATTAAAGACCGCATTGAAGTCCGTTTGCGGCGGGCGACCCGGCGGCATTTCTCCGGCAGGGGTGTTTTGAGAATTATCCGTGCTATTCATCGCGCCCTATTTTTCCCTGTCCAGGCATGGCAAGCAATATGCCGCGCCGGGTATTTTCCCCGCCGTATGGGGGAGGGGGATAACCGGAGGCTTTGACGGGGGTGGTGTCTTGTGGCGCGGAACGGGCGAACGGGCAACTTGTCTACCCCCGAAATGGTGTGGAGGATATCACGCCTAATATCACAATTGTTCGTGGTGCGCTTGGTAAACGTCCGCTCACGGCGGTGGATATAACCGGAGTGGGAAAAATGACACTTAATGTGAACAATATTTTGGCTCTGCCGGTTAATCTGGAGGCGGAAGGCAAAGTTGGGCCGTGATGTGCCCCGATTTTCACATCCTATCCAGAGGAGAATTTTTAATGACCGCCACCATTCAGGGCCTCGTTGGAGAGCTGCCTACAGACAATCAAAAACTGATCGACTGGATTAATGAAAGCGTTGAGCTTTTCCAGCCGGACGAGGTGGCTTTTGTGGATGGCTCGCAGGAAGAGGCTGACCGCCTCGCCGCGGAGCTAGTAGAAAAAGGCACCCTCATCAAGCTCAATGAGGAAAAGCGCCCGAATTCCTACTTGGCGCGGTCCAACCCTGCGGACGTTGCCCGCGTGGAATCCCGCACCTTCATCTGCACCTCGAAGGAAGAAGACGCGGGCCCAACCAATAACTGGGCGCCGCCAAAGGCCATGAAGGAAGAAATGACGGAGGCCTTCCGTGGATCCATGAAGGGCCGGACCATGTACGTCGTTCCTTTCTGCATGGGCCCGATCAGCGATCCAGAGCCCAAGCTCGGCGTGCAGCTGACCGATTCCGCTTATGTGGTCTTGTCCATGCGCATCATGACCCGCATGGGCGCAGAGGCGCTGGACAAGATTGGTACGGACGGCGATTTCGTCCACGCCCTCCACTCCGTCGGCGCCCCGCTACAGCCAGGCGAAGAGGACGTTGCTTGGCCGTGCAACGACAATAAGTACATCACCCAGTTCCCAGAGACCAAGGAGATTTGGTCCTACGGTTCCGGCTACGGCGGCAACGCTATCTTGGCTAAGAAGTGCTACGCGCTGCGCATCGCGTCCGTCATGGCCAAGGAAGAAGGCTGGATGGCTGAGCACATGCTCATCCTGAAGCTGACGAACCCAGAGGGCAAGAACTACCACGTCGCCGCCGCATTCCCATCCCAGTGCGGTAAGACCAACCTGGCCATGATCACCCCCACCATTCCTGGCTGGAAGGCTGAGGTCGTGGGCGATGACATCGCCTGGCTGCACCTGCGCGAGGACGGCCTTTATGCCGTGAACCCGGAAAACGGTTTCTTCGGCGTTGCCCCTGGCACCAACTACGATTCCAACCCGATTGCCATGGATACCATGAAGCCGGGCAATACCTTGTTCACCAACGTTGCGCTTACCGATGACGGCGATGTCTGGTGGGAGGACATGACCGAGGAGGCACCAGACCACCTCATCTCCTGGACCGGTGAGGACTGGACACCAGCATCGTCCACCAAGGCCGCCCACCCGAACTCCCGCTACTGCGTACCGATTTCCCAGTGCCCCACCGCCGCGCCGGAATACGACGACTGGAAGGGCGTCAAGATTGATGCCATCCTCTTCGGCGGCCGCCGCAAGACCACGGTTCCGCTGGTGACCCAGTCTTTCGACTGGAACCACGGCACCATGATCGGTGCACTGCTGTCTTCCGGCCAGACTGCAGCCGCAGAGGGCGAAGTTGGCGCGCTGCGCCACGACCCGATGGCTATGCTGCCGTTCATGGGTTACAACGCCGGTGACTACCTGCAGCACTGGATTGACATGGGCAAAAAGGGCGGCGACCGCATGCCAGAGGTTTTCCTGGTTAACTGGTTCCGCCGCGGCGACGATGGCCGCTTCCTGTGGCCGGGCTTTGGCGAGAACTCCCGCGTTCTTAAGTGGATTATCGACCGCATCGAAGGCAACGTGGAAGCCGAGGACACGGTGGTCGGACGCACCGCCCGCGCCGAGGACATCGACTTGGAAGGCCTTGACTTCGATGTCGACGACGTTCGCGCCGCCCTTGCCGTTGACCCGAAGGAATGGGAAGGCGATATGCAAGACAACGCCGAGTACCTGAACTTCTTGGGCTCCCGCGTGCCCGAGGAAGTGTGGAACCAATTCCGCGCCCTGAAGAAGCGCGTGGAGGACGCCGCTTCCTAACGCGTTCAGCCGCGGTAATCCCCGCATAAAGCTAACCCCAGCAGCGTAAAGCTCTGGGGTTAGATCTTTGTTGGGGTTAAACCGATACCCCAGTTACAACGGAAAAGACCTCGCCACCAAAGGAGCTGCAATCCTTAACTTGATGAGCGGAGTCCTCAACTTTGTGACCGCTACCGTGAAGTTCGTTAGCGCGATTCTTCATGTGGGTGTTTAGACCCGAGGGTCACAATGAGCTGGCACTCGTTGGGGCCCTTATTAGTCTACTACGACTTTTAAAAATCGAAGACGTGTCCACTTTCCGGGGTGGACCTGGTTCAGGCAATGGAAAATGCTCTAAAACTCTCTCACCGTATATGTTGCAGTGGCAATGTCGATTTTCCTATTGGCCGCTATTGCTGTCGAATTTTTAGAACTAGTGAAATGGAAAACGTATCGGGATAACGAGTTGAGCCGCATCGTGCTGTGTACACCGAATTCTTGGAATGTAGGGCGGTGAAGCGCTAGATTAAATCGTATTTTAGGGCCCGTCTAGCTTTGAGGTGTTATGTCCATGAGGTTTTTGGACTTGGAGTCCAGCTACTTTTTGGACTAGGAGTCTAGGGACTTTGTGGACGCGGAGGGACCTGACCCCTTTTGGGTGGACACCTGATATCCAGCCCATTCGGGCTGGCAAGATTGGTAATCTACCACCATGTCCAGGTACTCCGAACAGTTCAAACGCGATGCTGTGGCCCTCTATGAGAACAATGAGGACCTCTCGCTGAACGCAGCATCAGCCCAGCTCGGTATCAACCGTGCATCGGCTACATTCATGGGTCAAGAAGTACGGCACCGGAAAGCGTGCGCGCATAAAAGCTGTGCATGAGAAAGCCCAAACGGCGAATGAATCGTGAGACGCATCCGCCAGTTGGAAAAAGAGGTCTCTAAGCTGCGCGAAGAACGCGATATCCTGCGCAAGGCTGCGAAATATTTTGCTTAAAGCAGACTCACGGGAGTTCTGCTTCCAGTGTGTCTATGACCACCGAACCGAGTACTCGGCTCACACGGATGTGCCAGGTGTTAAAGCTGAATCGTTCCTCGTTTTATAAATGGGTCCACACCCGTGAACAGCGCAGGTTAAAGATGTATTCCGACGGTCTTATTGGTGCAAGAATCACAACCATCTTCGCTGATGAGCACGGGCTTTACGGTGCTAAACGCATCGCTGCAAACCTCAAGGAAGACCCGGCGTATACCCCGGCCAATCACAAGAAAGTCGCACGCATCATGAAAGCCATGGGACTTCAAAGGCTTTACCAAGCGGCGCCGATGTGTCACTACCAGGCGCAAGCCTGGCCACAGAGTCATGCCAGATCTAGTAGGCCGGAGATTCACCGCTGACAGGCCAAACCACGTCTATGTAGGCGACATCACCTACCTGCCGTGTAAGGGTGGCAAGAACATGTACCTTGCCACGGTCATCGACGTCTACTCTCGCAAACTTGTCGGTCATGCACTCGCGGATCACTTGCGGGTATCGCTGGTTATCGAGGCTTTGTCTCATGCCAGAAAGGTCCGCGGAAGCCTTAAAGGGGCAACTTTCCATTCTGATCATGGCAGTGTGTACACCTCACAGGCGTTTGGGGACCACTGCGCCCAGCTTGGTGTGCGTCAATCCATGGGAGCAGTGGGAACGAGTGCGGATAGAAGCCCTAGCAGAATCCTTTAACGCCACCTTAAAGCGTGAAGTACTGCGTGATAGGAAACTCTTTGAAAGTCCAATCAGCTGCCGCCAGGAAATCTTCCGGTGGTGCATGCGCTACAACACGCGCAGGCGGCACTCCTGGTGCAACCTTCTAGCCCCCGATGACTTCGAAGCGCTTAATTCAGCTAAACTGCCCCAAGCAGCATAACTAACCCCCGACGTGTCCACTTTCTGGGGGCCAGGCCCGCGCAACGGATACGTCACCATCATCGTCGATATGACCGACCACCACGACAAGGATGCAAACGTCATCCGCCCCGCCCGGCTTCTTAACGTTGTCCCAGCAACAAGCGCTAACGCGTTGCGAACATGGCTGAATAATCAAAGCGAGCAGTTCCGCGATCACGTCAAAATCATCAGCATGGACGGCTTCCAAGGCTATGCCACCGCCGCTGGCGAGGTCATTGCAAAAGCCACCCAAGTCATAGACCCGTTCCACGTTGTACGCCTTGCCGATGACAAGCTCACCACGTGTCATACCAGGATCCAGTGAGAAACAAAAGGCCGGCGTAACCGGAGCAAAGACCCGCTCTACCGCAATCGGAAAACGCTGTTGACCACCGAGCACCTACTCACCGACAAACAGCGCAGAAGGCTTGAGGAGCTGTTTGACTTCGACGACTACGCGCGGCTACAAGAGACCTGGAACTACTACCAACAAGTCATTAGCTGCTACAACAATCCCAGCAAGCAGCCAAGAAAGCCATGAGCATGCTCATTGACACGCTTGTTGGCATGAAAGACGCCGGGATCGCTGAGATCGAGCAGCTGGGCCAGACCATGAACAAGCGCCGCAAGGACGTCCTCGCCTACTTCGACTACAAAGTATCCAACGGGCCGGTCGAAGCCATCAACGCCCGCCTAGAATTCCTACGCGGCATCGCCCTCGGCTTCTGCAACCTCAACCACTACATCTTGCGATGCCTCATCCACGCCGTCAACATCCAACACAAAATCAATGCACTCTAAAACCCGAAGAGCCGGTTAATCCTGCACAGCACACCACCGGTAGCCATAAACCCTAACCTCACAGCCCCAAAAAATTCATAGCCCTAACTCACCAGGTGTTGGTGTTCTTCCACGAAACGGTAGTAGTCCTTATCCGATAGGGCAGCAGCCGCGGCCTCATCAAGCACAACCGTGGCCTGTGGGTGCAGTTGCAACACAGACGCCGGGCAAAATGCACTTAACGGCCCTTCCACCATTGCCTTCACGGCCTCCACCTTGGCTTCGCCAGTCGCCAATAATAAGAGGTGGGATGCTTTCTGTATCGTTCCCAAACCTTGAGTAATCACATGGTGAGGCACGTCCTGGGCTGAATCAAAAAAACGCGCATTATCCTGCACAGTCCTCGGGTGCAAGGTTTTCACACGAGTCACGGAGGTCAACGCAGAGGTTGGTTCGTTAAACCCCAGATGGCCATTAGCTCCTATGCCTAAGAGCTGAATGTCAATAGGTGCGGCGTCTATAAGCTCTTGATACTGCCTAGCCGCCTGGCACGGGTGAGTATGCGTGCCGTCCGGCGAGTGAACGGCAGTATCCGCAATATCAATATGTTCAGTGAACTCGCGGCGGATAGTGGCGTAGTAAGACTCCCTATGTTCCTTCGGCAAACCCACGTATTCATCCAGCAAAAAAGCATCTACCTGCGCAAATGTAAGATCACCGCGTTGGAATTTCCGGATAAGTTCCTGATACATCAATAAAGGCGTGGAGCCGGTGGCTAAACCTATCCGCGCGCCAGGGGTAATGTGCTGCGCGAAAATCTGCGCGGCGGTGGTTGCGACATCCTCGGGGCTGTGACGAATAAGAATCTTCATGATGGTCCTTTCTTATCTTTATGTTTCGCGGGGTTACCGCTGTGTTTATGTTCGCGGTGTGTAGTTTCGCGGTCGTTGTTTTTCATGCGCGGATAACCTCCGCAATCGTGCCGTCCGGGTTGAGACCCACCAACCGCGCTGGCTGGCCAACCTCCGGCGCCGGGCAATGCAATAGTGACCCCGGCCCAACACTGTTGTGCTCAGCCACCCCGCCGTGCTCCGCCGTTGTCGCCCCAGCGTGGCTCTGACCTGCTGCCTCCAGCACAGCCCGAGCATTCGCGGAGGTAAACCGCACAGCATCATGCACTCCATGACGCGCCCGAAAGGCATGAAATTGATCAAGCAGCGTGGATGTTCCCCCGGCAATCGCACCGGCGCTACCATCCTGTGTTGCCAATCGCGCCACCCCACCGCGCACCTGAACATCAAGCGCGCCGAGGATATATTCCCCATCCTCCAAACCTGCGGCCTCCATCGCATCCGTAATGGCCATCGCATTATTCGGCGCGGCAGCCCACACCATATCGACCATGTGGTGATCCAGATGGGTGCCGTCCGCCACCAGCTCCACGAATACCTCACCCGCACTGGCCGCAGTCACCAGCGCGGCCGCGGCACCAGGCCGGCGGTGATGCAGAGGTGGCATGGCATTGAACAGGTGTGTGGCGGTGACTGTCGCCCCAACCTCGCGGGCGTGATCAAGAATGCTCCGGGTGAGATGCGCGGAGGCATCCGTATGGCCCAGCGACGCAATAACATGATGGCGCGCGCACATGCTCACCAGCTCACGGGCATGTGGGGTTTCCGGGGCGAAGGTCATTGACACAATATGTCCGGCGCCCGCGTCCAGCAGTTCGGCGAAGAGCTTTGGGTCACCGTCGATGATCGCTGCGGGGTTCTGGGCGCCACAGCGGCAGGCGTTAACGAATGGCCCTTCCAGGTGGATACCGTCAATGGTTCGTTCCTGGCATAGCGTGGTGAGGATATCAAGCTGGGCAAGCAGATCATCGCGTGTGGCGGATACCGTGCTGGCTAGAAGCGTGGTGGTTCCGGCGGCGCGGTGGTAGGCTGCGGCGGCTCGACATTGTTGCAGTTCACCGGTGGGAAATGCCCCGCCATTACCGCCGTGGTTGTGAAGATCAACGAACCCCGGCACCCACGTGATCCGATCGGAGGCGGCGAGCGTGGTGACGGTGCCTTCACGGGGAGCGCCTGCGGTGGTGATAGACGCGGGGGTGGCGGGTGCGGTGGTGATGGGCGCAGCCTCGGAGACAGGCTCGATGCTCTCAATGACGCCATGGGAATCCAGCCGGATTTGGGCGTGATCACATGTAACGGATTCGGTGATAAACCGGCCTGTGAGAATGCGTGGTCCTGAGAATGTCATAACTATCGATGGTAGGTCACATCACCACGTGGTCATGGTGATTACTTCGCCAGTGCTGGGGCGCGGCGGATATACTCCTGATCTTTGCCGTAGATTGTTAATGCCGTGATGTCATGGGTATGCCTGCTGGTGAATATCAGGGATACAACATAACCGGCGACAAGAGTCACCACGAATGCCACGGTAGAGACCAGGAACGGACCTTGGCCCATCTTTCCTGCGAAAAATGCGGCAACAGCGCCTAAAGCCAAACCAATCAGCACGCCGTGGGAATTGGCCGTCTTGGTGAAAATACCTAGGGCAAAGACGGCTGTCAGCGGCACACCGAACAGGCCGGTGATGGACAAGAAGAGGTCCCATAGGTCCGATTGATTGGTCGCCACAAGATATAGAGCCACGCCCACGCCGAAAATTCCGGCGATGATAATCACAATGCGGGAGAACATCACAGAGGCTTGTTTATCCGAGAACCTATTGTAAATATCCACCACAACACAGGCAGAAATAGAGTTCAGTGATGAAGAAATCGTGGACTGCGCTGCCGCGAGAATAGCGGCAATGATCAGCCCAGCGATACCAGCTGGCAGTTCGGAAAGAATGAAATACGGCACCACGGCGGAAGTGTTCACGCCCTCGGGTAGACCACCCTTGGCCTCGTAGAAGTTATACAGTGCGGTTCCCATGCCGTAGAACAGTGGAATGGTCACGAGCGCGAGGATTCCGTTAACAATCAGGGATTTTTTGGTCGCCTGGATCGTTGGTGTAGTTTGGTAGCGCTGCACAACATCCTGCGAGGACGTGTACTGATGCAGACTATTCAGGATACTGCCGATGAAAATGAATGGAATGGAGGTAAAGATTGCATCAGTAGCGAAGTTCTGTGAGGAGTAGAACTTACCCTCGCTGGCGGCGTGTGACAAAGCGTCGGAGAAACCCTCCGGAGTCATCGACATTGCCGCAAGAATCACCACGGCGGCACCCGCAAGCAGCAAAATACCTTGGATAACATCGGACCAAATCACGCCCTCCATGCCACCCAAGAAGGTGTATATCACGCACAAGAAACCAACACAGGCAGCAACGATGAGGGGGTTCATGTCCGCCACAGAGGTGATCGCCAGCGTTGGCAGATACACGACGATAGCAATACGCCCCATATGGTAGAGAACGAATAGGAGGGAACCGATGACGCGCAAGGCGACAGAAAAGCGCTCCTCTAGGTATTCGTAGGCGGTGGTGACGTCCAACTTTCGGAAAAACGGTACATAGAAACCGATCAGCAGCGGGACGATGGCGAAAATGGCCAGGTTACCTGCCGAATATCCCCAGTCTGTCAAGTACGCCTTTTCTGGGGTGGACATAAAAGTAACAGCAGACAATGTGGTGGCGTAGATGGAAAAGCCTGCCGCCCAACCGGGTATGCGGCCGCCCGCTTTGAAAAACTCATCCTGTCCATGAACTGCCCGCTTGGCAAAATAAGCCCCCACGAGGAGCATGCCGAGGAGATAGAGGATCAACACGATCCAGTTGACAGTGCCAAATGATTGCATTGCAGCCCCCCTTTCATAATATGTGCCGCACGTCACAACCTGCGCAGCCCTTTATAATCAGCGCCGCGCCGTACGGCACAGCACACATCACAGAGCCATATATCGCAGCCGCGTATGTAGCCACGCCGTACACCAAAAAACATTGCGAAGTTTAGAATACATCAGACGTCTGATGTACAGAATGCCCTTAGAGGAAATCTTTTAAATACCCCCTGTTAAGGGGGGTTTAACGACCAGGTTCCACGAGCAGGCACCGGCGCGCACACTGGCACGCCCAGGCCGACACGCACGCTGACACGCACGTCCGCAGCACCAGCGGACCCGCCTACGGCGGCCACGTGAAACCATCAGGGTCATTGACATAAAATCACATAAACTCAACCGACCTGACTCCACAAACCCAGCGCAACAAACACAGAAAGGACACGCCGTGCACAGTTCACCGTGGGGAATCGATGGGGCACGAACACCCCTTTCCTCCACCACCCAACAAGCCGTCGAAGGTATCAAACGCTTCATCCGGGACAATTCCCTATCCCCAGGAGATACCATGCCCACCGAAGCTGAACTGTGCGCCGAACTGGGGTTTTCCCGATCCTCCGTGCGCGAGGCCATGCGTATCCTCGCCACCCTAGACATCGTAGAAGTACGCCACGGCACAGGAACCTTCGTATCCAATGCCTCATTAACCTCACTGGTACAAGGCTTAATCTTCCGGGCGACCCTAGACGCAGACGAAAACCTCGAAACCCTGCGCTACGTCGTAGAAACACGCCAAGCCATGGACCTGGCAATCGGCCGAGAAATCGCCAGGAAGCTGGACACCCCCACGCATGAACAACTACATGCACTAGTCACCGCCATGGGGGAAAAACAAGCCAACGCCGAAAACTTCGCGGACGAAGACCGGCGCTTTCACCACATCCTGCTATCCAACATCGATAACCCCATCATCCGCGAACTCTATGACGCACTCTGGCAAGTCCACATGAACGTCATCCCCCTACGGCAAATACCAGCGCCCCGAGACCTCATAAAAACCGTACAGGCACACCAGAACATCATCAATGCACTACGCGATAACAACCTCGACGCCTATAAAGCAGCTGTTTATCTGCACTATGAACCGATCTTAGAATCGCTGTGACACTGGAGACGCTGAACCTTTAGGAGTTGAACTGTCGAGTAATCCACGCCGGATCGGTAATGGCTGTGCCGATGATGATGGCGTCCGCCCCCGATGCTCGACCTGCCTGCACATCCTCACGGGAGGCAAACCGCCCCTCCCCGATGATAAACGCTTCCTGCCCACACCGCGCACGACCGTCAGCTAAACACTCCACATCCGGACCCGCGGTCTTCGCCCGAGACTCCGTATAGCCAGCCAACGTTGTGGAAATAATATCCGCACCACACTGATGAGCCCGAAGCATGTCCTCCGGCGTGGAACAATCAGCCATCGCTAATACATTCAGACGGTGGCATTCCTCCACAAGATCGGCATACGTCGACGAATCCGGACGCGGGCGATCGGTGGCGTCTGCACAAATCACCGCAGCACCCGCCGCCGCCAACTGGCGTACAGACTCCACCGTCGGGGTGATATACACGCCCTCGCCGCCTTCCTTCGTCAGGCCAAAAACCGGCACGTCCACGGCCTGCGCAATAGCCTCAACATCCTGGATTCCCCCGTAGCCACCACAACGAATCGCGCGGCTGCCGCCTGCCACACACGCACGAGCGACACGGGTCAACGTATGAGTATCACGCATCGGGTGGCCGTCCGGAGCCTGCACCGATACAGTCACCGTGCCGCGGATAAGATCAAGAACCTGGGCGCGGCGCCGATCGAGGTCATTGCTATCAAACTGGAACATCGTGGATGAAACCTTTCACATGGTGTTATCGAAACTGGGTAGAGGGTGAGTGCGGGGCGTGGCGGGGGGCAGTGGACGCAGCGGGCGTAGCGGGCGGTGGCAGGACTGCTCGGGCGCGGGCGATGTGCAGCGGGGGTACGCGGGACGTGACGCAACGGGTGAGCTAAAAGGCGTGGTCGCGTGCGTATGCCGCCGCACCAACCAGCGGAGCTGTGGACGCTGACCCAGTAACCCGCACCGCAACCCCTTTATTCGGCGCCAACACATGATCGGCGATAGCGCGCGTGAACGGCTCCACCACAGGTTCGCCAATCTGGCTGACCCCACCACCAAGAATCACAGCATCAAGATCCAATCCGGACACCAACCCCGCTACTGCCCGCCCGAGACCATAAGAATTGCTCCGGATAATCCACGAAGCCAGCTCATCGCCCTGATTCATCCGCTCCACGACTTCTTCCAAGGTAATCGCCAGCTCATCGCGGCGTCGCCAGGAAATCCGGTGCGCCTGTAAAACGCCAGGCTGCGCCGGCTCAACGGTTGGGGTCTCTGCGCCAGGCTGCGCCGACTCAGCGGACAGTGCCTGGTAGTAACTAGCCAATGCATTACCGCTCATAAGGTTTTCCGCACGATCCGCACAACCCCGGCAGTCCACGCTCAGCAGCTCGGAAAACTCCCCCGCTGAACCAGTACGGCTGGGCAAAAGTGCGCCATCATCGCTGACCGCGCCCCCCACGCCAGTGCCCAAAGATAAATACAACACCCGCCCGTACTGAAATTCCCGAGCCTGCCCCACAGCCAACTCACCATACGCCCATACGCGCACATCATTATGAACCGCGCAGGCAACACCAATAACCTCACGTGCCAGGTCACGAATATTTGTCCCCGACCAGCCCGTGATCGTATCGCCGTTATGTACCACCTGTCCTTGAGGGGCGAGCACAACACCCGGCGCGCCGATCCCTATGCGGGTGGGGTGAATACCAGAAGTATCCACGGCCTGAGCAATAGCTTTCTGTATCTGTTCGCCCGTCGTGGCTCCCCGCGGCTGGGCGGGGATTCTGCCCACACATCGCGCTGTCATAGGCGAGTCATCATCTACGAAACCCCAGGCAATTTTTGTTGCCCCAACGTCTAAAGCAAGTGTCACAGTCATAATATTTGGCTACATAAGGGATAGTTGGCTATACAAGTGTGAGTTCGATACTCACAAGGGTGGGTCAGCATCGGCGTACATTCAGATTCAATGGCCAGTGCTTATGGTTCAATGATCTTCGCCGCGTCAACAATGGTGGCAATTGCCGCACGCTCGTCACTATTCAGCGCAACGTGTGGACGGGACATCAAACCAGAAGGAAATACCCCAAGGTGATGCAGCGCCGCCTTGAAACTACCCAAGCCCTGGGAACTTCCGCCCATACGGGAGGCATCACCCACACCAACGATGGTAAATAACTCCGTGATCCTAGCTTGGACACGCGCTGCTTCCGCGAACTCGCCCTTCACCAGTAAATCGTGCAGTGTGACATAAGACACTGGGTCCACATTCCCCAACCCCGGAACCACGCCATCAGCACCGGCAAGATACGCGAAATCCACAGTGGTTTCGGAGCCAGTCAGCACCACAAAGTTTTCCACGCCTGCTTTATCGCGGGCAAGAATTAACGCACGAGTGTACCCATCATTACCCCCGGAATCCTTCACACCTGCAAGAACACCCTCGCTGGCTAGCTCAACTAATGACCCAATCTCTAGAACAGTATGAACACTCACCGGCAGGTTATAGGCGTACAGCGGGGTATCGGGCGCTGCGGCGTGGAGCTGTCGGAAATGCTCCGCAATTTCCACCGCGTGCGTACGGACGTAAAACGGGGCGGTGGCGACCAGACCGTCCACGCCGAGGGAGACGGCGTCCTTAATATGCTCAATGACCCGTGGGGTGGTCATATCAATCACACCCGCAATGACGGGTACGCGCCCTTGGGCTTGCTCGATGACGGCGGCGATGACCTCGCGGCGTTGCTCGCGGGTGAGGAATGCGACCTCGCCGGAGGAGCCAAGGACGAATAGTCCGTGGACGCCGGCTTTGATCAGGCGTTCAGCGTGGCGTTTAAGGGTACTGATGTCGATGGAGTAGTCATCATTCAGTGGCGTGAGTACGGGTGGGACCACACCCTTCACAGGCTGGGTAGCCGCGGAGCGCTGGGTAGTGGCTGGACTTTGTGTAGTGGCGGACATGGTCTTTACCTTCCGGTTAGATGCGAAATATCTGTACGAAATCCTTAGTCATAAGACATCATACGTCTGATTCGGTGACCGCGCAGCTGCCTAGCTTGTAGCCGAAAAATTAACAGCTGAAGCTACGAATACTCGCTGAGATAATAAACAGTAAACATCATTAAAACTCACCCATAAATCCGCTCTACTATCAGCACATCTACACAAGATAACTCGCCAATATTGACAACAAAGCAAAGAGGTGTTGGGGTTGCCCGCAAATCGTGGGGGCCCGACCCCCGGAAAGTGGACACATCGGGGGTTAACTATGCGACTTTAGCTAGTATAGCTGAAGTCTCGGCTTCAAAGACATCAGGAGCCACAAGATTGCACCAGGAGTGGCGCCTGCGGGTGTTGTAGCGCATGCACCACCGGAAGACTTCCTGACGGCAGATAATGGGATTATCAAAGACTTTCCGATCACGCAGCACTTCACGTTTTAAGGTGGCGTTAAATGACTCTGCCAGGACATTATCGGCACTCGTTCCCACCGCGCCCATGGATTGGCGTACACCCAGCGACGAGCAGTAGTTTCTAAACGCTTGTGAGGTGTACACGCTGCCGTGATCGGAATGGAAAATAGCCCCGTCAAGACTGCCACGCACACCGTGTGCGTGGGCTAGGGCATCGATGACCAGTGAGACACGCATGTGGTCTGCGAGTGCATAACCTGCAAGTTTCCGTGAATAGGTGTCAATGACTGTAGCCAAATACATGTTTTTGCCTCCCTTGCACGGCAGGTAGGTGATGTCGCCTACATAGACGTGGTTCGGCCTGTCAGCGGTGAAATTGCGGCCTACTAAATCTGGCATGACACGGTGGCCAGGCTTGCGCTTGGTGGTGATGCATCGACGTCGTTTGGTAAAGCCTTTGATCCCCATCGATTTCATGATGCGTGCGACCTTCTTATGATTGGTCGGGCCGAGGTCCGTATCGTCGTTGAGGCTTGCGGCGATGCGTTTGGCACCATAAAGCCCGTGCTCATCATCGAAGATGGTCTTGATTCTTGCACCAATAAGAGCATCAGAGCACATCTTTAACCTGCGATTTTCGCGGGTATTGACCCATTTGTAGAACGAGGAGCGATTGAGCTTTAACACATGGCACATCCGCTTGACCGAGTACTCGGTTCGGTGGTCATAGACAAACTGGAAGCGGATCACCAGCGTGTCTCTTCGGCAAAATATTTGGCGGCCTTGCGCAGAATATCGCGCTCTTCGCGCAATTTTGCGTTCTCTTTTTCTAGCTGGCGGATTCGCTCGGAATCATTCGCCGCTTGGGCTTTATCGTGCATGGCCTTTGTGCGAGCACGTTTGCCGGTGCCGTACTTTTTGACCCAAGAATGCAGCGAGGCTCGATTGATTCCGAGCTCGGCTGATGCTGAGTTCAGCGAGAGGTCCTCATTGTTCTCATAGAGGGCCACGGCATCGCGTTTGAACTGTTCGGAGTACCTGGACATGGTGGTAGATTACCTTTCTTCCCAGCTCGACTGGGCTGGATATCAGGTGTCCACCACATGGGGGTCAGGTCCTGGACACGTAGTGGAGCTACCTAGCGGTTAGGCAGCGATTTTTTCTTCGTTTCTGGTTTGGGTGATGTGATTTTCGAAATCGACGGGGCTGACCATCCCGAGTGCGGAGTGCCGGCGCCGACGGTTGTAGACTACTTCAATCCAGTAGGCAACGGCCTTGCGTGCGGCATCACGGGTTGGCCAGCGCTTACGGTCGTAGAACTTAAGTTTTCAGCGTCGACCAGAACGACTCGGCCATCGCATTATCGAAACACACTCCGGTACGTCCCACAGACTGAGCAACCCCTAGGCTGCGGCACACCTCCCAGAGCTTCTCACTGGTGAATTGTGTCCCACGGTCGGCGTGAAACACCAGCCCGTCAGCAACGTCACCACGCAGCGTGTGCGCCATCCGCAGGGCCCGTTCGACCAAACTTGTGTCTTGCACGCTATCCATAGCCCAGCCCAGTAACCTGCGGGAATGACCATCGCGGACCACGCACAAATACAACCAGCCTTCACCAGTGCGCAGATAAGTAATATCTGACATCCACACTCGGTTAAGCTCACCGGTATCAAACATGCGCCGGACCAAGTCAGGAAGCGTGGACTTACGCTTAGATTGAATCGTTGTCACCGGCACAAAAGCACGCGGTGAAATCCCTTCAATGCCCATCAGACGCATCCGCTTAGCCACAGTCTTGCGATTCACACTGATCTGGTAGCGCTCACCTAGCTCTGCGGTGATCCGCGGAGCACCATAGACCTCGTCGGAGTTTTTCCAAATCTGGTGAATCTTGCGGTCAACATCATTGTAAAATGCTGCACGATTATCTTCGCCGGATAGTCGTTGCTGCTGTGTATGGGTCCATTTGTAGTATCCAGACCGAGATACCTTCAACAAGCGTGCCATGCGCTTGATGCTGTAGTTAGCCTTCTCTGGCTGCATCAATTCGAACTTTTCTGTTCGCGTTGCCTTGCGGCGAAGAAGGCTGTCGCTTTTGACAAAAACTCGTTATCCATCTTGGCTTCTGCCAGCTCACGGCGCAGACGAGCATTCTCAGCACGAAGATCAGCCTCGCTTAATCCATCGGAGGATCCTCGGCGTTGACGCTCATTTTTTACCCATCGGCCTAAAAGACCAGGTGCGACACCAATTTCTTTCGCTACATGAGCAATTGGGCGCTGCGATTCGATTACCAGGTTCGCGGCTTCGCGTCGATACTCAGGTGTGTATTTCTGGCGTTGTTGACTCACAATGAACATCCTCTCTTACGGACACAAGATCCGCACTAATCGGGTGTCCACTAAACGAGGGTAACCTCAGCCCCTGATGTCTTTGAAGCCGAGACTTCAGCTACATTGACCAAAGCAGCATAGCTAACCCCCGACGTGTCCACTGTCCGGGGGTCAGGCCCAGTTTCGACATGCAGTCTATTGTGCATGTTCTGATTGGAATTCAAGGTACTTCTGGGCCAGGCCGACAGACTCGAGACATGTCGACACATATGATGTGGTGTGCAGCGCAATTGAGTAGCCCAACGCATTGATCCAAAAAGCTAGAAGGAAGGCCCCATGGTTGCCTCTAAGCGATACGCCGTCGTTGACTTCGAGACCACAGGCTTTGGTTCGACTGATCGAGTCATCGAGATAGGTGTGGTTCTGTTGGACCACAACCGGGAGGTGGAGTCAACGTGGGAGACCTTGGTGCAGCCGCAGCGGGATATTCCGAACTCATTCGTTCACCGCATCACACCGACTGACGTTGTGGATGCGCCCCTTTTCGGCGAAGTCGCAGGGGAATTCTTCGAACTTCTCAACGGGCGCACGGTGGTCGCACACAATGCGCCTTTCGAAGTGCGGTTCTTGCAGAGGGAGTTTTCTAATTTAGGGGTGGCGTGGCCTAACTACGGGGCGTGGGTGGTTGATACCAAGCGGTTGTTCCAGCAGACGTATCCAGGCGAGGGCACAACCCTTGAGCACGCCTTGGAAGTTGTTGGGATTACAAATGCCCGTCCGCACTCGGCACTGGCAGATGCATTGGCGACTGCAGAGCTGTTTGCCCAGCTGGTTAGCCAAGGGACTGATGTGGTGATAAGCAGCAGAGCAATTACCCTCCCGCCGCATGAGTTTCCTGCCCGCGGCGCGCTTCTACCTCGCACCGCATTGGCAGAAGATTTGACACACAAGCGTGGTGAATGGCTGGCCCGCCTGGCAGATACTGCAGCACCTGAAGGCTCCGGAGACGCGGAGAAGTACAAGAAACTGCTCGCGGCAGCGTTGGTAGATAAGGAACTTTCCAAGTCTGAAATTGCCGAGCTGCAGAACCAAGCACAGCAGGAGGGTCTCACCAGCAATGACGTGATGAGTATTCATGAAGATTTTATTCGGCAGCTCGCCGTAGAGGTTTGGCTTGATGGTGAGGTGACAGAGGAAGAACGTGCCACGCTGCTGTTGCTCAACGAGCAGCTGGGGCTGCCTGCCGATACCGCCGAGGCACTCCTTGCGGCACCACAGCGAGGGGAAAGTGAACTGGGCATCAGCCTGTCTGTTGGGGATAGAGTGACGTTTACGGGGCAGTTCGATCTTCCCCGAGAAGAATGGGAACGTCGCGCAATGGCAGTAGGGCTAAGCGTCGGCGGCGTGACGAAGAAGTCCGTGCTACTCGTTGCAGCGAACCCTGACTCCATGAGTGGAAAAGCGCGCAAGGCCAGGGAGTATGGCGTCCCAATTATTGGTGAGACGACCTTTGCTCGTCTGTTGGGCAATATGTCTGGGGGCGGGCAACTCGTGGAGCAGGACCTGTCGGCGCAGCCTGCTGAACTTGATCTGACAGAAACCTACGGGATCTTCCCGTGGAGCACTGGCGTTTCTGGCACAAGTGTGCATACTGGCACAAAGGCATTGGCGGTGGAGTGGTGCGCCAAGCACCCAAGACAGAAACTTCTGGAGCTCTCACCCCAGTTGACACCGTTTAGTGAGATCGAGGTGCAAAGCTCTTACAAGAGCGGGTACACACAGTGGTTTGCGCGGTTCCCGCAACCGCTGGAGGCAACCGTGGAGGACTTGCGTGACCTACCAGGAGTAGGCGAACACAAGCTTGTGGCCATGGTGGAAGCTGTGGTTCTCGCAGCCAGTGACAGCGGAAATGCCGCGGTGATCGATAGCATTGGCGCAGCGGAGAACCCTTATGGTGACATCCCCTTTGGTGAGAATCCTTTTAGCGACGATGACTCCGCTGGGCGCGCTGCTGAGTTTTTGGGTCGAACGTCCGAAGAAATCCGCGCGTTGGACCAAGCCGCGTTGTACATCGGGTGGGCACAGCTAAATGGCGCGGTTGTAGAAGTTGCGTCGTTACCAAGTGCCGTCGCAGCTGAGGTACCCATAATTACTGAACACCTGGAGCAGCAATCCCCAGTGCGGACTTTGTTCCAACGCGCCGTGGATGAGCTCGTTCGAGCCACCGGCGGTGATGAACGCAAACGCGGAATCGCTTGCAGCCGTTGGCTTGGTGAGGCGACGTTGGATTCCATCGGTGCCGCGTTTGGTCTCACGCGCGAGAGGATCCGTCAGTTGGAGCGACAATTGGCGGAAGATTTTGAGAAGGATAGTGCGCTCTTTAAAGAAGTTGTGGCGGCTGTGGGTAAGCGTGCCCGTCCAATCTTGCCTGTGGATGAGCTCCGAAGGGAGCTTCCTGATCTCGTACGAAAGCCAGCCGAGTTTGACGCAACGTTCGGTGAAATCTTCACGCGCATTGGCAAGCAATGGGAAGTTGTTAACGGCTGGTTGGTGTTCAATGGCTTCACTCAGGCCTTGTCAGAGAGGCTAACAACGCTGGCGGATGACCACGGTATTGTTCGGATTGATGAACTCGCCGTGGGCCTAGAAGTTACGCCGGACCGGCTGGAGCAGTACATCGTGACCAACGATGAACTTAAGGTCGCAGTCTTGGACAACTACGTGCTGACAAAGGTCGGCAGCTACCAAGACCGTGCCGTGAGCGTGCTTGCTATAAACGGTGAGCCGATGACTGCAGAAGCGATCATGGATACCCTCGGGGGTGGCAGCTCACGGTCTGCTTCTAATCAATTCTCCATCGACCCTCGTCTGACAAAAGTCTCTGCCGATCAATGGGCGCTGACGGAGTGGGGTCACGAGGAATTCAAGAGTATTGCTAGCTGGATCTCTACGCGCCTGGCCGCTAGTACCCGTACTCATATGGTTGTCGATGCCGCAGGTTCCTCGCAGGAAGTCCCTGCGATTGCTTTGAATGAGCTGCTAGCGCAGGCAGAGCGATTGCGAATTTCAGAACTTTCGATCCGCCAATATGCGGCCAATGGAGATTTTGAGACTCGCGACGGCATGGTTATTGCGCGAGTGGATGAGTCTGGAAACGTCATGGAGGGCGATATCGCAGATGCCCGCGATGCCTATCTCCGTGACGGCGACTGGCACCTCTTGCTGACAGTTAACAAGGACCACCTGCGTGGCAGCGGCTTCGCAGTGCCCACGCCCATTGCTGCTTACTACGGAGTAAAAGTGGGCGAGAGCTGTGCGCTGAGTAGCCGGTTAGGTGAGGAGTTTGTTCGTGTCAATCGTCTCAAGCAAGTCTCGTTGTCAACGATAAAGCGGTTCCTCGACGAGCTCGGTGTCCACGAGGGCCAGCGGGTGTGGCTCAAGCTGGGCAAAGAAAAGACCTTTGATGTCTCGATCGCACCTGCTGTCCAGCATCATGAGGCTGGGTTGGCTCGCCTCTATGACTTCGTGGGACTTGACGGCACGCTGATGCAGCCGGGTGAATCGACGGAAGATTCGCTAGCTCGAGTTAACGAGATGCTGGGGCTGAGCCCGCAGGCGCCGCGCCGGCGAACTGTGGCGGTCTTCCGTCACCGCCACCAGGACGAGATCGCTGACCTCATTCAGGAGCTCTAGGGGATTTCATGGAGCAAGGGGACTGAAATAACGCAACCCCGTGCATTGCTTAAAATCAAAAAAGGGCGAATTTTTCATTTTAGACAAGTTTTTCGGGTAGCTTAATTGAAAAAATCGCGATTTTTAACGTTTAGGCGGTGTGATGCCTGTGGAAAAATACGAACCACTGAAAAAGGTGTTTTATCGTGCCACGAGTGGTGGCAGGGAGCTTGTTGCTGAGCAGCTCCGTGTGCGGCGTTCAAGTCCTGCTGCTTTTACCTGGCCCTATGAGGTGGGCAAGCACGGGCTTTTCTATGTTCACACCCGTGGTCTCGCAGAAAGGGTGGAGCGCGTCTGGCGCCAAGAGGTTCAGATTGCTGCGTTGTGGCAGAAACTTCCAGTGACGGCTAGGGAACACTATTTTCATGAGCTGGTGGTCGATGAAATAAAGGCGACCAACGATATTGAGAACATTTCCTCCACCCGCAAAGAAGTCGCCGCCGCGGTTGAGGCTGAACGCAGCATGGGAAAGGCGTCGGAAGGCGCGCCAGTGCGACGATTCCGGGAAATGGTGCGGCAGTACCTGGCCCTCCCCGGCGATTTTTGGGGGCGAGATGACCTTCCACCATTGGGTTTTCCCTCAAACCTGTCTGAGATTCGCTCGCTGTACGACTCCCTCGTCGGCGAAGAAGTAGACAAAGCCGATGTGCCCGATGGCGAGCTCTTCCGAACTGGCGATGTTTCGCTAAACGATGGAGTGCGTGAGCTTCATGCGGGCGCACGGGGAGAGTCCGCCATTCGGGCGCGCCTCGAGGTGATGCTCGATTCCGTTCACGAGGCTCGGGGAGTTCAGCTCTTCGCGGCCTTTGTGGAGCACTTCATGTTTGAACACACCCATCCGTTTTACGACGGCAACGGACGCATGGGGAGATTCCTCCTGAGCATTCGGCTATCACGGCTGCTTTCTACCCCGACAGCGTTGTCGCTCTCGGCAGAAATCTTTAGGCAGAAGAGGCGCTACTACGATGCCTTCACCACGGCAGAAGACCCCATGAACTATGGTGAGCTGACTTTCTTTGTCGAGGATATGGCTGCGATGGTCAATGCCGCCCAGACCCGTTTGTTGTCCTCCCTCGAGGAAAGAAGCGACCGACTGAATAGTCTGGAACAGAGCCTGCGTGCGCTAGAGAGCGAAGGAGCTGCAAACGAGCTGGCATTATCAATCGCATTCTTGCTTGGACAGGTCGCGCTTTTTGGTCCACGTGCTGGCCTGAGCTTGGACGAGGTAGCCAGCGTTGTGGGAGTGTCCAAGCCGACCGCGCGTAAAGGGATTACCGAGCTCGAGAGCATGGGTTACGTCGAGTTCTTGTCGCGGCGCCCGCTCGTTACGGCACTTACCGCGCCGGGATTGACATGGCTCGGGTTAGCAGAGTGACCCACCCAGCGATCGGTGTGCACTAGCGGAAATCATCGCGGATAAGGTTAATCACGCGCAAAGATTCGGCAGGGACTAGGTAAACGTTTGCATACCTGGTAATTACTTTAGCTAGGGCTGGTCATATCTTTCGTGGCCGGCAAAGAATAAAGGTAGGAGGACACGTATGTCCATGCTGAATGCGTTGCTTGCAGAAGGTGCGGTTGACCTGCACGGCCGTGCGAGTGACTGGCGTAAGGCTATTGAGCTGGCGGGCGGTTTGCTCGTTGGGGCGGGCAAGACGAGCCCGGCATACACCGAGGCGATGGTGCGCTCGGTGGAAGAAAATGGTCCATACATTGTGGTGGCGCCGGGCTTTGCCTTTGCCCACGCGCGGCCGTCGGAGGCAGTGCGCGAAACGGCGTTGTCGTGGGTGCGCTTGGATACTCCGGTGGAGTTTGGCTCCAAGGCCAATGACCCGGTGAATCTTGTCGTAGCACTTGCGGCGAAGGATTCATCCGAGCACCTGAAGGCAATGAAAGAGCTGGCCGGGCTGCTGGGGAAGAAGGACGTGCGTGCGCGTCTGGATTCCATAGAAAGCGAAGCCGAGCTGCGCCAGGTGCTTGTGGATGTTGCGAACGGTGGGGCAGGGGCGGCGTCGGCAAGCGCGGCTCATGCAGCTGATCACAGTGACGTGCGAGATGGTGCCGAGCACCAGACCGCGGCTGATTCGGTGGCTTCAAAAGGCAAAATCTACACCGTGTGCGGCAATGGCCTGGGCACGTCGTTGTTCCTGAAGAACACGCTGGAGCAGGTCCTCGATGAATGGGGCTGGGGCAAGTACCTCACCGTCGAGGCAACAGACACGATTTCGGCCAAGGGGCGTGCGAAGGAAGCTGACTTCCTGCTGACTTCCGGGGAAATCGCTGCAACGCTTGGCGACGTCGGGGTGCCCGTCCACGTCATCGAAGACTTTACGAACGTGTCCGAAATCGATTCTGCTCTGCGCGAGCTTTACGACGTCTAAGGAGCACTCATGGATGTCCTGCTGAACATTGCCAACTTCTTGGTCAATGAAATTCTCTCCGTGCCGGCGTTCCTAATCGGCATCATTACCGCGGTGGGTCTCGCTGCGATGGGCCGTGGCGTGGGCCAGGTCCTCGGCGGCGCCATCAAGGCCACGCTCGGTTTCCTCCTGGTGGGCGCGGGTGCCGGCTTGGTTACCGCCTCCCTTGAGCCGCTCGGCGCCATGATCACCGGCGCCACCGGCGCGCAGGGCGTGGTGCCTACCAACGAGGCTATCGTTGGCATTGCCCAGGACCAGTTCGGCTCCCAAGTGGCCTGGATTATGATCCTGGGCTTCGTGGTCTCGCTAATTTTGGCGCGTTTTACCCCGATGAGCTATGTATTCCTGACCGGCCACCACGTGTTGTTCATGGCAACGCTGCTGACCATGGTGCTCGCACCGGCTGGCTATGCCTCCTGGATCGTCGTCCTCTTCGGTGCCGTGCTGCTGGGCATCTTGATGGTCTCCCTGCCTGCCATTGCTCACCCGTGGACGCGCCGCATTACGGGCGATGATTCCATCGCCATCGGCCACTTTGGCACCGCCGGATACCTTGCTGCCGGTGCCGTGGGCAAGGCAGTTGGCGGCAAGGGCGAGAAGATGTCCAAGTCCACGGAGGAGCTCAAGCTGCCCGAAGGCCTGCGCTTCCTGCGTGACTCCATGGTGGCTACCGCACTGTCCATGGCTCTCATGTACATCGTGCTCGCCGTCATGTTCATGGTGCGCGCTGGTACCGAGGAGGCCTTCACTGCATTCGAAGGCGGTGCCACCAACGTGGGTAACTACCTCATGCAGTCCTTTACCCAAGGCCTCCAATTCGGCGTGGCCGTGGCCGTGATCCTCTTCGGCGTGCGCACCATCCTGGGTGAGCTCGTCCCAGCATTCCAGGGCATCGCCGCCAAGGTCGTCCCCGGTGCCATCCCGGCTCTGGACGCGCCTATCGTCTTCCCGTACGCACAAAACGCCGTGCTGGTGGGCTTCATCTTCTCCTTCATCGGTGGCCTCATCGGCCTCGCTGTTCTGGCCGCATGGCTCGGACCAACATTCGGCGTGGCGCTGATTCTGCCAGGCCTCGTGCCGCACTTCTTCACCGGCGGTGCGGCCGGCGTCTACGGCAACGCCACCGGTGGCCGCCGCGGCGCCATCTTTGGCGCCTTTGTCAACGGCCTCATCATCACCTTCCTGCCGGCCTTCCTCCTCGGTGTCCTCGGCTCCTTCGGCGATGCCAACACCACCTTCGGCGACGCCGACTTCGGCTGGTTCGGCCTGCTCCTGGGCTGGTCCTCCAAGGCCGGCGGAGCGCTGGGCCTCGTGCTCATCGCTGTTCTTGGCGTGGCTGTCTTGGCACTGGGCTGGTTCTCCCAGCGCAAACTCGTTGCCACCAATTGGGATCCCACCCCGTGGCGCGAGCAGCCGGGTGCTGCCACCCCGAAGGCTGAGGCATCTGGCGTTAAGCCGCTTGCTGCTGGCCAGACCGCAGCTTCGAAAAAGTACCCCAAGGTGCTTCCTCCAAAGGGTGCTCCGGTTCCGCCTTCTCGGGTCTAACCTCCACAGCGCGCAAGGTTCTCCTTGCGCGCTTTTTGCGCGCCCGTGCACGGGATAAATTGGAGGCCTAACTAGCCGATGTCCACACTGCTTAAGGAAGATAATGTCTACCGTTCCTTTTATTCTCGATACCGATACCGCCTAGGATGATTGCGTAGCAATCTTGGCGGGCTTGTTAGACAAGTGTGCGGATTTCCGTGCCATCACAATGGTGGTGGGCAACGTGGGCTTTGAGCAGCAGATAAAGAATGCGCACATGATCTCGAATTCGGCGGGCAAGCTGGGCGAGGTCATGGAAACCCAGACCACCCCAAACCGGCCGCTCCAGAAAGCGGACTAGAACAAGTCCCAGATGGTGACTGCCAGAATCACCGAACCAAAGAAGAATACGAAGTAGTTCCACGGGTCATGGCGGTAGGCCTTGTACTCCTTGACCCGGTGGAACATGTAGACCGGAAGCAGGAAGATAAGCACCGCATCGAAGACGCCACCAACCAAGTAGATGAGGTTGAGAATTGGCGGGTTGAACACCGAAACCAGCGTGCCGGTGACAAAGATGAACGTGTAGACGATGGTGAGCAGGCCGCGGCGGTTCAAACGGTTCGCAGTACGCGGCGCGATGAGGCGCACCACATAAGAGGTGCCCTCCTCAGCGCCGAGCATGGTGCCGAAGTAAGAGGTAATAATCGCGAAGATAACGACCATCGGGGCCAGCCAGGCAAGCAGCGGTACGCCGGTGACGTTAGCGAAGTAGGAGAGCACTGGCAGGTTCTGCTCAGTTGCTTCCTTCATGCCGTCGGCACCGAGGGCGAGCACGCAGGACCACACGAAGAACATCGTGAAGATGACCAGCAGTGCTGCGGTGTAGAGCTCAATGCGGGTAACGCGCTTTTCCGTCTGCTCGCCGTAGGTGGGCTGCATATCCACGGAGAATTGGGAGAGGCCGGCCATGTGCGAGAAGGAGAAAGCAAGCACCGGCAGAATCAGCACGGAGCCCAGCAGGATATACGGCCAGCTGCCATCCTGGTATTCCACTTCCATGAAGGAACGCAGATCCCACTGCGGAATTAGGTAAATCGAGGTCGCAGCCAGCGAGATGATGAGCGGATAAACCAGCGCTTGGGCCAGCCATAGCATGGGTTTGCGGCCGATGGCGACGATGCCGGTTAGAATTCCCACGCATAGGACCGAAAGAACCCAACGGTTAATGGATGGGCCGTGCAGCTGATTAACGATGAAACTGTCGATGGCGTTGGTCAAAGAGATGGCATAGATGAACACCGTGGGGATATTCGCCAGCGAGTACATCAATGCCACGAAGAGGCCGGTGTGCCGCCCCAAGTACTTGCGTACTAGCTCGAGGACGTCGAGTCCGTGGTCTTCGACGGGAGCGCCCGAGACGATGCGCGCGTAGGTGCGGTGGGAGAAGTAAACCACCGGGAAGATGATCGCCGTGGCAAAGGCCAGTGGCCAGAAGCCAAAGGTGCCCGCCTGTAGCGGAAGGAAGAGGATACCTGCGCCTATTGCGGTGCCGAAGAGCGCGAGCACCCAGCCCAGCGCGGTACCTTCGGTCTTCTTGCCCTCGCGGCCTACTGGGGAGGCAGTAGATGCGGTCTCGTCCGCGGCGGGCGCGGCAGCGTCATATGTTGTCATCGGCTAGTGTTCCCCTTAGTAGTCCACTGCATCGCGCACGATGGGGCAGGTCATGCAGTGTCCGCCACCGCGACCACGGCCCAGTTCGGCGGAACCGATCTCGATGACTTCGACGCCGGCGTCGCGAAGCTTGGCATTGGTGTGTTTGTTGCGATCGTAAGCCACGACCACACCGGGCTCCAAGGCAACCACGTTGTTGGCGTCATCCCACTGCTCACGCGCGGCGGCATAAGAATTGCCGCCAGTTTCGACGATGTGGAGCTTATCCAGGCCGAGCGCTTCTTCGACCACCGTGGCGAAGTGCTTGTCCGGGCTTTCCAGTTCCAGCTTCGTGTGATCCTCCGAGGGGTGCAGAATCAGCGGACGGATGGTATCCACCACGCGCGGATACGCGGTGGCTTTGTCCGCGTCGAGGAAGGTGAATACGGTATCCAGGTGCATCGAGGCGCGCTCCGGAGCCATTGCCGCGATGATGACTTTCTCAGCCGCACCGGCCTTGAACAGGTTGCTAGCCAAGCGGCTAACGCCCTGCCAGGTGGTGCGCTCGCCCATGCCTACCAAGACTGCGCCATTGCCCACCGGCATGATGTCGCCGCCCTCGAGGGCGGCAAGGCCTGGGTCCTCGTCGGTGTCGCCGTACCAAAACTCAAAGGATGCGTTGACAAAGCGCGGATGGTAGCGGTAGATAGCGCGCGTGAGCATCGTCTCCTGGTGGCGGGCAGGAAGACGCATCGGGTTAAGGGAGACGCCGCCATAAATCCAGGCGGAGTTGTCGCGGGAGAACTGGCTATTGGGCAGGGGCCGCAGCGCGAACTCATCGGGCGCGTACACGTTGCGCATGGTGTCGATGACGCCGTGGCCGAGGCCTCTGGGGATTTCGTTGAAAGGCACGCCGCCGATGAGAAGTTGGGCCAGAGTCTTGTTGTCCAGCTCGCTAAACCACTCGCGCAATTCGCTGCCCACGCCCACGCCGACGTTCTTATCCAATAGCTTGTTGCCGAGGATGAACTCGCGGCCTTCCTTGGTCGCCAGCGTTTCTTCCAGCAGAATTCGCATGTGTAGCACCTCGACGCCGCGCTCTTCCATGCGGGCTACGAACTCATCGTGGTGGCGCTGTGCTTCCTCGACCCACAGGACGTCGTCGAAAAGCAGCTCCTTGCAGTTGTTCGGAGTGAGCCTCTCGTGTGCCAAGCCGGGACGGCAGACCATTACCTGGCGGAGCTTGCCCACCTCGGACCAAGCGCCGAGTTGCTGGCCGCCCTTGTCTCCGTTGCCGGAGGTGGTTTCAACAGAGTCCATCATGTAAATCTGTGCCTTCCTTTTTAGGTATTTGGCGCTGGAGACAACAGTAACTAAAGGCTTATGAGTTATGGGTCACATGTCGAAATGAATAGTAATGTGAATCATACATATCATTCATGCTGCTGGTAGTGAATAAGATTTGCATAATTTGCAAAAGATTCAGGAATTTCGCGTCGCACCCGTCTGGGGGTAGGACTCGTCACAGGAGGCGGGGAAAAGGGCGACGACGATAATCGTCGTGATGACGACTGCGCAGAAACCAACATCCACGGCCAAAACTTGATGAAGATGCTGATACCTACCAAGGCGCACAGCACGGCTAACAGGTAGGCGGTACCGCGCCCGCAGGGTATGTCGATTAGAAAGATCGGGGCTCAAGTTGGTTGTGCTAAGAAGACAAAGTCCTACGGAATCCCAATCGTTGTGGAAGCGGTTGCTCGCGAGGTCATTCGTTTCGCGGACTAGGTTGCTTCACTGAGCGTTGGCTCGTTGCGAGGGAAGCAAGTCGAACTCGTCGATGGTCTGCAGTGCCTCATTGGCGGTGTCGGCGTCGGTGATTTCCAATAACTAGCGTCTCTTCGAGGATGGCGCGCATGTTAAGAACCTCGACTCACAGCACGTCGTCGAAAAGCAGTTCCTTGCAATTGGCTGGGGTGAGGCGCTCGTGGGCCAAGCCGGGGCGGCAGACCATAACTTGATGTAGCTTGCCCACTTCGGACCATGCGCCCAGACGTGGAGTTGGCAAGACCACCAATGCTTGTTAGATGTGGCCTAAACGCCAACTATTTGCAGCCCCGGAGGCCCTTAGTCGCGGAAAGCTCCTAGTGCGAATAGAACGAAGACGACAGAGACGATGCCGATGGCCAGCGGCCACATCTGGATCGCGAGTGCGCCGATGAGCAGCATGGCAACAAGCGTGCCGAGGAACGCCAGATCGAAGCCGTCGAGGAGCGTAGCCTGCTGTGCAGCCTTTTCTGCCTCGCGGGCCTTGGCGGCCATGATTGCGGCTTGCTCGCGACGATGACGGATATCGGCCAGGGCCGCAGCGCGGGCGTGCTTCTTTTCGGCTTCGGTGGCGGTGTCAGGCAGGAGATAGGCAGTAGGCACGGGCTTGGTCCTTTCTGGCGGAGGAAGGAGCTTTGGGCTCCGGAGAGAAATCAATGTCTAGAAAGGAGTGTGGCCTAGCGGTGGGGTGAGGTGACGGAAAGCGGGGAGTGTTCCCTCGCGCCTGGGTGATACCAATTGGCTGGGGTCGAGAGGCGCAAAAACAACTTCAGCGCCCGGGCCTCACATGGGGCCGCAGGGCGCTGAAGTTGTCTCTATCTCTCTCATGCGCTCTCTCAAAGGCATGAGGCTATTATGCGGCTTCGTACTGGCATATCGATTAACGAAACCTTGAGTCTTCCTGGCAGTTACTCGTCCAGCTCCAATTCGGGGTCCTCGGCCTGTGCGGCCTCGAGGACCTCTTTTGCTGCGCCGAGGTTGATGACGGCAACGACGAGGCCCACCACGATGTCTGGCCAGGGGCTAAACCACCGGGCCTGACCCCCGGACAGTGGACACGTCGGGGGGTTAGCTATGCTGCTTTGGTCAGTGTAGCTGAGTAGCTGAAGTCTCGGCTTCAAAGACATCAGGGGCTACAAGATTGCACCATGAGTGCCGTCGGCGTGTGTTGTAGCGCATGCACCATCGAAAGACTTCCTGCCGGCAGGTGATCGGATTGTCAAAGACTTTCCGCTCTCGCAGTACTTCCCGCTTGAGCGTGGCGTTAAAGGATTCTGCTAGGGCGTTATCTGCGCTCGTTCCTACTGCTCCCATGGACTGGCGCACAGAAGCGTTCTGGGCGTGTTTTCCACCTAGGCTACTGAACTAGCGCTTCCTTTTTCCGCTGCGCAGGGACTGCTTAGCCCGATAGTCCCGCCATAGCAGTGATTGCCACGACCGTGTTATTTGCAATGTGAATGCATAGGGGAGCGGTAAGGGTCTTGAACCAGAGGCGCGCTAGCATCAGGCAGGTGCCAAAGAATGCAATGTAGAGCATTACTGCGGGGATGCCGTGTGCGAGGGCGAAGACGGCGGTGGTGATAAGCGCTGCTGCCCAGGTGGGCATGGAATTTTGCAGCCAATCCAATAGGACGCGGCGAAAGGCCACCTCTTCTACGAGGGGAATGACAAGCGCGGTGCTGAGTACCACCATGATGGTGGCGGCGGGGCTGATCTTTAGGCCGGCGGAAAGGTTATTGCCGGCTGGTTCGCTGCCCAGGAGTGCATTGACGGCGCCCGTGGCCGCACCAGAGCTCAGGATGGCGAGGGGAATCCACCACAGCAGGTGCCATAAGGAATGCTCGGATTTCACAAACCCGGCATCGCGCCACGACCAGCCCAAGCGGCGGGAAAATCCGTACCAGACTGTTCCCAAGCCGAAGAAGGCGCCGCCGATGGCGATGCCAAAGGCGACCCAGGAACCGCTCTTTGTAATGAGGCCACAGGCGATGCCAATGAGTGCCGCACCGGCAAATGTGGCGACGACGCTGGCTACGGCCCACCCCAGGTGAGCTGCGCGAACGGCGGGAGAGAGCTGTGAGCGCTGTAGTTGGTCCGGCATGCTGGGCAGCATAGCAGGTCAACCTCGGCGCGAGCTGTGGCGTGGCTTAGTCGGGCTGCAGTACCAGCGTCAGGTTGGACACGGCGAATTCGCGCAGACCAGGAACCTTGGTCAGCCACCACGCCCAGCTGGGGTGGTAGCGCGGAAAGGCGAGCTTTAGCGCGCCGGTGGACTCGGCCCAGGTAAGGCCGGTGGAGCAGGGGACATTAAATAGCGAGGTGCCAAAGACATTCTTGGGCGGGTGCCCGTGGCGGCGGGTATAGCGGTCGCGGGCGAAGGCGCCGCCTATGTAGTGCTCCCATAACCCGGTTTCGTGGCCGCCGAAGGGGCCCAGCCAGACGGTATAGCTCATGATGCACAGGCCGCCGGGGCGGGTAACGCGCAGCATTTCTTTGCCCATATCCCACGGGCGGGGGATGTGTTCGGCGACATTAGAGGAATAGACCACGTCGAAGGAATTGTCCGCGAAGGGCAGGCGCGTGCCATCGCCGCGCACGGAATTGCTGAGGCGGATATTGGCCGCGGACATTTCCCCTGCATCGGGCTCAAGGCCAACGTAGGACGCACCGCGGTCCGCGAAGGCGGCGGCAAAATAGCCGGGGCCGCCGCCTACGTCGAGCACGAGGGCATCGGCAAGCGGCACGCCCAAATCGCGGCCCAAGTTTTCTACCAGCGTGGCCGTATCTTCTGCCAGGCCGCCGTAGAAAATATCGGGGCGGGTTTGCTCGAAGCGGAACGAGCGCAGCAGCGCCCAGGAGCGGGAGAGCGTGGCCATGTCGCGGGTGTGTTTCATAAACCACTAGGCTAATACCCCACGATGAAAATTCTTTTACTATGCTGGCGCGATTCCACCCACCCGCAGGGCGGTGGCTCCGAGCGTTACCTCGAACGCGTGGGGGAGTACCTAGCGGCGCAGGGCCACGAGGTGGTCTTTCGCACCTCTAAGCACATGAATGCGGCGCGCCGGGAGGTTCGGGATGGCGTGCGCTATAGCCGCGGTGGTGCCAAGTTTGGCGTGTACCCGCGCGCGTGGGTGGCCATTGTGGCCGGGAGAATGGGCCTGGGGGACCTGCGCGGCATTGACGTGGTCATCGATACCCAAAACGGCATTCCCTTCTTCGCGCGGTTGATTTCCGGCGCGCCGACGGTGCTGCTTACGCACCATTGCCACCGTGAGCAATGGCCCGTGGCCGGTCCGGTGCTCGGGCGGCTGGGCTGGTTTTTGGAATCGCGCGTGGCACCGCGGGTATATCGGGATTCGACCTACGTCACGGTCTCGCAGGCCTCGCGCGAGGATTTGGAGGCGCTCGGCATTGACGGCGCGCGGATCATCGCCAATGGCTTAGACCCCATTCCGGCGCACGTGCCTTCCCTCGAGCGCGAGGCGGATAAGCACCTGGTGACCCTCTCGCGGCTAGTCCCGCACAAGCAGATCGAGCACGCCATGGATACGGTGGCGCGCACGCCGGGCGCGGTTTTGGACGTGATTGGCTCGGGCTGGTGGGAATCGAACCTGCGCGATTATGCCGAAAAGCTCGGCGTGACGGATCGCGTGCGTTTTCGCGGCCAGGTTACGGAAGACTATAAGCACGCCTTGCTCGCGCGTGCCGATGCCCACCTCATGCCCTCCCACAAAGAGGGCTGGGGCCTTGCCGTCATGGAGGCCGCCCAACATGGGGTGCCCACAGTAGGTTATGCATTTGGTCTGCGCGATAGCGTAATCGATGGTGAGACCGGGATCCTTGTAGAAGAAGAGGGTGACTTCGTGGCGGCCACCCAAGAGCTATTGGAGAACGCGGAGTTGCGACGGCGCCTAGGGTCTAATGCCCGGGAGTTTGCCGCGCGCTTTTCGTGGGAGAAGACCGGTGCCGCCTTTGCGCAACTGCTAGAAAACTTAGTAGCGGGGCAGCCATCCACAGGGCGGTAAGCGCCCACGGTAGCTCGGGGCGCGGGGCATTGGTTTCTGCGACGATTACACCATCGACTACGACGACGCCGATCCCGAGCTCCTCGAGGCCTGCCATATCGCGGTCTTGCCAGGCGCGCAGGGCCGCGCGGTACTGCGGCGAGGCCTGATCGATGACTTCACCGTCCACGCTAAGCTCGCCGGATTCCACCATCGGTACGGCCTTGGAATAGGGATCAACCGCGACTCCCGGGGTGGCGTCTCCATGCGCGCGGCCATCAGGTGGGGGAACCTCCACCAAATTGGGCCGTTCAGGAAAGAACGCTAGGCGGCCGTCGATATCGCGGACCAACCGCTCGTCCACCCCCGTATCGCGGGGAGAAAGCACGGCAAGGCGGGACGGGGCGGGCACAACCTGAATGGTGGCCGCTACCAGCGCCAGCGCGGCCGGAATCTGCGGCAGCGCGCCGATGGAAGCGACGTATAGCGGCAGCGCGAGCATCGTGAGCTTGTGGCTATCGCGCAAAAGGCCGGACCCCGGAACGTTATCGATGGCCCATTCCAGCAGGCCGGGCAATAGCCAACACGCTAGCGCCCCACCTATGCCCAGCGCGGCCAGGACGGTCAAGCGCGCCGGGACGCGGTGCGCGCCTGCCAGCGCGAGAACTGCGACGAAGAGGCCGAACACTGCCAGGCCAAGGGCGGCCTCGCCATTCCAGATTCCGCCCAGGCGCAACAGCGCGCCTACCGTGCCCACGTGTTCTTCGGCCCGCGGTGAAAAGGCCGCGACGGCGGATGCGGCATCGCCGGGCACGCTGGGGTGGAAAAGGCCTGGAACCAGCCACGGCAGCCACAAGAGGCAGCCCGCCAGGGCCACGCGCTTCCGGCAGGTAAAAAGTGCGGTGAACACCGCAAATAACCCGCCGGTGGGGGTAAGCGATGCTCCCCACATGGCCAGCCAGGCCAGCCAGCTGTGGCGGCGCCCCGCCCAGGCGATGACCGGGAGCAACCAAGCGGCAATGGCCAGGGACCACTGGCCTTGTAAGAGGCGTTCGATGACAAAGGGATTGGCCACCGCGATGGTCATCGCGGCCAGCGCGGCTACCGTGGTACGAGACCACAGCGCGGCGGTGAGCGCGGCGGCTCCGGCAGCGGTAAAGATGAGCACCCGGGCGGCCCACGCGCCGCCGAGTAAGGCCAAAAACCCATCTTGTGGTGCGTTGCGGGCGGGCAGGCTTCCTGCGCCTAGCGCGGATGGGGTAAGCCCCGGATTGTTTAGGAGCACCATATCGCGCCAGAGGAATTCGCCGGGCAGCGCGAAGGGCCAGCACACCGCGGCCACGAGGATAATTCCCCATAGCCCGAGGAGGATGCGCCTAGGCGTGTGCGGCATCATGGGCGTCACGGTGGCGGCGCATGTACTGGTAGGCGGCGAAAATGAGCAGGGAAACACCAATGGCCTTGCCCAGCCAGCCGACTGCCATAAGCCCCCGCATGGCATAGATTACCGGGCGGACCTCGGCAAGGCGCTCCGCACGGGTATCCTCTGACCACCGGAAATCCGCGGCCAGCACGGAGCGATCCTCGGTGTCATCCTCTGCGATGAGGGTTCCCGCCTGCTGGATATCGGTGGCGAAAAAGACCTTGACGTTTTCCCGGACATCCACGATGGTGCCGGTGGTGGGCTCGACCGAAATATCGCGGCCCACGGTATAAAAGGGCTCGACAATGACGGTGGCATCGGCATCCAAGTCCAAAAGCTCGCGCGACTGGCGGTCATAAAAACGGCTGGCGGGGCCATTTAACTGGAAGTCGCCGGATTTCAGCTCATCCGTTTTGGTGGTGCTGTCTAGCCCCGCGCTGATATTGCTAAAGATATTCTTCAGCGGCAGCGGCTGTACGTCCTGGTGATAGGAATAGATGGGGATGCCATCTACTTTTGAGTCACCGGTAAAGTCTATCGGCGTGGATTCCTGGGCCAGGACATCAAAAAATGCATAGGAGCGCTGCTCCGTGCCGGAGGGGAAGAAATAGGTCAGGCCGTCTCGCTCGAAATCCGCGCGGGTCAGATCAGCGTTGAATTCGGGCAAGGCGAGGACCCATTTATTGACAGGATCGGCTACCGGGAACGTGGATTCGCGGTTGAGCACGGAGTGTTGATCAATGGTGGCGATTTCCTCTTGGGAGTCCCCAGCTTTTCCGGCAAGTAGGCTGGTCACGGAATCGGTGGTGGCGATGGTGTCATCATCGTCGACCTCGCCGGTGGCAATGGTGCGCTCCAAGGTCAGCGGCTCGTGGTGCTGGTAGCACCACACCGGGGCGGATTTCTCGGCGCAGCGCGGGTCATCGCTGGATGCGGTATCAGAAGGGGCCTCGCCGGCCATGAGGGCGCGCACGTCCATCCACACTGCGTCGGTGGGCCCGCTTGAGGTGGAAAAATCCTTATCCAAGCCCAGCGGGCGGGTCCGATTATTGTAGAGCGTTGGCGCGAGGGTACCAATGAGGAGGAAAATGATTGCGGCAATGACAACCCACGCCCGTGGCGAGCGTGGCCAAAGGTAGCGGCTCATTGCAGTACTATATCCAATCAGTTTCAGGTTTCCGGGGTAAAGGAGCAAGCGTGCGCACGCAGGCATCTGTGAAAAGACTACCCCAGCACCTGCCGGAGCTAGACGGCCTACGCGCGGTTGCCGCATTAGGGATCATTGTCACCCACGTATCCTTCCAAACCGGCACCGGGTGGGGATTTGCCGGGCGCTTCGATTTCTTCGTCGCCGTCTTCTTCGCCCTCAGCGCCTTCCTCCTGTGGCGCCGGCGCGGGCTGCACACGGTGCGCGGCTATGCCCACTCCCGCATCGCGCGCTTGGCACCGGCCTATTATGCCTGCGTGGTATCGGTATTGCTGCTGCTTCCCGATGCCCACTCCATCACCCCCACCCAGATCCTCGCCAACCTGACCTCCACGCAGATCTATGTGGTCGATGGCCTTGCCCCGGGCCTTACCCACCTGTGGTCGCTGTGCGTAGAGTTCTTCTTTTACCTGGTACTACCGCTCCTCGTGTGGGCCATTGGCGGCCTGCCGCAGCGCTGGCGCATGGGCGTTATCGCCGGCGCTGCCGTACTGAGCTGGGGCTGGGGATTTATCCCCTTTGTCGCGGACTACGGTGAGGACCAGGTCAACTCGCAAATCTGGCCACCGGCCTATGCCTCGTGGTTCGCGGTGGGCATGCTGGCGGCGGAGGTGGAAGAAAGGGGCATCGGCAAGCGCACGGCGCGCATTCTGCAGGTGCGCTGGGCCTGGGTTGTGCTGGCGGGGCTCGTGCTGTGGGCGGCGAGCCGGGATTGGTTTGGGCCGGCCGGGCTGGTGCACCCGGAGCCGGCGGAATTTGCCCGCCGCATCATCGCCGGGGCGGTATTCGCGGGGTGCGTGGTGGTGCCGGTGGCCCTAGTTCCACGTGGAACCTCGTGGCTTAACTCGCCGCTGATGCAGGCGCTGGGCGCGTGGTCCTATTCCATTTTCCTGTGGCACGTGGCGGTGCTCGCCGTGGCCTTTCCGCTGACCGGGGTGGCGCTGTTTAGCGGGAAACCGCTGGATTTTTGGGTGATCCTTGCCGTCACGGTGGTGGGCACCGTTGTGGTCTCTGCGGCGAGCTATACGCTTATCGAGCGCCCGGGCCGCGACCTCCTGATGGGCCGGGTCCGGGGCCGGGGCCAGGGCCGTCGGCGGCGAAAAGGCAGGCCAGCCCCGCGGCACATAAGCACATGAGCAGCACGGAATCGCCTGCATAGGCCCCTGAGGTCCACGGGGCCCGGGCGAGGATGGCCCCGGCAGCCGCTACCACGCCGCTGGCCAAATAAGCCCGCGGAATGGTGGTCCAGCGCACGATGAGCCAGGCTGCCATGCCCGCAAGTGCCGCCGGCCACCCCACCAGTGCCAGGCAGGTCAGCGAATACATCGCAGAGGCCATGCCGCCAGGATGCGGGTGCCAGGTGGGCTGCGGGCTACGGCGCGCGGCGAAAAGCAGGCAAAATCCCAGCGCGGCCAGGCCGAGCGCGCCCCCAAAGAGCAAGGCGGCGCGGTAGGCAGGCTGCGCCTTAAAGGTCATGCGGAATTCCCCATGCGTGCCCGCAGGGACGATAAATGCCTGGGTGGCGGCATCGATCTCGTACGGGGCGAGCTCGGTATCGCCTATAAACCCGCGCAGGCCCTTATTAAAGGCGCGGCCGGTAATGAGCAGACGCTCATCCTCTGCAGCAGCGATAGAAAAATCGGTGAGGCGATAATCGCTCGGCGGGGTCCAGCCCTTCTCCGTCATGGACACCCACGCGCCGGTGGTGCGCACGCGGTGGACGCCGGGCTCGAGGCTCAGGGTGCTGCCGGGGGAGTACCGGTGGGAATCGATGAGCACCGGCTTGGTGGAATCCACGGTGACCTCCATGCGGCGCGGCACGGTGACATCGCGAATGAGCACACCGGTATCGTGCACCATCTGCTGGAAGAAGAATTGGTGCACATTCGGCGAGGTATCCGGTACGGTCACCACGCGCTCGATGGGGTGGCCTTCTACCTCCAGTTCCGCGATGCCGGTGCGGTGGGATAGCTCCACGCGGATGGCCTGCGAATCCCCGCCGGGCACGCGCACCGTCTTGGAGCGGAAAGCCGGTAGATCCACTTCTACTGCAGCGCCACCCGAGCGCACCGTTACCGTGGTGGAGCTGGTGGCCATGAGCTTCAGGCTCGGTTGGCTAAAGTCACCGCGCAGCTCGATCCAGCCCTCATCATCGCCGGGCGCGGGCCACCAGGCGGTGGAATTTTCCCCATCGACCGCCGCGGTGGCGGACTTTTCCGGCTGGGCGCCGCCAAAGGCGGTGGCATCGGCGGCAGAAGAAGAGACTTCGACATCGCCGCCGTGGGTCTCCACGGCGGTCAGTGGGCCGGCGGAGGGATAATCGCGCAGACGATTATAAACGTGGCTGGGATCGTCTGTGGATAGCGGCGCCGAGGCGGCGCCGTGGAGCGTGCCGTAGTTGCGATCCACCAGCGTGGGGGTATCGGTGACGATATCGGCATCACTGTCCACTAACTCGCGGGCAGCGGGGCCATTGTGGGCATCGAGGAAGGCCAGCGCCTCGCCGCCACCGGCCACGCGGACGGGATCGGCTGAGGTCAAAGCCATGGAATGCTGCTCGAGCATGATTACATCGACCTCACCAAAAGTATGCACCTCACCGCCAAATTTACTGCTCAAGGTGTCATTATCGGCGGCGAAGAGATCGTGGCGTACCATCACCGCCCCGATGCCCAAGCGCTGCAAGGCGCGCACGCCGCTGGCCGGGTCCTCGTCTAGCGCTGCCATCACGCCGTCCAGGCCACGGATGGCCTCCGGCGGCACGAGGGGAATGGCATCGCGGACGGCCCAGGGGACATCAAGAAGCGGCTGCGCCGGCTCATCGCGGGTCCAACCCCACTCTTGGCGGGCGAAGGAGGCCTCGGGGTAAATCAGGGTGCGGGTATTTTCCGCATGCTCGTTGATGTAATCCGTGGCTTCATGCCAATAGCCCGGCACCTCGTCGTAGGCCCCTAAGGGCAGCAGCCGCTGCGACCACGCCGGGGAGAGCGCGCTGATGCATACGAGTAACACCAGCGCGCCTACCGTCTGCTTCTTGGTGGGGCGAAGCCCCGTGGGCAGCGGCAGGCGTTGACAGGCGCGGGCAAAGCCCAACAGCAGCGGGATGCGCACCAGCGGATCGAATTTGTGCAGGTTGCGCAGGGGCGCCAGCGCCCCATCGAGTGCATCGAGGTACCACGCCGCCTGGCAGCCCAAAATTGCCACACCGGTAATGAGCATGATGGACCACACGCGGGGCAGCCGGCACAGGCCATAAATGCTTATCGCGGCCACAGCCATGGTGATAAGCACAAAGAAGGCTGAGGTCGCGAGCTCGTTGCCAGCGATGCGCTCGGCATCAGCAAAGGGTGACCAGCTCGTTGTCCCGCGCAGGATTTCCGGCAGGTTCAGCCAGCGGGTGGTCACGCGGGAGGATTCGATAAATTCCGTAAACGGCGGGGCGTAGCGGCCCAAGATTAAAAGCGGGCCAATCCACCATGCGGATACGCACAGGCAGCCAAGCAGCCAGGCCGCGCCGGGCTTAAAGGCGCGGCGGTAGACCACGATGACAAGCGCCGGGGTGCACGCCGCGAGCGTGGCGGTGGCATTGACCGCGCCCATCAGCGCCACGGGAATCGTGGCGGCGGCAGCATCGCGCCAGGTGAGTTTTTCCCGGAGGAAGGGCAGGATGACCCACGGGGCTAACATGACGGGCCAGGTTTCAGAAGAAATGGCCGTCAACGTGGAGAGCGAGCGCGGGGAGAGCGCATAGAGCATCGCCGCCACCCAGACCCACCGGCCGCGCAGGCCTATCCGGGTGGCCAGTTTATGAAAGCCGATAAAGCCCACGCTTAAGACCAGCAGCCACCACAGGCGTTGGGCTATCCAATCCGGCAGGGGCTCGGTTAAAACAAAAAAGGGGCCCTGCGGGAAGAGATAACCGTAGGCCTGGTTCTGCAGCTGGCCCAGGGTAAAGATATCGGTATAGGCATCAAGCGCGCCGCGCAGGAAGTGCCGCGGGTTGGCGGCCAGATCGTGTTTGGTATCGGCGGCGGTCAGCCCCCACGGCTGCACCGCGAGGATGAGCGCCAAGGCAATAATGCCGAGCGGGTAGGGCCGGGCAAGGCGCGCGCAGCGGTGGCGCAGGGCGCGGGCTAGTGCGCGGTAGCGGTGTACATAGGAACCGCTATGTGGGCCGCGGGGGAGCTGATCGGTCCGGTCATGCACGCCGGTGCGCCCATCTAAGTACGGGAACCGTATTCAGGCCCGCCCAGCACCGCATCATCGGGGGAGACCGCATTGCCTTCCGGCACGGTATCGCTGCCGGAGAACTGGGCGATGCCGATGATGGTGATAATGCCCAGGGCGATGCCCACAACAGCGCTACCCACGGCGGGGCCGAGGGTGCGCTTGTTTAAAGAATCGGATTCCAGAGCCATGGCTAAAGATATTAGCAGTTACTTAGAAGTATTCCGGATCGTCCTCGTCCGCGTCTTCGTCGTTTTCTTGCGGGACGATAAAGACGGGCAGGCCCGCATTGCGCACGATCTGATCCGCCGTGGAGTTGGTCCACCAGGCGCGGAAGCCGGTGAGCGCGCGGGTGCCGGTCACGATGACATCCACGTCGAGCTCGTGCGCGGCATCCACGATGGCCGAAGAGATGGTGGTGGCGGATTCCACGAGGTGCGCGCGGCCGGCCAGGCCGAGGTTCTCTGCCAATTGGGTGCCCTGACGGCAGATCTTCAGCGCCTCTTCGTAAGCCGGATCGTCTTCCACGCTATCGGGGGACACGGTGGACTGGTGCATGCCCGTGCGGCTGACGGCGCGCGCGGTTTGGCGGGCCACCGGCTCCCACGCGGTGAGGATTTCCACCGTGGAGGGGCGCAAAAGCTGGGCGGCGTACTCCAAGGCGCGGTCGGCGCGTTCGGTGCCATCATAGGCAATTAACATTGTTTTGCCGTTACTCATGTCACTAGTCTACCCACCGCTTGGGACAGTTCGCGAGGAATGCTGCACACTGGAAGGCATGACATATTCCCGCATCATTGTCAGTTTGGGCCTCGTGGCGGTGCTTAGCGCCTGCTCTAATTCCGCCTCGGACGAGGACAAGGCGCGCGAATCCGCGGCTCCCGCGCCCTCGTCACCCGGTACCTCCGCGCCCGCCACCGAGGCGGCGCCAGCGCCGGCACCAGCGCCGGCGCCGGAAGATATTCGCGCCACCGCCGCCTCGGTGCTTATGCCGCCGGCGACCAGCTATGAGGACGCCAAGGCCAAGCTGGAGGCCGGCGTGGGAGGCATCTTCATCCCGAGCTGGGCGGATCCTGGCTTGCTGGAGGAAGATGGCCGCAATATTAACGCCCTGCGCGCGGAACTAGGTCGCGATTTTGAGGTTGCCATCGACTTTGAGGGCGGGCGCGTGCAGCGTTTTTCTGAAATCTTGGGCGAATACCCCTCCGCGCAGCAGATGGCGGCGGAAAACTCGCCGGAGCAGGTGGAACAGCTGGCGGGGGACATCGGCAAGCGGCTCATGGACTACGGCATCAACGTGGACTTCGCGCCGGTGCTTGATGTCGATGGTGATGGCCTCGAGGTCGTGGGCGACCGCGCCTTTTCCACCGACCCCGCCCAGGCCGGCGATTATGGCGCCGCCTTTGCCCGCGGGCTGGATGCCGCCGGGGTCAAGGCCGTATTCAAGCACTTCCCAGGCCACGGCCGCGCCTCGGGCGATACCCACCTGGCGGAAGCCATTACCCCGCCGCTGGAAGAGCTCGAAAACCACGAGTTCATTCCCTTCCAAAACGCCATTCCCGCCGCGCCGAATGCGGCGCTGATGATGGGGCACCTCGCGGTCCCGGGCCTGGGCGATGGCCAGACCCCTGCTTCCATCCTGCCGGAGGCTTACGGCCTTGCCCGCGAGGCCTTGCAGTATGACGGCACCATCTATACCGATGACATTGGCGGCATGGCGGCCATTTCGGATTCGCTGCCGCTTGCCGATGCCGTCATTACCTCCCTCGCCGCCGGTGCAGACATGCCCTTGTGGTCCACCGAGGCGGATATCAATGCGGTGATCGATGCCGTCGTGGGCGCCGTGGATGAGGGCAGATTGGCCCCTGAGCGCCTCGGCGATGCCGCCCGCCATGTGCACGATGGCGACAGCGACTAGGAAAAACGCCCCTTTACCCGTTAACCTTTAAGGCGTGAAGAAGGCAGAAGGAAAAAACGGTGCAAAGGGCTGGCTTATCACGCTTGGCGTGATCGTTGGCTTCGTCCTCATTGCTGGCATCGCTTATGCCTGGGATGTCATAGCAAACCAGGACAAGATCCCGCGCAGCGTCTCCGTGGGCGGCGTGGATATTTCCGCCATGGAGCGCACCGCCGCCGTGGCCAAGCTCGAGGACGAGCTCAAGGGCGTTGAGACCCAGCCCGTGACCGTGACCGCAGGAGATCTGCAGTCTAAATTTACCCCTGCCGAATCCGGCCTGGCCCTGGATAATCAGGCCGCCGTCGATGGCATCGAGGAACCTTCCCTCAACCCCATTACCCGCCTGGCCAGTTTCTTTCGCTCCACCGAAGATATCCCGGTAGAAACCGATGTGGACGATAGCAAGCTGCAGCCCACCCTTGACCGCGTCAAAGACGAGCTTTCTACTGATCCGGTCGATGGCATGCTGGAGCTTAATAATGGCGAGCTCAAGGTCACCGATCCCACGTTGGGCCAGTCCGTAGACGGCACCGAATTGCACGATGCGGTGGCAGCGAATTGGTTGGACAAAGACGGCGTGCAGGTGGAACCGGAAGAAATCGAGCCGGCCATTAATGAGGCGGCCATTGAAAAGATGCGCACCGGCGATGCCGCCAAGGCCCTGGATAATCCGTTGACCTTGAAGGCGAAAAATAACGTCACCGCCACGCTGAATAAGCCGGAGATCTCCCAGTTCACCAGCATTGAGAAAAAGGACGGCCAGTTGCACCTGGTGGTGGATAGCAACCGCGCGCAGCAATTGCTGCAAGAGCGCGCCGATGGCGCAGACGTGCCTGGCGTGAACGCCAAGGTGAAATTCGCCGGTGGCTCCCGGCAGGTCACCCCCTCCCAGGACGGTGAAATCATTGACTGGAAGCCCACCATGGAGGGCTTTGATAAGCGCGTGACTGGCGATGACCGCGAGTGGGACGCTACCTACAAGCCTGACCCGGCCGAGTTCACCACAGAGGACGCCGAAAACGCGACGTTTAACGATACCGTGGGTGAGTTCACTACCGGCGGCTTTTCCTCCGCCTCTGGGCGCAATATCCAGCTCGTTGCCCAAGAGGTTAACGGCGCCGTTGTCAACCCCGGTGAGACTTTCTCCCTCAACGGTTACACCGGCCCCCGCGGCACCGCGCAGGGTTATGTGGAATCCGGCATCATCATCAACGGCCACTCCGGCTCCGCAGTGGGCGGTGGCATCTCCCAATTCGCCACTACCCTGTATAACGCCGCCTACTTCGCCGGCATGCAAGATACCGCGCACACCCCGCACTCGTATTACATTTCCCGCTACCCGGCCGGCCGCGAGGCCACCGTGTACGAGGGTGCCATTGACCTGCAATTTACCAATACCTTCAATACTCCAGTGCAGATTGAGACCAGCTTTGGCGGCGGCAATATCACCGTCCGCTTGAAAGGCACCAAGACGGTAGAGGTGGAATCCATCAATAACGGCCGTTGGGCCAAGACCGAGCCACAACCGAGGTCCGTGCCAGGCAGCGACTGTTCGCCATCATCCGGTGCCCCGGGCTTTACGACGTCCGATACCCGCATCATCAAGGATCTCAGCGGCAAGGAGCTTTCCCGCGAGACCAAGACCACGGTCTACGACCCCCAGCCCATCGTGCGGTGTAGCTAGCTAGCGGCTACGCCTCAGGGCATGGGTTAGCCGTGGGGTGGAAGACGTCGTGCGCGGTAGTCTCGGCGACAATGAGAATGATTCACCAAGGCATCCCGCCGCGGCCTCGACAGGTTTATCGACGTGGAGGAATCACTAGAGACCAAGCATCAAGCCCGACAAGCAAAAGTCCACCGAGAAGATCGACGGTGTCGTCGCCACCATCATGGCCCTTGACCGGGCTATCCGGGGTGGTAGACGAGCGCGGACTCCTGGTTTTATGACCTCAGAGAAGCGGTGCCCCTGTTTTGAATGCTTGGACTGCGATTTCACCGTCCGGAAGGCGTCGCAGATAGAACACCTCACTGGAATCCGCGAGCTGAACTATGTGAGAGCGAAGCAAATCTTCTAGATCAGACGCGAGATCTTTGAGCATTGTGAAGTCTAGGTCTGGAGTAGATGTCTTCTCTTTGAACGGGTTTGGTGCGTGGAGGATTCCACTGAGGTTTCCCCAGATTCGTCCGACATCGGTTTCCTGAACACCCACGTTTGGCAGCACGCCAAGTCCTGTATTCCCATCGTGTGTGACCTGGCCAAAAGCTACAGGCCAGTAGTTACTATTCAGTTTCTTCAACTTCTTGCGGACTTCTCCAAAGTCCTTTGCCTTGGTGACGTTCTCCTGAGCTTCCAGAAAGATGTTGTATGCGGCGATGAATGACGCTGTGGTGACTCGTTCTAATACGAGTGAGCGTGTCAAGTTGTTTGTGTGTGGGGCTAGGTTTATAGGTATTTGTCGAAGCGGTCGGGAAAGGCCACGGCCATTTGGTTGATGGCTTGTTTCCAGCCGGAAACTCGGGCTCCTTCCATGAGTCTGCCGGCTGTCGCGGAGACTCGTTTGCCCTGCTTTGCTCTCTTTGCGGCTCGTTTGTCTTCAATATTGCAGATCATCAACCACAGCGTCTTGAGCGCGGATTCATCGTTGGTGAACTGCACCCTGTTGCGGGTGGCTTTACGCAATTGGTTGTTAAACGACTCAATGGAATTCGTCGTATAGATGACCTTTCTTGCTGCTGGTGGGAACTGCAAAAATGGCACGAATCTATCCCATGCATCCTGCCAGACCTTGACCGACTGAGGATACTTCACACCCAGTTCAGAATCGGAAAATTCCTTCAACGCTGCTTCTGCCGTGGATTCATCAGTAGCCGTATAAACCTTCTTCAACGCGGCTGATACAGCCCGGCGATCCCCGTAAGACACCCACCGATTCGCGGCGCGAATCAGGTGCACGATACAGGTTTGTACCATAGAGTTCGGCCAGGTTGCCTCCACTGCTTCTGGTAGGCCTTTCAGCCCGTCACAGCAGACGATAAAGACGTCTTTGACCCCACGGTTAGATAAGTTGGCGCACACGTGTGCCCAAAAGGAGACGCCTTCTTCTTTGGCGATCCACAATCCCAGGATGTGCTTGATCCCGTCGAGGTCCACCCCGATTGCCATGTACGCAGACTTGTTAACTACCCGGCCGCCGTCGCGGACTTTAATGCGCAACGCATCCAGGAATATCACGGGGTAGAACTCGTCTAACTGGCGGTTTTGCCAGATCATGACCTCATCCAAGACTGCGTCTGTAACCGCCGAAATCGTCTCATGGGAGATATCAACCCGCATCGCAGTAGCCATATGGTGCTGGATATCCCGAATGGTCATTCCGCCGGCATATAAGCTGACAATCATATCGTCAACATCTGTTAGCCGCCTGGAGCCTTTGGGCACCATAGTAGGAACAAACGTGCCGTTTCTGTCTCGTGGAACATCAATGTTTACTGGCCCGTAGTTAGAATCCACGGTTTTCGGGTAGGTGCCGTTGCGGTGATTGTCTGTTTCAGCAGTAGCTTTAGCTGCTCTATCGCCGGGCTCATAGCCTAGGTGGGCATCCATTTCAGCATTCAAACCCCGGGTAATTGAGGCTTGCAACATGCCCCGAACTAGGTCGTTGGCATCCGTGGTGGACGTGCCTAGCTCATCAATCAGTTTCGCGATTTCTGGGTTAGCAAGCAGCTTCTTTTCAATCGCATCAATCTTGGCCTTATCAGCCGGATCTCGTCTCGCCATAGTAGTCATTCTGGTTCATCTCCTCAGGCGGGTTAGGTTCCCACACACAAACCATTAGACACTCTCATACGAGTCGAAGGTGAGCAGCAGCGTGAATAAGGTTCGCAAAATCGATCTGCGGACCGGCAAGCTCAGACAGCGCATGATCGAGATCCCAGAAGATTCGGTCATACGTCATCTGATACGCGGAGATCGTTCCGGACTCGACGAAGCTGAATCCCTCAACCTTCTCAGATTTGAGGTTGGGGAGTTCTTGCGTGTCGTCTTTCTTCCCCATAAAAGAGATCTTACGGCTTCGTTTGACGCGGTGCAAGCCGAGATCTCCCGCCGTCGAGAAAACGGCCTGGCAGCAACCCCATCGAAAAACACCGGGTGCTTCACTGGCAAGATCACCTGCCCAGCCTGCGGGTGGAACTATCAACGCAAAACCCGCACACGTGCCACCATGCCCGACTACAAATTCTGGCGCTGCTGGAACGCCTGCAAAGGACACGGCAACTCGTGCGGGAGCCACAACTTGCGCGAAACCATGCGCGAAAACCTCATGACAGACATCCTCGATCTCGAGCGTTTCGATGAGAGCGCCGTCGCAGAGCACCTCGACGTCATCCACGCGTATCCCGATCGGCTCGACATCACGCTGAAGGATGGCACCACCATCACCACCGGCCTGGACGAGAAAGGACACCTACGATGACCCGCACCGTCACAACCATCCCCGCCACCAGACCGCTTGGCGGTGGCGCATCCGAGGGTGAGGCGCTGCAGGCTATTAAGCGTGTCGCCGCCTACCGCTCGGGTTTCCACAGACCTGGAAGAGCAACAATCCTCTTACCACGCCCAGGTCGACTACTACACCAGATACATCAACGAGCATGCAGGCTGGCAACTCGTCGGTATCTACACCGATGAAGGCATTACCGGAACCTCAACGAAACACCGTGAAGGCTTCAAACAGATGATCACCGATGCCCTGGACGGCAAGATTGATCTCATCATCACCAAATCCGTCTCCCGGTTCGCCCGTAACACTGTTGATACGCTCACTCACGTTCGCCTGCTCAAAGACCGGGGAGTGGAGGTCTACTTCGAGAAAGAAAACATTTGGACGCTGGACTCCAAAGGCGAACTACTCATCACCATCATGTCCAGCCTCGCGCAGGAAGAATCCCGCTCCATCTCCGAAAACGTCACCTGGGGGCACCGTAAGCGCTTCGTGGACGGGAAAGTCATGGTGCCCTACAAATCCTTGCTTGGCTACAAGAAAGGAGCGGACGGCAACCTTGCCATCGACGAAGAACGAGCCCCTGTGGTGCGTGAAATCTACGGCCTATTCCTGGCAGGCAAATCCATCCGCGAAATCAAAGACACCCTCGAAACAGAAGGACACTTGACGCCACGCGGAAAAACCACATGGCACGTCACCACGACCCGTTCGATCCTGTCGAACGAGAAATACAAAGGCGACGCCCTCTTACAGAAGACGTACACTGCTGATTTCTTGACTAAGACCATCAAGCGTAACGATGGTGAGGTTGCCCAGTACTACGTCACCGGAAACCACGCACCAATCATCGGCCCTGAGGTGCGGGATCAAGTTCAATACGAACTAGCCACCCGTCACGGGGAAGGAAGCGGCTCGAAACTCCACCTGTTCTCTTCCCGCCTGAAATGCGCCGACTGTGGCGGCTGGTACGGACGTAAAACCTGGTCATCGACCACGAACAAACACACCGTGTGGCACTGTAACAACAAACACGCAGGCGACCAGGTCTGCGCTACTCCCACGCTACGTGACCACCAGATCAAGACCGCCTTCCTGACCGCGCTGTCACAACTTGGCCCCGCCCTCGAGGCGCCGAGCCTTCGTGAAGACCTCGCAGCGGTATTCGACACCAAGCAACTCGAAGCCGAGCGGGAGGACCTGGCCGAACGGCAGGCTGAACTAGAAGCCGCGTTCACTGCGATGGTGGCACACAACCAGCATGTTGCGACCGACCAAGACGAGTACACCAAGCAGATCAAACGCATCGAGACCGACTACAACCACGCCACCGATCGATTGAAGAACCTGGAGACGCAGAGCAACGAGCGCCAAGTCAAACACAACGCGCTGCTTGCCGCGTACGACCAACTCTCAAGAGCGCCGGTCAGCACATTCCAGCCAACCCAGTGGACAGCCCTCATCGACCAAACCACCGTCAGGGAAGAGGCCATCAAGTTTTTCTTCCGTGACGGGCGCGCTATTAGCGTCGACCTATAGAACTATTCCGGGTAGCCGAGCCCGCCTCATATGAGGGCGGGCATTTTCATGTCCATAGTTAGCTGTTGCTCAACCCGCCACCGCTCTGACTAGGTAAAACGTAAACTCGCCAACGCTCGCCGAAATTTAGACCCCCAAGGGGATACTCGCCAAACGCAACCCCAGCCTCATCAAATGCGAGGTTATAGTGGAGCCGACGACGGGAATCGAACCCGCGCCAGCAGCTTGGGAAGCTGCAGTTCTACCATTAAACTACGTCGGCACTGCGCTAAATGCGCTTTCCCTACTATACACCTTAGGTAGGGGATTGAGTAGAATTGGGTCCGTGCTTCTTTCAGATCGTGATATTCGTTCCGCCGTTGATTCCGGAGAGCTGGGCATCGAGCCCTTTGATAGTGAGCTTATCCAGCCTTCTTCCGTTGACGTGCGCTTGGATAAGTACTTCCGGGTATTCAATAACTCCCGCTATACGCACATTGACCCCAAGGCGGAGATGCCGGAACTGACCACCTTGGTGGAGGTAGAAGAGGGGCAATCTTTTATTCTCCACCCCGGCGAGTTTGTCCTTGGTGCCACGCTGGAGAAATTCACCCTCCCGGCTGACCTGGCTGGACGGCTGGAGGGAAAGTCGTCGCTGGGGCGGCTGGGTCTGCTGACCCACTCCACCGCGGGCTTTATCGATCCCGGCTTTTCCGGGCACATTACTTTAGAGCTCTCCAATACCGCGAACTTGCCCATTGCGCTGTGGCCGGGGATGAAGGTGGGCCAGCTTGCTATCTTTAAGATGACCTCGCCGGCGGAAAGTCCGTACGGTACGGGTGCCTTGGGATCGAAATACCAGGGCCAGCGCGGGCCAACGCCATCAAAGTCTTACCTGAACTTCCGCAGGGATTAATCTGGTATTTACATAAAATCCCTAGGATGAGGTTTTATGCGGATGACTGTTATTGGCACCGGTTACTTGGGTGCTACCCACGCCGCCTGCATGGCGGAGTTGGGGCATGAAGTTTTAGGTGTCGATGTAGACGAAGATAAAATCTCCGTCTTGCAATCGGGCAAGGTTCCGTTCTTCGAGCCGGGGCTGCCGGAGGTGCTCGAGCGCAATATCACTGCTGGGCGCTTAGGATTTAGCACGGATTATGAGGAGGCCGCACAGTTTGCCGACGTGCACTTTCTCGGCGTGGGAACCCCGCAGCGCCGCGGTTCCTATGCGGCAGACATGACCTATGTCAAGGCTGTCATCACGGACTTGGTACCCAAGCTGCGCGGGGAACACGTTATCTTCGGCAAATCCACCGTTCCGGTAGGCACGGCGGCGGAACTCCAGGAACTTGCGGACGGTTTAGCGTCCGAGGGAACTCGCGTGGAGATCGCGTGGAATCCGGAATTCTTGCGCGAGGGTTATGCGGTGCACGACACCATCACCCCGGACCGCATCGTGATTGGAACCCGTGAATCGGAATCTCGTGTGGAGGAGCTTGCCCGCGAGATCTACGCGCAGCCGTTAGCGCAGGATACGCCCTTCATCGTGACCGACCTGCAGACCGCAGAGTTAGTAAAAGTCTCCGCCAACGCCTTTTTGGCCACCAAGATTTCCTTCATCAATGCGGTCTCTGAGATTTGTGAGATCGCGGGGGCAGATGTGGTGGCGCTGGCGGATGCCATTGGCATAGACAAGCGCATTGGTCGCAAGTTCCTCGGCGCGGGCCTGGGTTTTGGCGGTGGTTGCCTGCCTAAGGATATTCGCGCCTTTATGGCGCGCGCCGGTGAGCTCGGCGCCGATCAGGCCCTGACCTTCTTGCGCGAGGTGGACGCGATTAATATGCGCCGGCGCGACCGCATGGTGGACCTGTCTAAAGAAGCCTTCCATGGCTCCCTATTGGGTCACCGCGTTACCGTGCTGGGCTGTGCTTTTAAGCCCAATTCGGATGATGTGCGCGATTCGCCGGCGCTCTCGGTTGCTGGGTCCTTGTCCTTGGCGGGTGCCGCGGTGACCGTCTATGACCCCGAGGGTATGGACAACGCCAAGAAGGTTTTCCCCACCTTGGACTATGCCGCCGATACGGAATCCGCCCTGCGGGAGGCGGAATTGGTCATCCTGGCCACCGAGTGGCAGCAGTTTAAGGAGCTGGATCCGAACGAGGCTGGCGAGCTCGTGGATAATAGGCACATTATCGATGGCCGCAATGTGCTCGACGTTGCGGCTTGGTCCAACGCCGGTTGGAAGATTCAGGCGCTGGGCCGCACGCTCTAACGGCGGTGTGACGGGACGGTAAACGCGGCAATCAGCGTGGTAATCGGTACCGCGAGGGTCAGCGCCATGGCGCCGACGCCGGAGCGCAGGAGCTCGGTGGCGACGAGATCGCTGCTGAGAATTTGCCCCGCGGGGCGTTCGGCGGCGGTGATGAGCAGGAGTAGGGGCAATGCGGCGCCGGTATAGGTCAAAATGAGGGTATAGACCATCGAGGCAATGTGGTCGCGGCCGACCCGCATGGCGGATAGGAAAAGCTCGAGCGGTGAGGCCGCGGGATCGGATTCGTGCAGCTCGGTGATGGTGGAGGCTTGGGCGATGGCGACATCGGCAAGGCTGCCCAATGCGCCGACGACGAAGCCACACAGCAGCACGCCCAGGATGGACACATTGGGCATATACAGCAGCAGCTTGAGGTTGTCTTCGGAGCTATAGCCTTGCAGCTGCGAACTATCGATGGCCGCCCACGCAAGGAACGCGGCGATGGCGAGCGCGGTCAGGGAACCGCCCACTGCGGAGGCGGATTTCCAATTCACGCCGTGGACGAGGGGAACGGCAAGGAGAATGATGGCGGTACAGGCAGCGAGCGCCACCCACAAGGGATTGGTGCCTGCGATGAGCGCTGGGATGAGGAAGCTAAAGACGATGCCAAGGCTCAACCCCAAGCCGATGATCGCGCGCACCCCATGCCAGGCCGCAAAAGCGATGATGACAATAGCGATGACCACTCCCCACAGCAGGAGGCTATTGCTGCGCTGATAATCGGCAAAGGCATACGAGACGGATCCGGTGGGATCGGTGGCCTTAGAGAGCACGATATTATCGCCCGGCTGCAATTCTGGGTCGCCCGCGTTGCCGTAGGTGACCAATTGGGTCATCTTTCCCTCGTCCTCGCCGGAGGTGATCTTCACCAGCGCCCGGTCACAGTCCACCTCTTCCTTTTCCGGAATCAGCGGCGGGGTATCGAAGGCCAGGCCGGTCTGCTCCGATTGGCACGCGGAATGGTCGGTCTTTTCCACTGTTGCCTCAACCTGCGGGTGGTTCAGCGCGTAGGTGGACTCGAACTCCTCCGAAGTGTGCTCTGAGGTAGCACTAGAGGGCCACAGCAGGACGAGGCCAATCAGCATGGCGACAAGGGCCGTACCGATGGCAGTGACCAGGCCAACGCGCCACGGGTGGCCGGATACCTCCTGCGTCAGCTGACGTGGATTTAGGCGTTCCAACGCCGACTGGCCTGGCGCGTGCCCGCTGGACCCAGATCGACGCTGCGCTTGCCGATGCCGCGAAGCCGAGTCCGATGCGGAATTAGAAACCGAGGAATGCCGTCCCATACGGTGTATTGTGAACGATTATTACTGCAATTACCAATCGCCTGCTGGGGTGCTATTGGCGGTAGCTTACCAAGAAATTGCCCAAGCGCTCGATGGCGTTTTCCAGCTGGGAAGCCCAGGGCAGCGTGACCACGCGGAAGTGATCCGGGTGCGGCCAGTTGAAGCCGGTGCCTTGGACCATGAGGATCTTTTCGGCCTTGAGGATGTCCAACATGAGCTTGGAATCATCGTGAATCTCATAGACATTGGGATCCAGGCGCGGGAAGAGGTACAGCGCGCCCTTGGGCTTTACCGCGGACACCCCGGGGATCTCATTGATCTTGTCGTAGGCGATATCGCGCTGGCGCAGCAATCGTCCCCCAGCCCCGGTGAGCTCGTAGATGGATTGGCGCCCGCCCAGCGCCACCTGGATGGCGTGTTGTGCGGGAACATTCGGGCATAGGCGGGTACCGGCCAGCAATTCGAGGCCCTCGATAAGCCCATGCGCATGGTGCTTCGGGCCCGTAATGACCATCCAGCCTGCGCGGTAACCGCAGACGCGGTAGGCCTTGGATAGGCCATTAAAGGTAAAGGTCAAGAGATCAGGGGCCAGCGAGGCGATGGAGATATGCTTCGCATCGTCATACAGGATGCGGTCATAAATCTCATCGGCCAAAATCAGCAGGTTGTGCTCCCTGGCGATGTCCACGATTTGCTGCAGGACCTCGCGCGAATACACCGCACCCGTTGGGTTATTGGGGTTGATGACCACGATGGCCTTGGTCTTTTCGGTGACCTTGGACCGAATATCCTCGATGGATGGGTTCCAGTCGTCTTCTTCATCGCACAGGTAGTGCACCGGGGTGCCTCCGGCCAGCGAGGTTGCTGCGGTCCACAGCGGGTAATCGGGCGCCGGGATAAGGATCTCATCGCCGTTATTGAGCAGCGCCTGGGTGGTCATGGTAATAAGTTCTGATACACCATTGCCCAAGAAGACATCGTTGATATCAAAATGCGGGAAGTCCTCGAGCTCATAGCGCGTGACGATGGACCGCCGGGCCGAGGTAATGCCTTTAGAGGTGGAATAGCCCTGGGAGGTGGGCAAGGCGCTGATCATATCGCGCATGATGACATCGGGTGCATCGAAGCCAAAGACGGCGGGGTTGCCGGTATTGAGCTTGAGGATGGTGTGGCCGTCCAGTTCCATTCTCTCCGCTTCCGCTGAGACCTCACCGCGAATATCGTAAGCGATGCCCTTTAATTTTTCGGACTGGTCAAAGATGCGGGGTTTGGGAGAAGTCATGGCCATATTGTGCCATCTTTCACAGCGCTAAGAAATATTGCAGCGCACCTCAGCGCTATTTATTATTCCACTTGCTGATTTGTTTCTTCGCCATTTCCATAGCCTGACCGGTAATTTCTCCGGCCTGCTGGCGGCGTTGGGCCCACATTTTCTTCTCTAATTCTTTTTGGTGCGCTCGCTCGTGTGCCGTCAGCGCACGGATTTCGCGCTGCTGTTGGCGCTCAATTTGCCGCACCGAGGGGGCATGCCAGGATTGCGGGCCCACCTTGGCCACGTACAACAGGATCCACACGATGGGGATGAGCGCTGCGGCTACCGCGCCGCCCGCCAGCAACCAGGGGCTATTCATGGTGGCGCTGAGCATGACAAGAGTGGGCGATGCCGTGAGCAGCACCACCGAGCTGGTCAGCGCCGTAGCGATGCGGGGCTTCTTCGCGGCAGTATAGGCGCGGTCTACATCGCCTTGGGAGTAGATCTTTACCTCTTGCGAGCCGGTCGCAGGAATATCGCTAAAGATCGGTGCCAAGTCTTTCTGGGTGACGGCCTGCATGACGCTATCGGAGCGCTCCTCAAACTCGGTCATCGATAGGCGGCCTTCGCCCACTGCGCGGGCTAAATCGGTCAGGGCATCGTTGCGCTCTGAATCAGATAGACGCAGTGTCCGGTCATAGGGGGAGGATCCGTAGCTATTAGTCACAGCCACCATAATAGACAAGCTAATTCAAAAAGAATATGCCCTGCCGCGGTGGCAGGGCATGGTTTCTAGCGTGGAGTGCACAGATTAGAGCTCTTGCGACTCTTCTTCCTTATCGTCCTCGTTAGAATCGGACTTCTTCTGTGGATCGGATTCATCAACCGTCTTGGAGTCTTTCCTTCCCACCAAGTTGGCCAGGAACGGGAAGATAGCAACGGTCAATGCGCCACCGGCGACGAAGATCGAAGCGGTTTCTTGCTTCATCAATTCCGAATTAACCGCCAGCGAGGTTACGGCAACGATGATCGGCAGGCCGGTCGCCGTGTACAAACTGACTTGGAGGCGCTCGCGCACCGTTTCAATTTCGGAGCCGGTGTGGCCCACATTCTCGCGCAGGAATACCGGCAGGCCGCGGGTAACGAGAATAAGCGCCGGGATGCCCAGCACCTTCCCCGGATTATTGGCGATGGTATCCCAGCTAATCGTCATGCCAGAGACCACGAAGAAAACCGGGATGAGCATGGAGTGGAAGACCACATCGAGGCGGTGTTCCAGCCGGCGATGGAACTCATCCGGAATGATGCGGTTCAAGATGATGCCGGCGGCGAAGGCACCAAGCACGATGTCGAGCTCAAAGACCGCCGTGACGGCCATGAGGGTGGCAAGGATCAGGATGATCAGACGCAAAATGGTCTGGTTGGTGGACCCTGCACCGGAGATAAACGCCGCTTTAACCCACGGAATCGTCGTGGCAATGGCTGCCGGCATGATGGCAACAGCCACGGCGATGCCGATGAACGCGAGCATAATCAGCAGCGTGGTCCACGTGGAGCGCGTGCTGAGCAAAAGCGCCATCGCGGTAATGGGGGCGACCTCACCAATAGCGCCGTGAATCATGACCGATTTGCCCACCTTGGTCTCGAGCACGCGGTCCTGTTTCAACATTGGTTGCAGCGTTCCCAGTGCTGTGGACGTCAGCGCGAGTGCTACCACGATGGCGCCAGGGACATTATCGACCAAGAAGTATGCACCAACGCCACAGGCCACTAGGCAGATAAGCCAGGTGGATAGCGCAGTTCCCGCCTCTTTGGTCTTGAGCGTAGAAATCTCGATCTCAAAACCTGCGAGCAAGAAGAGCGCACCAACACCCAGCTCTTTCAGCATGCTGATGCCAGCATCCTCATGGGCGACATCCAAAAGCGATGGGCCGATGACCATGCCAAAGATGATCAAAAGGGCAACGGCCGGCAGCCGGTTGCCCAACATGAACGACACTATCGGCGCCAGTAGCGCCGCAAGCATGATCCAGGCAAAGGAAACGAGGCTAGTGGTGTTTTCCGTCGCACCTGCTGCGAGAACAACAGTATCCGCAGCCCATCCCACATCTAAATGCATGGATCACAGCGTACGCACTCACCCCTGCACATGCCTACTCGGTATTCGCGTCTTTCGGTGGTGTGGGTGGCTCCGGCGGTTTAGGTGGCTTGGGGGCCTTGGGAGGCTCTGCGCTTGCCGACGTCCCCGGTGGTGCCGGTCGCGCAGGCGGCGTCGACGATGCCGGTGGCGCAGGCGGAGCAGGCGGCGTGGACGATGCCGGTGGAGCCGGTGGACCCGACGGGGCTGGCGGGGCAGGGGGTGCAGGCGGTGCGGGTGGCGCTGCTGCTTCGGGGTTCTTGTCAGCGCGCGGTGGCTTTGGTGCTGCCGGAGCTTGTGGTGCCTTGGAAGCGTGTGGAGCCTCCAGCGGCTGTGGAGCTGCAGGTGGTTTCGGCGCAGCTGGCGCTTCCGGTGCAGCCGGTGGCTGCGGGGTACGAGGCGGTTGGGGTGCCGCGGGTGCCTTCGCACTTGGAGCAGCCGGCGGAGTTGGGGCATTCGGAGCCGTTGGAGCACTTGGCGCTGCTGGAGCGTTCGGAGCTGCAGGGGCGCTAGATGCCGAAGAAGAACCTGGGGCGGCAGGAGCAGCAGGGGTCTTAGGAGCCGCAGGCGGTGTGGGAGCGCTCGGTGGGGTTGGCGCGCTGGGCGCAGAGGGGGCACCCGGTGCGGCAGGTGGAGTGGGCACCGCCGAGGTATTAGTGGGCTGCGGCGCGCTGGGGGCGGTTGGTGCACTGGGTGCGTTGGGAGCCGAAGGAGCCTTGGGAGCAGCCGGGGTAGAAGGAGCCTTTGGCGCCGATGGTGCCGATGGCGCAGCAGCACCGGGGGCTGGAGGAGCCGCTTTAGCGGAGGGAGCGCCTGGGGCAGAGGGCGCGCTTGGAGCTGCCGGTGCCGAAGGCGCGGATGGGGCTGCTGGAGCGGCGGGCGCAGCAGGTGGCGTCGCGGCAGTGGGGGTGTTGGTAGAGGAGGGGGCATCGGCAGGCGCGGGCGCCTTGGGGGCATCGGGGGTGGTGGTTGAAGCCGCGCGGTGGCGTACTGGGGTGCCCAAGAAAGCCTTGGGGCGGGGTTCTGGAAGGGTGCCCTTGTCATCCAGGGAAATGGAGTTACGCAGCATGGTGGCCACGTCGTTGACCTGGGTGGTGGGGGTGGATTCGGTGGCCAAAGACTTTACACCGCCGGTCATCATGACATTGCAGAACGGGCAGCCGGTGGCGATTTCCTCGGCGCCGGTCTCCAGTGCCTGCTCCGTGCGGAACTCATTGATGCGAGACCCCAGCTTTTCTTCCATGAACATGCGCGTGCCACCGGCGCCGCAGCAGAAGGCTTCATCGCGGGACTTGTCCATCTCGCGCAGCTCCACGCCCGTGGCCTGGAGAAGCTCGCGCGGGGGATCGAAGACCTTATTGTGCCGGCCTAAGAAGCACGGATCGTGATAGGTGATGGGCTTGCGGTTTTCCGGGGTGCGCGGAATCGGCTGCAGCAGTTTCTCGCGCACCAGGCGGTTGAGCAGCTGCGTGTGGTGGAAGACATCGAAATGCCCGTCAAAGTCCGGGTATTCATTGCGGATGGTATTAAAGCAGTGCGGGCAGGTCGTGATGATTTTCCGCTGGCCTTCCGGCACGCCCTCGAAAGCGTTGTTGAGTGTTTCAACGTTTTGTTGCGCCATCATTTGGAACAAGAACTCGTTGCCGGCGCGGCGGGCGGGATCGCCGGTGCAGGTCTCGCCGGTAGAAAGCACGCCGAACTTCACGCCAGCGGTGTGCAGCAGATCCACGACGGCGCGGGTGGTGCGGCGGCCATTGTCGTCATAGGCACCGGCGCAGCCTACCCAGAGGAGGTATTCCATATCGGAGAAATCGGTGGCGTCCTCGCCAATGATGGGTACCTCGATGCCATCGGCACGCGCTTCATCGATCCAGGCGCGGCGCTCGGAATTATTACGGCCCCAAGGGTTGCCCTTGGTCTCCATGTTCTTAAATAGGCCGGTGAGCTCCGATGGGAAATCGGATTCCGCCAAGACCTTGAAGCGGCGCAGGTCCGCAATATGGTCAATGTGCTCGATATCGGTGGGGCACTGGTCCACGCAGGCACCGCAGTTGGTGCAAGACCACAGGACATCATCGTCGATGACGCCCGCCATCGAGAGCACATCGAGGCCCTCGTGCGGGTTGTAATTATCCAGCGCGGCCTGGCGCAGGTCCATCATGACCTTTTTGGGGCTAAGCGGTTTATCGGTATTCCAGGCTGGGCACAGCTCCTGACAGCGGCCGCACTCGGTGCAGGCGGTCGAATCCAGCAGCATCTTCCAGCTGCCAGGGGTGATCTCTTCTTCCAAGTCCGGGGTAGGCAGGGATTTGAGCGCCTTTTCTCCAGAAGTATTGCGCTGGAAAAAGATATTGAAAAACGCCATGAAGCGGTGCCACATGACACCCCACTGGAATTTGCGGGCAATAAAGAAGATGAATAGGAGCCCGGAAAGTAGCTTGACCAGGGCAAAGAAGCTAACCAGTGCCGGGGATTCAGGCAGTGCTTTGGCCAGGTGAAGGGTGAAGAAATCCGCGACTGCGGAACCGTGACCAAAGGCCGCGATCTTGGAGGCTTTGACCAGGAGCATGCTGAGACCCTCGATGAAGACGATGGCCTCCACCCAGCGGGCGGCCGCCGTTTGGGAGTTGAAAAAGCGGCTGCCGCGCTCGGTATCGCCTAATTTCAGGCGCACGCCGATGAGGAAGCAGATGCCTAGCACCGTGCCGATGCCGAGCACTTCTTCCACGAAGTGATAGACCGGCCAGGTGCTTAAGACCGGCCACCCTTTATCCGGGGCGAAGGTTTGGATATAGGCCTCAAACCAGACCAGGATGCCGAATAAGAAGCCCACCATGACTAACCAGTGGGCAGCGTTGACCAGTGGTTTGCCCTTGAAGTGGGTGTGGCCGAAGACCTCTACCACTACGCGCCCGAGGCGTTTTACGGGGCTATTGGTGCGCTCTAGTTGGGTGGGCCCGCCCGAGCGGATGAACTTAATGAGCGCCCCGACGCGGGCGAAAAAGTATAGCCACACCGGAATCGATGCGGCTATAGCAATCCAACCGAACACGGTGGTCATTCGTGCTCCTTCACTACTGATACTCCACGTTGTTATCTACCTTAAGGCCTAAAGCCGTGAATCTGGGAGTCAGTATTCAATACCAATGAGTGAAGGGGAATGGTTTTAATAGTGGAAGCCGCCTTCGGCTTCAGCCTTTTCAAATGCGCGGGTAGCAATAGGAACCATGCGTGCTTTGCGTGGGAGGACAGAGAAGATACCACGTACAGTACGGGAGAAAATCTTCAGCTTGCGCTCGTCCTTTTTAGTCCACTCCCAGCCAAGTTTACTGCACAACTTGTCTGGAATCATACCGATAGCAACCCACAGCAGCAGTCGGGATGCGTAGGGTGCGATGGGTTTCCACAGCCAGTTGGGCACCTTAGGGTCTGGGGGGTCAAGGGTAAGGCCGTTGATAATGCGGGAGCGCTCGATGGTCTCGCTGATATCGAGGGTATCGATCATGCGGTCCAAGTACTCTTCAAATTCTGCGTACGTCTTTGGTGCATCATCCGGCTCTGCAACTCCGTAGAAGGTATACCAAGTACGGGTTTCCTGGAAGAGCTGTTCGCGTTCCTCTGGGCTTAAGGGATCCATGAAGTTGCCGGCCAGCTGGTACGGCATAGCAGCGAAGGTGGCGTGTGCCCAGTAGTAAACATCCGGATTCAGTGGGTGGTAGCGGCTTCCATCTGGATGGGTTCCCTTGATGTCCTTGTGGAAATCACGAATCATTATGCCGACTTCGGGTCCTTCATAGATCGTGCGGATGATCGGGAAGGCGGAGCGGACAAGGCGTGCAACCTCGTTATCGAAGACGTTGGAGTGCTGCACCAAGGAACGGCTGACGTCGCGCTGGGTAATCTGTAATAGACCAGCGGACAGGGCAACGAATGCCGAGCGCCAGTCACCAAAGCGCTGCCACAGGATGGAATCTGGACCCAACTCAGGCAGGTTTTCCGTATTGGTATCGGACGCTTGGGTCATCTGATCGTTTACAGTGCTTTCAGGATTGCTCAGAGTGGTCATCATGCCTCCTTAAGGGCAGTAGCGGACTTTTGTTGAGTCTGGCGTTCTGATGAGGCGGATTCAGAGGCGTAGTTGGATGCTCTCTTGAAATTATGGGCTGGTGCATCGAACCCCGCGAGCACTTCGCGGATTCCGCGTACAGTTCCGGGTTGGACCAACCACTTATCATGCTTGACCGTTAGTTCTCCGGGTCCACGAATTTCGAGTTGGCGAACGTAACGGCGGCAGTGATCCGCACGGGCCTCGATAACAGCCAATGGGCGGCGTTTGAGGTAGGAATCACGCGGGGTAGGGCCGTCGACGAAGAGGGCATTAGGAAGTCCAAAGACCTCGACACCGTGGTGGAGGTACATATCGTCGACATTTGCCTTCGAACGTCCCGGAACGGAAATCCACGGGGACGCCTCACCGGTGGCGCGGATCAGGACATCGAATGCTTGGGTTTCCTGGCCGGAATCACTGAGGTAGGAAATTTCCCATTGTCCTTCTGCGCGGTCGAATTCAGCTCCGGTAACTTCGGTGGAACCACGGAACTCGGCGCCACTGGCCTCGACAGCCTTTTCAAGGTGGCGAATGACAGAAGCCGGTGAGCCGTCAGTCCTAGTGAGGCGGAGGTACGGCGTACGGAAGTGGTATTTCCGGGATACCTCAGTGGCTAGAGCAGAATTGAAATGACCACCGATATGTGGTTCTTGTTCAAAAAGAACGGTGTCGAATCCTGAGAATGCGCATTCAGAAGCCGCGGCGCATCCAGCTACTCCGGCGCCAACCACTGCGACAGTCGGCCGACGGTATGGCTTGAACATGCTGTTCCTTTCGAGTTTCGCAGGGCGCTTACTGGCCGCTGTATGGTGTGAATTTTATGTAGTCAGTAGGTCACATTTCGTGAATAAGTTGCGATAGTACACACAAAGCTATGGAATGTGAAGTACGTTACTGAGGGTTGAGTGGTTCCTGGGTGCTATGGCGAGCGCTTAAGGTAGGAAGTGCAGGGCTTTTCCTAAACGCAATGCGGAGCTCAGCAGGGTGCCGTAATACTTATTGGGTAGCCAGCTTGGCCCGCGCATCGGCATGATCCTTTGGGAAGAGATATTTTTTGCTTCCGTGTACTTAGTCAGGCCCTCGTGGCCGTGGCGGCGACCAACGCCAGATTCCTTGACGCCACCCAGTGGGGTAGAAATCGAGGCCCACGTTGAAGCGTAGCCATCATTGATAGTCACACTTCCTGCATCGATTTTCTCAGCGATGGCCTGAGCGGTCTCTGGCTGGCCAAATACGGAGGAGTTTAGACCATAGGGCAATTTATTTGCCTGTTCGATTGCCTCTTCGACATCGCGCACGCGTTGCACATATACCACTGGACCAAAGACCTCTTGCTCTGCAAGCTCGGTGCCATCGCCCAAATCAGTGAGTACCGTGGGTTCAAAGTGAGAGGGGCCGATATCCGGGCGGGGCTTGCCTCCGGTAATAACGGTTGCACCCTTGTTTACTGCGTCATCGACAAAGTGCTGCACTACATCCAATTGATCTTGGCTGATGAGCGAACCCATCGTGTAGTCCCAGTTCAAACCAGAGCCAAGTTTGATGGATTCGGTTGCTCGGCGGAATGCGGTAATGAATTGATCGAAGATGGCTTCGGGAACGTAGATGCGTTCGATCGAAACGCACAGCTGGCCCGAATTTGAGAAACAGGCGGTAGCGATGGTGTCAATATGCTTATCGATGTCTGCATCCGGCGCGATGATCATCGGGTTCTTTCCGCCCAGCTCTGCGGAGTATCCAACAAGGCGCTCGCCTACGGTGGTACCCAAAATCTTGCCGGTCTTGGTAGAGCCGGTAAACATCAGGTAATCGCAGCGTTCAGCGATGGCGGAACCGACGACTCGGCCGGAACCGGTGACGATCTGTAGCAGATCCTTCGGCAGTCCTGCTTCCTTTAAGAGATAGAGGGAAATCAGGTTAGAAAACGGCGTGGAGCCGTCGGGCTTGGCCACGATGCCGTTGCCTGCAAGCAGTGCCGCAACGGCATCGGAAATGCCCAGCGCTAATGGATAGTTCCACGGGCTGATTTGCCCTACAACACCCTTAGGAACCCGCTGTAGGCGAGTCTTAGTAATGAATGGAAATGCACCTGGCTGTTTCTGTGTAGCAAGTAGCTTTGGCGCATTATTTGAATAATAACGCGCGTTGTTCAGTACATCGAGTACTTCATCAAAGGCGGCCGTGCGGTCCTTACCGGTCTCCAGCTGGATGAAATCCGCCAGCAGCTCGCGGTTCTTGGCCACGAGGTGATGGAAGCGCTTCATTACCTTTACGCGTTGCTTAACGTCAGTGTCAGCCCAGAGCATTTGGGCTTGGCGTGAACGACGGAAAGCTTCATCTACGTCTTCTTCGGAACCTACTCCAACCCACCCCAATTCTTCTTCGAAGAGAGGGGAATGGACCGCTTGGTGTTCGCCTTTATCCAGCGAACCGGTGGAGTAGTTGGTGGTGAGATGTTGCAGTTCGGTCAGTAAATGCTGTGGCAAAGGCCGTTCTTGTAGTCGGCGGGGTAAAGACATGTAATGCACGCTCCAGGGAGATTAATGAAAAGGTTCGTGAGCTTAAAGCCCACGAACAATGAGGAAGCCGGTGTGTTTTAGAATGGACAGCCGGCTGCACGGCGTGCGGCTACTGCATCATCGGAATCCGGCTTGTCGGTAGATTCTGCGGTGGCCGCAGAGTCCTTAGCCTGGGCGGCGTTGTAGCCTTGAATCTTCTTCGGCTCCTTGTACTTGCCCTCGATCATGCCGTTTTTGATCATCAGGGAGCGACCCGGCTCCATGTAGCGCTTGTCCTCTGGCAGGTGATCCATGATGAAGCGGACGGACTTGGCAATGCGGTCGAAGCGCTTTTGATCGCGCTTGGACCACTTGAGATCCAAGATATCGCGGTACTTCTGGGGCAAGGTGGCCACCGTCAACCAGATGGCGCTGCGCATAATCGGCTTCCAGATAACTTTCCACACGGCCTCTGGAACACCTTCCGGAGCCTTGACTGGTTCTACGCGTGCAGTACGTAGTGCGAAGTCAACGGTCTCATTGCGTTCGAGGACGGTATCTGCCATCTCGTCCATGTATTTGATTAAGTCATCGTAGTTATCGATGACCGGACGCTCAGACATGCCGTACTTATCCCACCACGTCACGCCTTCGCGGACGATTTGGTCGCGCTCTTCCTTGGTGAAGGGGGTGCCGAAAAGGTCTTGTGCGTAGATGACACGGTAGACAAAGGTCGCATGTGCCCAGTAGTAGGTCTCTGGATTTAGAGAGTGGTAGCGCTCGCCATTTTTCAGTGTGCCCTTAATGGTGACGTGATAATCGCGGATGCGCTCGCCGATGTCCCCGTCGTCATAGATGGACTGAATAATCTGTGGCGTGGAGCGCTGCAGGCGGGCGAATGGCTCGTCGAAGAACTTCGAGTGATCCAGCAGGGATTGCCCGATGGCCGGGTGCATATTCTGCAAAATGCCGGTATATCCGCGCAGCAGCTGCAGGCGGTTATCCGATCCCCACTTCCACAGCAGGGAATCTGGACCTAAGGGGGCGCGCCGGAGTTCGCGCTTCGACTCCTTTTCCTTGCTCGGGGCAGCGGAGTTGTTCTGGTCGTTGTCCTCTGGAGCTTGGTATGCACTGGTATTAAGCGAGTTGGACATTTTAGTCCTCCCTAGTTTCGACTGATATTGAATGCTGGGTAGCGTAACACATGCCACATTTGTACTGTTGTCTAAACCACAAATTTGGGGGTGTAGTGAGGTGGGTTAAATATGACCAGTGTACTGGCTTGAACCGCTTAGAGTTCCAAGATTTTGTACGGCAAACCTAGGGTCGAGGATTGCGATCTTGGCAATAACCCCTTAGTCTTTGTGTTCTGTATCTCATTTAGTGCTGTCGTTTGGAAGAGCTCACAAGGATTTATGTTTCCTTCGGAGATGCTTTCGCATTGGATGAGACGGAAACTGGGGACCTATTTAAATGGGTCACCGGTGACAGGGAAGAAACGATGTCTTTAGGCGTGTTTCTTCGCTTTGTAATCTTTCAAAGAAAGGTGCCTTCATGGGCAGAATAAGCATTCCAAAGTTTGCGGCCGCTCTGGCTGCAGGTCTCGCGGCATTCGGCGTTACAGGTTTTGCGGTAGCCCAGGGTGGTTTAACTGCCAATATTGCCCTATCGGGAACCTTTTTTAAGGTAAATATGAGCCACCTTGAAGGTGAAGGCCTGTCGATCTTTGTTGATAGAGATCAAATGGGAGAGGAAACCATTCCGGCCGCACGCTTGAAGTTCGAACATGCCGTGGCTTCTAACCTATGCTTATCCGCCAATCTTCCGGATGTTCCTGGTGTGGGCGAGACCACCTTTGCTCTCCGTGCGAACGGAGATGACAGCGTGGAGGTCAGAAACCTATTGGTCGGTGCGACCGACATTAAGGGAGAGCTGGATCTGACCAACGCCAACGTGGGAGTCGATGCAAGTCAGGTTAATGACAAAGCAGATCCAGGCTCATGGGGCCTGTATGCGCAGAAGGTGACCTTGAGCGCAGATGATATTCGAACGACCTCGGTCGGAGCGGAAAAGCTCGCTGCTTCCGGAGTGACCGTGACAGTGAAGAGGGGAAGCAATAACAATGCCTGCTAAGTCCTCTGATGATGAGACTTTGCGCATGCCTGCGGTGACTGACCCCGATAATGGTGCCGAAACCGCTGAATCTATGGAAGGAACTGCTGGGATTGCAAGTGCGGCGGGCAACGCGGCAAAAGAGCCTTCGCAGTCGGTGGCGGACGCAGTCAAAAGTGCCAATGAGGCTCATGCTTCTATGGCGAACGACGAAGCTATTGCCCAAGTAGCAACCAAGCAGAGCCGGTGGAAGCGGTTTAAGCACTGGCGCAAGCGCCGCCCCTTTGCCGGTGGACTGCTACTTATCCTGTCTGGAATCGCCATCGCCGCGCCCGCCTATATTACTGTGCGTATTTCTGATCTTTTGGTGATGATTTCTACGGTTTCTGGTGTTTCGACGTTGCTCATTGGCGCGGCACTTATCATGTTTGGTTTAGGCTCCTGGTTTAGGCAAGAGACCTCGACTTACTTGGGTGTTTTGAGCATACTTGTAGCCATTATCGCGCTGCCCACCTCAAACCTTGGCGGCTTTCTCATCGGTAGCCTGTTGGGCATTATCGGCGGTGCACTCGCCTTTGCTTGGCAGCCGCAGGATCGGCAGAAGGTGTCGAATAAGAAAAAGTCCGAGGCGAAAGAGGTGGCGGTTTCCGCATGAGGCTATTCAGACTAGTCTCGCTATCGCAAGGCCCTTCCCCTCGCGCGTTAAAAGCAAGTGCGCTCGCGGTGCTCTGCGTTTTTATGGCAGTGTGCGTGGTCAACCATCCTGAGAAAACCCGCGCGCAGGAAGATTTGGCCTTGGCACAGTCTGAACTTAGTACTGTCACCGCTGATAATGTCACGCTGACCGGAAACGTGACAGCCTCGCTTGTTACGGTGCAAACGGCACAGGGCGAGCAGCGAGCGCTCAAGCTGGTGGGTGATAAACTTGCTGCGCGAAATCTCGCCCTTACCCTTCCTAGTGTTGTGGGACAGGGAAAACTGACTACCGGTGATGTGGAAACCACCGTTACTGATGGACCAGTAACCGTGCTGGCGACCGGGCTGCAGACAACCCCCGCGGTGGTAGACCATCCCACCATTCCGGTGAACGTGGATTTGGACAACGAGGATATCAATGCCGTACTTGATCAGTTGGGCGTTCCTGCTCCGCACGCAGTCCCCGATGCCCCTATTCCCAATCCCCTGATGGAGCGCATTTCGCTGCAAGACGTCACCATGGAGCTGGTTAACCTGCAAGGCGCGAATCTGCACGCCCCGCAAGTCCAACTCACAGTGAGGTAATCATGCAGCAGCGCTCCCTTAAGAATCGTTGAACTGCGATTGGTGCAGGCGCCAATAAGTGCTCTGGGCGCGCAGCAGCTCTTCGTGGGAGCCTTGCTCGACGATGCCCCCGTTTTCCATCACCAAGATCAAATCAGCGTCCCGGATGGTGGACAAGCGGTGGGCGATGACGAAGGAAGTGCGCTCGGCGCGCAGGGCATTCATAGCCTCTTGGACGAGCACCTCGGTGCGGGTATCCACGGACGAGGTCGCCTCATCCAAGATGAGCAGTGCGGGCTGGGCCAAAAAGGCGCGGGCAATGGTAATCAACTGGCGCTCGCCGGCGGAGATGGCACCGCCATCTTGGTCGATGACGGTGTCATAGCCTTCCGGCAGGGAGTGCACGAAGCGATCCACGTAGGTAGCTTTGGCCGCGGCGATGACCTCATCGTCCGTGGCATCAAGCCGGCCGTAGCGGATATTGTCCATGATGGTGCCCTCAAAGAGGACGGCATCTTGTAGCACCATGCCCACCTGGGAGCGCAGGGCGGTGCGGGGCATGTGGGCGGTATCGTGGCCATCGATAAGAATGCGGCCTGAATCGATGTCATAAAAGCGCATGAGCAGATTGACCATGGTGGTCTTTCCGGCGCCGGTGGGGCCGACGATCGCCGCGGTTTGCCCCGGCTCTACGCGCAGGTTGAGCCCGGTGATAAGCTCCTTCTCCGGCGAATAGGAAAAGGCAACGTCCTGGAACTCCACGCGGCCGCGGGCACGGCCCACCAACTCATCGCTTGTGGTCTCCAGCGATTGTTCTTCCGCATCGAGGAATTCGAAGACGCGCTCGGCTGAGGCCACGCCGGATTGCACCTGTTGCATCATGCCGCCCAATTGGCCCAGCGGCTGGTTAAATTCGCGGGAATACTGGATAAAGGCGGTGGCCTGGCCCAGGGTCATCTGCCCGTTGGCCACGCGCAGGCCGCCAAGCACGGCGATGGCCACATAAGACAGGTAGGACACGAACTGCATGATGGGCATCATGATGCCGGAGAGGAATTGCGCCAGCGCGGAAGCGCGGAAGAGCTCGTCATTGCGCTCATCAAATTGGCGCGTCATATCCTCCGTGCGGCCAAAGACGATGCCTAAGTCGTGGCCGGAGAAGGACTCTTCTACCTGGCCATTGAGCTGGCCGGTAGCGCGCCACTGGGTTTTGAATTGGCGCTGCGAGCGCCCGCCGATGACTCCGATGATAAGTGCGGTCAGCGGCAGCGCCAAGAGCGCCACCAAGGCGAGCTGCCAAGAGATGCTCAGCATCATCACGGTGATGCCCAGGATCATCAGGATGTTATAGAACAGCTGGGACAGCGCCTGTTGGAGGGCTTGTTGCACATTGTCGATGTCATTGGTGGTGCGCGAGAGGATATCGCCGCGCTGGCGGGAATCGAAGTAATTTAACGGCAGGGCATGCACCTTGGCTTCTACGCGCTGGCGCAGCTCGTAGACCGTGTCGACGGTCAGGCGGTTTAAGATGAGCCCCTGCCAGAGCTCGAAGGCGGCAGAGACGATGTACATCGCGATCACCGCGATGATAAGCGTGCCCAAGCGGGTAAAGTCGATGCCCTCGCCGGGAGTGAAATCCATGCCGGAGGCCATATCGGCCACCTGATCTTGGCCCTGGGCGCGCATGCCGTCGATGGCCTGCTGCGCCGAAATGCCAGATGGCAGCTCGCGGGAGATGACTCCGGAAAAGATGACGTCCATGGCATCGCCCAAGATCTTGGGCGCAAAGACCGCCAGGAAAACGCAGACGATATTCATTGCCGCCACTACCGCCAGCATGCGTTTATAGGGCATGAGCAGTAGTAACAAGCGTTTAGCAGAAGGCCAGAAATTCTTGGCCTGGCGCGGTGCGGAACCGGACCATTCATCGGCGGCAACCTTGGCCTCAAGTTCTTGGAGCTCAGCTTCCTCAGCGGAGGAGTGGTGGGTGGTGTCTTTAGCCATTAGTGCTCGCCTCCAGCTACTCCAGCGGTTTCTTGGGATTTAACGATTTCCTGGTACACATCCGAGGAATTCAGCAGCTCCGTGTGGGTGCCGCGGGCGACAATCCGTCCTTTATCGATGACCAAAATCTGATCGGCATCCTGGATGGAGGCCACGCGCTGGGCCACGATGATGGTGGTGACGGCCTCGCCGCGCTGGGCAAAGGACTGGTGCATGGCGGTGTGCACATTGGCATCCGTAACCACATCCAGCGCGGAGAAGGAATCATCGAAGAGATAAATGCGCGGCTGAGCCACGAGCATGCGGGCGATGGAGAGGCGTTGGCGCTGCCCGCCCGATACATTGGTACCGCCTTGCGCGATGGGCATACCTAAGTCATCGACGAAGTCCGCCTGTGCCACGCGCAGCGCCTCCCATAGCTCATCGTCGGTGGCCTCGGGGCGGCCCAACTGCAGGTTGGAGGCCACCGTGCCGCTAAACAGGTAGGCCTTTTGTGGCACCAGCGAGACGCGGCTGACGATGTCGGGGCGGGAGAGGGAGGTTGTGGGGGTGGCATCGATAAGCACCTCGCCCTCGCTCGGAACGTACAGGCGCGGGATGAGGGAAAGCAGCGTGGTTTTGCCCGCGCCGGTAGAACCGATGATCGCGGTGGTGGTGCCGGGAGTGGCGGTAAAGGAAATATCCTCTAGCACCGGGGCATCCGCGCCGGCATAGGAGAAGCTGACATTGCGAAATTCAACGGTGCCGGACATGGTTTCCGGGGTGACGGTATCTTGCGGCGGGGTAATGGACGGCTCGTGGCTTATAACCCCGGTGATGCGGCGGGCGCACACGAGGGCGCGCGGGAGCATCATCGCCATAAACGTGCCCATCATGACGGCGGCGAGGATTTGCAGCAGGTATTGCAGGAACGCGGTGAGCCCGCCGACATCGACAAGCCCGGCATCCACGCGCTGGCCACCAAACCACAGCACTGCGCCCGTGGCCACGTTCAAGATGACGGTGATAAGCGGGAACATGAGGACAAAGAGCTGGCCGATTTTCAGCGAAAGCTGGGTAATGTCCTTATTGGCCTTGGTAAAGCGTTCAGTTTCATAGGCCTCGCGCACAAAGGCGCGCACGACGCGGATGCCGGTGATCTGCTCGCGCAGGGTGCCGTTGATGGTATCCAGCTTGTCCTGCATGGCACGAAAAAGCGGCATGAGCCGCGCGATGAGGACGGAGATGGTGCCGAGCAGCACCGCGACAGAAACCCACACCAACCAGGACAATCCGGCGTCCTCCCGGATGGCCATGATGATGCCGCCGATGGACATAATGGGCGCTGTGACCATGAAGTTCAGCATCATCATGTAGACCATCTGCACCTGCTGCACGTCATTCGTGCCGCGGGTAATAAGGGTGGGCGTGCCGAACTCGCTCATATCTTCTGCAGAAAACGTGGTGACCTTGCGGAAGACCTCGCTGCGCAGATCCCGGCCCACGCCCATGGCGGTGCGGCTGCCGCACCACACCGCGCCGATGGCGGTAATGACCTGGACAAAGGCCACGATGAGCATGATCGCGCCGGTGTGCCAGATATAGTCGATATCGCCCTTGGACACGCCTTCATCAATGATCTTGGCGTTCAAGGATGGCAGATACAGGGTCGCCGCGGTGGACAGCGCCTGCAGGATAAGTACCGCTATGACATAGGGCGTATACGGTGCCGAGCGGGTGAAGAGGAGTCGGACTAGATCCATAAACCTGCGCTTCTTTCGAGGGAGAATAGGGATTAACCTGCAAGCATATCTGGTGGGCGCAGATGGGGCGAACGATCCTTATATTTTGTTACCAGCCTCGTAGCTGAACCTAGACCAAGACGTGCGCCAATTGCGCCCTGGCGATGACGCTGGTCCAGTCCTCAAAATCCGTGATCGGCGTGCACAGTCCCTCCCACGTGGTGACGGGAATACCGCGGGCCTTTAATTCCATGACGATGAGCTCGCGGTCCCCGTGGGCGGCCAGCTGGTGGACCTCGTTATGGGTGATATCGCCGCCTACTCCCACGCGCACGTTTCCTAATAGGCGCAGCCGCGGGGTAGTACCCGGTGCACACTCGTGCGGCACGGCCTCATCAAGCACGCCAACAAGCCCCGCAAAGCGGCGAAGTAGACCGAACGGTGCAGTTTTTTCTGAGATGAGGTCTACGCACATGCCGGCGCTCAGGAGTCTTTCCACGGCGGATAAGGCGGCAGGACCTTCCCCAATGATGGCGACACGCTGCATAAAAGTTCCTCCTCGGGCGAGTTCGGCCGGCCCGCAATAGACTACATTGTCTATAAATCTAGTCAGCTTGGTTCAGAAATAAAACATTTTATTCTTCCCTTCGGCCAAGCTCAGCGCCCTTTCCAGAAAAACGTGCTGCGTGAGCTACCGCGGTTGCCTAGTGTGTGAGCTCATGAACCCAACGACGAACCTGCTGGATGGTGGACACTCCTTCCGCGATCCCCATATCTCGCCCGAAGGCACGCGCGATACCGCGCCGCTTCCCGCCGAGGTGGCCGCGCGCAATGAACAGCTAGTGGACACGTGGGCGGATAAGCTCTACGCCGAATCCGCAGAAAGCATCACCGAGTGGGCCGCCGAGCACGCCCCCGGCCGGTTAGCGGTGACGATGTCCATGGAAAACACCGTGCTGGCAGAGCTCTCCCACCGCGCCGGGCTCGCTGCTGACCTGCTTTTCATCGATACCGGCTGGCACTTCCCGGAGACCCTCCAGGTGGCCGAAGAGGTGGATAAGCGCTACCCGGATCTCCCCCTAGTCCGCGTGCTGCCGCTGCTGAGCCCCGAAGAGCAAGACGAGGTCTACGGCCCGCGCCTGTACGCGCGCGATACAGCCGCCTATAACCGCATGCGCAAGGTGGAGCCGCTGAACATGGCCATGGATCCTTATGCAGGGTGGGTGACCGGCCTGCGCCGGGCCGATTCCGAGCACCGCGCCAATGCCCCAGCGCTCAGCCTGGACCGCACTGGGCGGTTAAAGATTTCGCCGATCATTACCTGGGACTTGGACGATACCGATAAATACATCGCAGATAATGACCTCATCATCCACCCGCTGACCCTGCAGGGATACCGGTCCATCGGCGATGCGCCGTTGACCTTCCCGGTCGGCGACGGTGAGGACGCCCGCTCCGGGCGAGTATTTGCAGATGGCAAGACAGAATGCGGGTTACACGAATAATGAGCATACTTTCCCCACACCTACAAGACCTAGAAAATGAATCCATCCACATCCTGCGCGAGGTGGCCGGGCAATTCGATAAGGTAGGCATCCTCTTTTCCGGCGGCAAGGACTCCGTCGTCGTATTCGAGCTGGCCCGCCGCGCCTTCGCCCCGGCCACGGTGCCTTTTGAATTGCTCCACGTGGATACCGGCCATAACTTCCCCGAGGTCATCAAATTCCGCGATGACCTGGTTGCGGAATCCGGTGCCCGCCTCCACGTCGCCCACGTCCAAGACTGGATCGACAGCGGCGAGCTGCAGGAACGACCCGATGGCACCCGCAACCCGCTGCAGTCGGTGCCGCTGGTAGAGAGCATTGCCAAGCGCGAGTACGACGCCGTCCTTGGTGGTGCCCGCCGCGATGAGGAGCGCGCCCGCGCCAAGGAACGCATATTTTCCATCCGCGATTCTTTCGGCGGCTGGGATCCGCGCCGCCAGCGCCCCGAGCTGTGGGATCTGTACAACGGCGGCAAGATGGCCGGCGAAAACGTGCGCGTGTTCCCCATCTCCAACTGGACCGAATCCGATATTTGGGAATACATCGGCGCGCGCGATTTAAAGCTGCCGCCCATTTATTATTCCCACCAGCGCGAGGTCTTCAACCGCGGCGGCATGTGGCTTTCCCCGGGCGAATGGGGTGGGCCGAAAGGCGATGAGCAGCTAGAAACCCGCACCGTGCGCTACCGCACCGTCGGCGATATGTCCTGCACCGGTGCCGTCGACTCCACCGCCTCCAGCCCCGATGAGGTGCTCGCGGAAATCTCCATTTCCACCCTGTCTGAGCGCGGCGCCACCCGCGCCGATGACAAACTTTCTGAATCCGCCATGGAAGACCGCAAGAAGGAAGGCTACTTCTGATGACGACTACCCTCGCGCCGAATGTCGGCGCCCTCAAACAGCGCGATACCCTGCGCCTGTGCACCGCCGGCTCCGTTGATGACGGCAAATCCACCTTCGTCGGCCGCCTGCTCTATGACACCAAGTCCGTGCTCGCGGACCAGGTCGAGTCCATGGAGCGTTCCTCCTCCGATCGCGGCTTCGACGGCATGGACCTTTCCCTGCTTGTCGATGGCCTGCGTGCCGAGCGCGAGCAAGGCATTACCATCGACGTGGCTTACCGCTACTTCGCTACCGATAAGCGCACCTTCATCCTCGCCGATACCCCCGGCCACGTGCAGTACACCCGCAATACGGTCACCGGCATGTCCACCTCGCAGGTGGTGGTGCTGCTTATCGATGCCCGCCACGGCGTTGTCGAACAAACCCGCCGCCACCTCAACGTGGCCGCGCTCCTGGGCGTGCGCCACGTCGTCCTCGCAGTGAATAAGATCGACCTCGTGGACTACGATGAGCAGATCTTCCGCGATATCGAGGCCGAATTCCATAAGATTGCCCAGCGCCTGGACATTACCGATACCACCGGCGTGCCCATTTCCGCGCTCAAGGGCGATAACGTGGTTGAGCGCTCTACCACCATGGATTGGTACACCGGCCCCACCGTCCTCGAGGTGCTCGAGACCATCCCCGTTGCCATCGGACGCGCCGATGAGCTGGACTTTCGCTTTCCCATCCAGTACGCCATCCGCGAGCACGCCACCGATTACCGCGGCTATGCCGGCCGCGTGAAGGCCGGGTCCATCGCCGTGGGCGATACGGTGCACCTGCCCGAAGGCCGCACCAGCACCGTCACCCAGATCGACACCGCCGATGGCCCCGCCCCCTCCGCCGCCGTCGGCGATTCGGTGACGCTTCTGCTTGCCGATGCCATCGATCTCACCCGCGGCGATCTCCTCGCCGGTGCCCAGTGTCCCCCGGCCACCCGGGAATTCGATGCCACGGTGGTAGGCCTTACCGAAAAGGACCTGAAACCTGGCCAGATGCTCAAGCTGCGCTACGGCTCCTCCCTGGTCAAAGCCCGCATCGCCACCATTGCTCGCACCTTGGATCTCGATGGTGTGGCCGACGTAGAAGCCCCCGAGGCCGTGGTCATGAACGACATCGCCCACATCACCATCCAGACCCAGGCCGAACTGCCCGTGGAGGACTACGCCGCCCGTGGTGCCGTGGGCAACTTCCTGCTCATTGACCAATCTTCCGGCAATACCTTGGCCGCCGGCTTCGTGGGGCACCGTTTGCGTTAGCAATGCGAGCACGGTGACTCCACGGGTACTCCTCCAGGCGGTGCCCGGTCACTCTTCGTGACCGCCACGGCTCCTAAAAGCAACCGCGTTCTTGTAAATTTCGCCCCTATTTTTAGCCAAACGCGGTTGCTTTGTGGATTGTTGACGAGCGCGCCGCGAAACCGCCCCTCGCCGATGACCACGCGAGGTGCAGGTATTGTCGCAGGCATGGAAAATTTATCTGGACGAACCCTCTTTGTAGCGGCCGTGGACGCCGAAGCTGCACACATTCCGGACGGTGAAGCGCTGCTTATTACCGGCATCGGCACGGTTCCGGCCGCGATATCCCTGACCGAGGTATTGGCAGAGGCTCGCGCGCACGACGCTTTGCCCGAGCGCGTGGTCAATATTGGTACGGCAGGCGCGCTTGTCGATGGCATGGATGGCGTCTTTGAGATCAATAAAGTAACCAAGCACGATTTCAAGCTAGACGTACTGACCGATATCAGCCGTTACCTCCTGCCAGAATTCATCGAGTTGGAGACTTCTGGTGAACTTCCGGCACGGGGGCTGGCCACCGGCGACATGTTTGTCTCCACTACCGCCCTGCGCAACGAATTGGTCAAAAAATCCCAGCTATGCGATATGGAGGGCTATTCCGTCGCGGCCACCTGCCAGCGCTTCGGCGTGCCCTGCACGCTGCTCAAGCAGGTTTCTGATTCCGCGAACGAGGAATCGATGGGCACCTGGGCTGGTGTCTTAGATCGCAGCGCCCGCCAGCTTGCCGCAGCCGCAGCCGAATTAGGCTTCTTGCGCTAACAATCTTTTCAGTTATCCACCCGCCGTGAGTCGAACGAACTGGATGTAGATCAAGAGAGGCCCGCTCAACGTCATTTTTGCAAGACGATGAGTGGGCCTCTTGGCTAAGGAGCAGCTTTCCGGTGTAGTCCCGTGATTAGTTCAAGGCACGCCGTCCAATAAACACAGCTGCTGCCGCTACAACACTGGCCAACAGGGCGAGTCCTCCTATGCCGCGACCGCCGGTATAGGGCAGATCGCCTTTGCGGATATCGGCTACTTGCATTACGGAGTGGTTCGGTTCCTTTTTATCTTTCTGGATAGAAATCTCCGGGTACTGTTCAGCTCCTCCCTCAATCTGAATCTCTGGTTTCCCAGATTCTCCAACGGCGATGTTGAAGTAGATGGGATGGCTAAGCAGCTGGTAGCCAGTAGGTGCTTGTGTTTCTACAAGCTCGTAGCGATTGCCCGGTTGAAGGTCGAAAATCCTCGTTGCGCCATCGCGCAGAACCCCTACTTGTTCGCGGTTATCCCCATCTACTTTATTAAGCGTAAATTCGGAACCTGCTAGTGGTTGCGGGGTATCTTCGAAACTGACTTTCTGCACGGAAAGATCAATTTTTACGGGAACGGTATCATTTTCAATCGTGCAATTGACGATGCCCCGGAATGGAACATCCACGCCGAATCCTGGTCTTTCGGCATGATCAATATTGCGCACCTTGGCGTTCGTAGTCTTCCAGGAGTTACCGTCTTGTACACGAGTCGTGCATACAGCATTCTTGCCGTTCTGCTTGTGGAGCCTATAGCCAGACTGCTGATGCTCAACTACGGTGACGGACTGGCCCTTCCTATTTTCTTGATTCAAGGACCGCCCGTAGCGTCCGTCTTCATCGGTTTTATCAGTGACCTGTGCCTTACGCTCAGTTCCATCCTCGCCGTCGATGATGGCTTCTTGACCACCGTCAACGGAGGTATCAAAGGTCCAATCCTGTCCAGGTGAGACCGAGCCATCTTCGCCATGGACAAGCTTAGTCACGTTAATGGAACCAAAGCAGTCACTGAGGACTAGGTCATTGAGTCTATTCACCAAATTATTGAAGTTATCTACGGTAGTGACAGCATCCTCGCTGGAGATATCTGCACCGATGGACTTAGTATTACGAACGCCCGCACGCCAAACTTCTGGCTGGTTCGTAATATCGTATTCCGTGACGGTACTCGCATCAGTGGTATCCCACATCAAGACCTTGCCATTCTCGACAATATCCCGCACGAAATCCGCTTGTCCGTAGTAGCTCGGGTATCCATAGCCGTCCTGGTGAGGCCAGGGTTTTGATATACCATCTGTCACATTGGGTACGTTTGGCGTCTTCTGATTTTTAACTGCCCCCAAACCGAAGTAATCATCTTTCAGAATGTGCTCGTTAAATGGTTCTACGCCTACCATAACGGTTTCGATGCGTGTGCCGGATTCTTTGATCCGGTTAGCCGCGCGAACTGCGGCGGATAGATCACTTTGATTGATCAGGGTACCGATATCAAAGCCGTAAGGATAGTCTCGCCCGCTTGTGGTTGGAAGCCCATCGGAGATGAAGTAGACTACGTCGAACTCTCCCGAGGGGATCTGGTTAAGGCCGGCTTCATAATTGGTGCCACCACGACCATCGCGGTAAAAAGGTTCTGCGATGGCATTAACAGCGCTGCGCAGCTTTTGCACATCACCATTGTCGTTGAGGCTTAACGTATCTGTTGACATGCCGGGGACTGACTTTGCGCTTGAAGCAAAGTTATAGACCGCCATCTGGCTTCCTGTTCCCTGTAACGCGTTAATAACGCTTAAGCCGGCATCGCGGCTAGCAGCAACACCGGCACCATTATTTCGTGCGATGGAATCGGAGGTATCGAAAACTAGGGCAATCTTTCCCCCACAGCGCTTAGGCAAAGCGGGGTTTGGGGAAGATGCTGGCAGCCAGTCTAACTCGTGACGTGGCGTTTCTGGTGCGTTGATATCGATATCTGTTGCGTCGCGGTTGAACCACTCGGGAGCCTTGTGCCACAGCGTCATCTGGCAATTGGATTGTGTCACATTTAGTGGGATCCGGGCTTCGACATCGAAGGAGTCGATGTTTGAAGGAGCTCGTTGCATCTTTTGATTGAGCTCAAAAAAGATTCGGTTTCCACTTACCGTTAGCGTGTAATCAACGTCTTTTTTAAGCTCTGTCCAACCGGCCGCCCCGGAGCCGAAGCGGAGTTGCAGCCGTGGATCTGCGGTATTGATGGCATTAGTGAGGTCCCCGCCTCCGTTAAGAGCCACCTCGACTACGCTTACATCTTTGCCGCCATGCTTCCGCGTGTTTTCTGAATTGTCCCACCAAGTCTTTGCATACAGAAGGCCATCGTTTGAGGTGCAAGCATCCCACGTTCTCTTGTTTGGAAGCGCACGGTAATTTTTCGCCTCTGTAGGATTTCCAACTGCTGGGGGCTCTGGTGGTGCTAACTCGGTGCCTTCCATGGTCGCCGTCATACTAGACAACTTAGGGACATTTCTCTGTCCTGCCCGCCATTGGACAACAATTGGAGTCCCAGGCTGTACGTCTATGGCAGTCGGAAGAATTACGGTAAGCGTATTCGTAGATCTTCCGTTAGGGGAAATCCAGGACACAGGATACGAGGTACCATTGATGGTGAGAGCCTTGTCTGTATCAGCTGGATACGTAGAGAACTTCTCTGTGGTGTTAAGAGTCAGCTTCTTCATCGACATCGCTTGGGTGGCCGACATGTGAACCGAAAAAACGTTGCTGTATACAGTGCGAACGTTATTGATTGTCACCGGAGCTCGCACTGCAGATTGAGCATGAGCAGTCGGTGTGACGGAGTGTTCCGATTGGGTTGGGGTGACCGCTGGAACAGCCCCAGCTGTCAACATGAGGGTAAAGGCAGCTACTGCGCTTGTCCGCATTTTGCGGGAGAAGCTGTGCATTGTTGTCGTCCCTTTCATCATTGGTCACCTTTGTTATTTCGACGGATAAGCAGCATTCCGGCCGCGATGAGGCCAGCAGCCAGAACAAGGATTCCGAGTACGGAAGCGCCTGTTCGTGCTAATTGGCTGGGCTTTGGTTTCTCAGGACCTTCTGGTGGGGTATCAGCAGGCGTAGTTTCTGTTGTTTCGGAGCCATCCGGTCCCGGCCCCGGAGGCGTGGTGTCCTCAGGTGGTGGGGTCGGACTAGGCTTCGATGGAGTCGGAGTGGGGGTCGGTCGTGGATCGGGGATATCCGTTGGTGGAGGGACATCGCCACCGCCGTCGTCGGTTTTGGCTACTACCTTGAGATCGTGTAGCCAATTTCCCTCCTTGTCGGTGGCAGGAAGCACAACGATCATGGGCTGGATGTCCTTATGCTTCTCCCCGCTGCGTTGGGGAGGGGTTATCTCGATTAGGTATGCGCCCGCCGGGAGATTATCGAAGCGAACCTTGCCAGAATCATCGCTGGTCTCCTTCCTCTTTACCTCGGTAAACCCCAGATCACCTGCTTTTTGCGGAGTGAGGTTGAGAGCATCCGTATATCCCTGGTGCGTACGAATATCAAGGCCCGCTACCTGCGCCAATTCGAAGGTATAACCGCTTAATGCCCCTGGCGGTAGCTCGCCCTCTTTAACTTCATCAAATGGATTACCGGTGGGCAGAGAAATGGTAAGGGAATTGAGCTCTTGACCAATGGAACTGGGGTCAACCTGGGTGGATGCTGGGGCATACCCTGAAATGACTTTGGCATCAGCCGGTGTTGCAGGGGCAGTCATTGTCACGAGACATCCTGCGCACAGGGCTGCTGTTGCCCGAGCTAGTCTACGTTGCTTAAACATTTATGCTTCCTCTAGTGATACTGACTGACCGAATTTTGGCTTTTGCTTTTTGTTCAATTTGTACAGCCAGAAAGCGGCCGCAATGGCGATAAGCAATGCTCCAGCCATAAAAGCCCACATCCACCACGTCCAGTGGAGGCCACGAGGGGTAAAGGCCTGTTCTGCTTCCTCATCGAAAGGCACGCGCTCAGCAGTAACCAGCAAGCGATGGGAATTGACGCCATACGGCGTGCAGGTAATGAGGGTGACTTGGTCCTTGCCGGCTTCTGGCCGGAGAGAATCCGTCTCGTGCGGAAGCACCACACGGATGTCATTGACCTGGTACTTCATTTTTTCACCGGAGACACCAACATAGATTGGGTCTCCTTCTTTGACCTTGTTGAGATTGTCAAAGAGCGTGGCGTTTACCAGTCCGGTGTGGGCAGTTAAGACCGAGTGCGTTCCTTCTCCGCCAACAGGAAGATCAGAGCCGTACAAGTGCCCAACACCCTTCTGAAGGACGTCCTCACTGGTGCCGTGATAAACGGGAAGATCGACGTCAGCCGAAGGCACAACGAGTCGAGCCATAACGTCATGGGCATCTAATTCGGATAAGTATGCTTGGTAGTCAGCGTTATCCTCAGAAATACGCGTCAGCCAGGGATCGAGGATCGGACCAGCCGAATGAGTCTTGTTGTATTCCTGGGCTGCGGCGAATTGCTGGGCGAGTAGTTCCTTATCCGCATTATCGATGTCGCTGCTATAAGAATCAGCTGCGCGGAGCTGTTCCCAGTTATTGAGTTGTGTTACCGCCACTGGATAAAGCAAGAGCCCGATGGCAAGCAGCGCGAGGACAATGACGGGAACTGCCTTTTGCGGCAGTGTCTTCGATGTGTCCCTATGCTTCGCTTTGACCGCGGAACCAGAAGTACGCAGTACCATATAAAATTTCCTCACTCGCCAGGCTCGGCATGTCCTTTGTGGTGGTGTAAAAACTCGTGGAATCTGTTCCCTCGCCGAAGCGAGGGAACAGTCCACGTATCAGGGAGTTACGTGCCTGTATGCAGTCGAATTAACTCCCGGGTGCTCAACCGATGGTTCGGTTTAGCTTTCTTTGTTCGCGCGGCGAGCGAACCAGAGTGCACCGCCTGCTACCAGTACGGCGAGTGCGCCTAGGACGCCAATACCCATGCCACCGGTAAGCGGGAGCTGCGGCATATCGGAGCGCTCGTTTTCGATCCTTTTCTCTACCTGTGCAGGAGAAACAGCGCCGAGCGTGGCTTGGTCGGAAGTCAGCTTGAACGGGTAGACCTCACCGGTAGCAACAAAGCCGCGCGGGGCCTTGGTTTCTACGAGGCAGTAGGACTTATTGATCTGCTCTGCCCCATTTTCAATGTCGGTGACGTGAATACCATCGATAATTACATTGCCCTGGTCATCGGTCGTCCACGTAGAATTACCGTTGATGGAAATCTTGTCTTCCAGCTGATCAGCTTGCTGCTCGTTGCCGGTGCAGCGGTAGAGCTCAAATTCAGCACCCTTCAGTGGGGTATCTTTGTCTTTCTCGGTCTTTACTACCTTGACCTGGCCCCAGTAGGATTTGACCTCATTGGACTCAGTTTTGGTTTCTTCATCCTGGTTAGGGTAGTGCACGAATTGCTGGGCCTTGTTGACGGCGATGCCATCGGTGCCTGCCAGTTCCTTAACCTTGGCGGTAATGGTGAGGTCGACGGTGGTTCCAGCATTCAATTTCGAAAGCTTTGCCAACCCCTCCTCAGTGAACTCAACTTCGACTGTGCCGTCGTTTTTATTGATATTCAGGGAGTAGTCGGCATCTTTAGTCAGCTGGCTTTGATCTGACAGCTCTACGTTGGCATCAACGAGTTCAAGATTCTGGGTATCGATGGTATCCGTAAGACGGAAGCCGTTGAGCTTTTCGTTTTTCGGGATCACTGGTACGTTGCCGTGGACGACGTAGTCTATTGTGTCGCTGACGTTCTTGTCTTTGTCTTTGACTTCCTTGGTAACACCTGCGGTGGTGTTCTTCGGCTGAACTACAACATCGTAGTTCCACCCATTTCCGTCAGTATTGGTATAGGGTAGCGAAACGATAAATGGCGTGGAGGGGGCTACCTCGGAGGCTTGATAGGTATCACCGGTCTCGACGTCCTGAACTTCGTCCTCGATAGTTTCTGTGAACAGCCAGATGCCTTGCTTGATGTTGGAATTCGTAGAATTAAACGTCAGTCGACCATCTTCTCCTGTCTTGTCGGTCACTGTAATTTCTGTTAGCTCTGCGCCAAGCCTTTTGTAGTTGCTTGCGTTCAAATCACCCAAGTTCTTCGGATCTACTTTGCTGACGTCAAGGAGGGTACCAGTGAAGGTCGCACCTTTTAGGGAGTGACCAGTTACATTGGAGTCTTCCTTACCGGAACCGGGGTCGCCGATGCTGGTGGGATTGAGGCGCTTATCGATGGTCAGGGTCACCGGCGCATTCTCATCGATGACAGCAGCGGGGGCTGGGGCAGCCGGAGCACCATCTTGGGCCACGGCGGTTACTCCGCCCATGGAGAGCGTAAGTCCGAAGACGGCCGCAGCACTTGCGGACCGGATTAATGCAGTTTTCTTCATGCGTGAAAAGCCTTTCTTTGCTTAACACCCAACGTGTAGAGAGGGAATCTTTAGGCCAGGTGTTAATGACGACATCCAGGAAACGTAGATCTCGTTTACCCTGTACACACGGTAAGAAGACTAATATTTTCTGTACAAATTGATTGGAGTGTGATTGTCGTTACCTGTAAATATCCTGCATGTATTGGTTTTGTGATGTAGATGCCCCCCCCCCAAATGGGAAGACTCTTTGCATTTAAATAAGGCGCGGTGCACCTCGGAGGGAATACTCCGGTAGGTGCACCGCGTTGTGTAAAAGGGTCTTTAGGTGAGCGGGCTCATGGCCGCGAAAAGCTGCTTTACCTTCTCGCGAGGAGTCTCCTCGCGGGGGCTGTTGCTGTTGTCGTCGCCTTCGGAATCTTCGTCATCTTTGTTGTCCTTGGACGCGGCCTTGGAACCGGTGACGACCTCGATGTCATCGGGGGAGACCTCGCCGGCGCGCAGGGCAGCCATTTCTGCGTGGTAGCGCAGGACAACGGCGATGGTTGCGGCGACCGGCACGGCGAGGAAAGCGCCGACGATGCCGGCCAAGGTGGAACCCACGGTGATAGAAAGCAGGACGATAGCCGCGTGCAGGCCCATGGCCCTGGACTGCAGGATGGGCTGGAGGACGTTGCTTTCTACCTGCTGGACAATGATGATAAGCGCCAGCGCGAGCAGCGCATTGGTGAGGCCATTGGATACCAGGGCGATGATGACGGCCAGGGCGCCGGCGGTGACCGCACCGATGATGGGGATAAAGCCCGCGAAGAAGGTGATGACGGCGATGACTAGCGCCAGTGGGACCTGGAGGGCCCAGAGGCCGAGGCCGATAAAGACGGCATCGACAAGCGCGACTACTGCTTGGGCCTGAATGAATCCAGACAGCGTCTTCCACATGCGGGAGGTCAATTCCGTGATGTGCCAGGCGGCGGAGTTGCCGGTGTATTTGCGCAGCCAGGGCAAGAACCTATCGCCATCTTTGATGATGAAGAAGGTGATAAAGAGCATGATGACGGTGGCTACCGCAATGGAGCTGGCCATGGAGACCCCAGAAAGCACGCCGGTGGCAATCGTGGAGGCCTGGCCCTTGGCAAAGCTCACGATGTCTTGGAAGACCGATTGCAGCTGGTCCACCTCAATATCCAGCGGGGAATCATTGACCATCTTGGTCAGCTGCATAATGCCGGCTTCGGCCTCATTAATAAGCACCTTGGACTGCGCGGTGACCATCGGAGCCATGGCAGCAAAGATGCCGCCGAAAATAACCACTAAGCCCAACAGCGTCGTGACCGCTGCCAGGGTGCGGGGAAAGCCTACGGACCGCAGCCAGGCGGTGACCGGATACAGCACCGTGGATACCAGGATGGCCAGGATAACCGGCAGTAGGCCCACCCAAATAAAGCGCAGCAGGAAGCCCGCCAGGCCAAGTCCTGCCGCGATGAGGATAAAGCACACCGAAATCTTGGCCATGCTGCGGAAGTCTTTCGCCAGCACGGCGGATTTATTATCGCGATCGGCGGGATCGGCGGTGGCTACCTCAGCGCCCAGCTGGGATTCATCGGGGGAGACCAGCGGCGCGGCGTAGGGGTTTTTCGCATCGGCCTTGCGGTTGACGGCGTTGTCCTCAAGCGCCGAGGGGTACTGCGCGCGCTGCGCCGCGTCCTGGCCCGAGTGCTGCCCCGCGCCGTGAGGGGAATGGTTTTCTGGCGTAGTCATTCATCTACTATGCCACAGGAAACCACCTAGAGATAGCGCCGGAAAAGCGGAGAAAAAGGTAGCGCCCCACCCAACTCCCAGCAGGAAGGGGAGAAGGCGGGGCGCTTAGTCGGTATACCGTGAGGACGGCAACTGGCGTATTAGTCGCGCAGGTTGCCCACGTTGCGGATGATGCCGAAGCGGTGCATGGTCACGGAGACTGCCTGCTCGAGGAGGTAAGGCATGAGCTCACGGCGGCCATCGGCAAGCACGGGCTGATCCAGCACCACGGAGTTGGAGCGCACCGCTGCCTCGTAGACGGAATCCGGCACGGTGCCCAGGGCACGCACGCGGGAGGACTCGTCATTGGCCACGGCGGCGGCGAAGGAACCATCAGAAATGGACTTCACGTCGAAGCCGAGCTCCTGCAGCTGGGCGGCAACCTCTGGGGCGGCGGAGATTTCCGTCTCGGTGCCGGTAATGCCGGAGGCCAGCACCTGGCGGGCGACATCGCGCAGCTTGTAGTCCTCGCCCACGCGGATGCGCAGCTTGGTCAGCAGCGGGCGGTAGCGGAAGCGGTTGGCCTCAGAAACCAGCGCGGTGCGGTCGTGGGTGCGGCCGAATTCCTCGAGCCACGCAATCCGGTCCAGCTCGGCGGAGCGCCAGAGCCATTCCAGATCGTCCTTGCTGAGCTCATCAGAAAGCTCATCGCGCAGGCGCTCCAGGATCTTCACGCTGGCCGGGGCGATGTCTACGTCGCGCGGCTTGAGCTCGCCATCGGTCCAGGTACCCATCTGGGCCACGTAGTTCGGGCCGCCGGCCTTCGCACCCGGTCCCATGACGGACTTCTTCCAGCCGCCGAAGGACTGGCGCTGGACAATCGCGCCGGTAATGCCGCGGTTGACGTAGGCGTTGCCCACCTCAACGTTGTCGATCCAGTACTCGATTTCCTTGTCATCCAGGGAGTGGATGCCGCCGGTCAGGCCATAGCCGGTGCTGTTTTGCCAAGCGATGGCCTCTTCCAAGGTATCGGCGTACATGATGCCGAGGATGGGGCCGAAGCACTCATTCTTGTGGTACCAAGAACCCGGCTGGACATTATCGCGAATGCCTGGGGACCACAGGGTGCCCTCTTCGTTGAGCTTCTCCGGCTTCAGCAGCCACTTCTCGCCCGGCTCCAGCTGGGTCAGGCCGCGCAGCAGCTTCTCGCTCGGCTTTTCAGCCAGGCCGTTCATCGTGGTGGTGATGTCATAGCCCGGGCCAGGCTTCAGGGTCTTGACGGAATCCAGCAGCTGCTCGCGCAGGCGCTTGGACTTGCCCGCAGCGCCAACGAAAATCACCAGCGAAGCGGCCGAACACTTCTGGCCGGAGTGGCCAAAGGCGGAGTTGTACAGGTCCTGGATGGCCAGGTCCGGGTCGGCGGCTGGGGTGATGACCAGCGCGTTCTTACCGGAGGTCTCTGCCATGAGGTTCATCTTGGGCTTCCAGGAGCGGAAGAGCGCGCCGGTATCGGAGGCACCGGTCAAGATGATGTTGTCCACGTCATCGTGGGAGAGCAGGGCCTTGCCGGCATCGCCTTCATCAGTCAGCACCAGCTGCACCAGATCCGGGTCCAGGCCTTCGGCTTCGAGTGCGGTGCGGAAGGCTTCAACCACCATCTTGCCGCAGTGGACTACCTGGGGAGCAGGCTTGACGATGACCGCCGAGCCCGCCGCCAAGGAGGCCGCAATGCCGCCAGTAGGAATGGCGATGGGGAAGTTCCACGGCGGGGTCACCACGGTGACGGTGTGCGGGTGGAACTCGGAGTGCGCCTCTTCCAAGAAGCGAGCGGACTGGCCGTAGTAGGTGCAGAAGTCAATGGCTTCCGAGACCTCAGGGTCAGTCTGGGTGACCGTCTTATTGGCCTCGTAGGCTGCCACGGAGATGAAGTCTCCGCGCTTGGCGGCCAGCTGATCCGCGACGGCGTCCAGGGCCGCGGCGCGCTCTGCGGCGGGGCGCTTGCCCCATTCGGTGCCCAGTTCCTTGGCGCGAGCGACGTAGCTTTCCACGGCGGAGGGGTCGGTGACCTCTTGGACGCCGTGCTCACCAGGGTCATTTGCAAGCGCGCGCTTGGCCCAGGTGCGGTTCGGGGTAATTGCCGGGTCCGTATCGGGCTCGTTCCTGAAGCGGCCGGAATCCGGTGCCTGGCGCCCGGAATCCTCGAGGCGGTTCTGGGTGCGGCGCGATCCAGCGAAGGTATCCCAGCGCTTGGCCACGGCCTTGCGGAAGGTCTCTTCCTGGCTTGCCAGCGGTTCCTCGCCCGGGGCGAAGAGGGCGTAGAGGAAGTTCTGCGGCGCGGAGTTCTCCTCCAAGCGGCGCACCAGGTAGGACACGGCGACGTCAAAGTCATCCGCGTGCACTACTGGGGTGTAGAGGATCTGGCGGCCCTCGTAGACCTTGCGCACGGCTGCCTGCTGCGCCGGGGACATGCCCTGCAGCATCTCAGAATCCAGCATGTGCAGCACCCCGCGCTTGACGCCCAGCTCGTAGGCCATAGCGGCGGTGTACAGGTTGTGGCTGGCCACACCGATGCGGATGCAGTCCGCGAATTCCTCCTGCAGGATGTAATCCAGCAGGCGGTAGTAGTTAGCGTCAACGTCCAGCTTGTTGGTGTAGGTAGCCAGCGGCCAGTCGTGGACTTCGCTTTCGGCGGTCTCCATGGACAGGTTGGCGCCCTTTACAATGCGCACCTTGACCTTGGCGCCGCCTTCTGCCACGCGCTGCTTGGCAAATTCCGCGATGTCCTGGAGGGCATCGAAGGTATCGGGCAGGTAGGCCTGCAGCACGATGCCGGATTCCAGGTTCTTGAACTCCGGCTCGCTCATCAGGCTCTTGAACAGGCGCAGCGTCAGGTGGAGGTCGTGGTATTCCTCCATGTCCATGTTGATAAAGACCTGCGGGTTGCGGCGTGCGGCCTCCTGGTAGAGCGGGCGCAGGCGGTCCTTCAAGCGCTCTACGGAACTGCCGATGTCCCAGTTATTCAGCTGCGCCACCATTGAGGACGCTTTGACGGATACGTAGGTCACGCGCGGGTTTTTAATGAGCTCCAGGGTGCGGCGCGCGCGGGACTTTGCTTCCTCTTCACCGAGCACGGCTTCACCCAGGAGGTTAAGGTTCAACTGCTCGCCAGAGGCTGCGGCCTTTTCCAGGGTGTCATTGAGCGCATCCGATTCCGCATCCAGCACCAGGTGGCCGACCATCTTGCGCATGTATATGCGGGCTACCGGCATGACCAGGTTAGGCAGGATGGGGCCGAAGAAGCCGCCGGCGCCAACGAGCGCGCCATTGATGCTGCCCAGGAAGGAAGGATCGTACTGGGAGGAAATGTCCTTCAGCGCCTTGGCCGCGACCTTGTCATCCTCCGGGCGCATGACGCGGTCCACGAAGTCCATGGTGAACCGCACACCATTGTCATCACGCAGCAGCTCCGCGAGCTGCTCGGTGGCCTTGTCCTTTTCATCTGCGGTGGAATCGAGCCAGCCTTGCGCGCGCTTAATGGCGGCGGGCAGTACGGCCTCAACATCATCAGATAGTGGCGTGCGGGTGTATGCGGGAGAAGTCATGTGAAATTCAACCTCTTTTTCGAAACGTGTACTTCCAGGTTGGTGGCCAACCCACACCGCGGTGTGGCCTTTATGCTGTGACTTTTAGCGCCGGTGGCAGAAAGTGGCTGGTAAGTCTATGGAAATGAGAAAGCATGCGGGGCGTTATACGCCGCACACGTGGCAATGAGTGGAACACGCGGAATGCGCGCGCCGCTGCTCGGTGGTTTACACCAAGCGAATCAACAAGCCATAGTGCTGACGGTATTAGTGACCGGGGGCCTGTCGCTATGGCGGCGGACGCGTGCCAAGTTGGTGTTCAACACTCACCTGCTTTCTACGAAGTGACGATATTAAAAAAGGGTGAGCACTCTCTGTAGTAAAAGTGCAATGCCCTTTATGTTCCAGAACGGGATATAAGTACCGGGAACGGCATAAATCCGCTGGTACGCAAGGATTTTTACCCCTTTGCTGTTAACCTGATTATAGGGGTGGAAGGAACGTGACGCTAGTCTCGTTTGCAAAATCACACTCGGGGGTAAAAACAGAAAGCTTAACGTGCTGGGTACAGAGTTTTAGGGGGTAGTCGCTGCCTAGTGTTAAAGGTGCGCTTTCTCCGAGATTAACCGTGTTAAAGACTGTCTGGCGAGGTCAGGGCCGTGCAGCGATCTGGGGTAAATGGGCCAAGACTGTATTTCACCCAGATCGCCACTCATGCGAAGTTGATATGTGTCCAACCTTGTACATGAGGTACACGCTTTTCACAGCTCATGTTAATGTTCACGGCTGAATTTTAAGCATTCTCTAGCCCCTATTCATCTACTTGCCAGAGGTTTCCATGAGGACTTCCAGAAAAGCTTCCACGAAAGTAATGGCGTTGCTTACTGCTTCGCTCCTGACGGTAGCGGGGGCTGCGGTAGTAACCCCTACGTCTGCTAATGCCTTCATTCCTGACGCGTCGCTAGAGGGACCGTCTCACGGTGACGACCTGGGGCACGGCCCCAAAACGGCCAGGATTACTTTGGACACGGATAAAACCAAAGTAAAGCCTGGTGAAACCGTCAATGCCCACATCGAAATTGACGGTACGGCACCTTATCCAAAGTCGGGAAAATGGAAATATGGCGAGTCTGATATCACCGCAGTTTTGTTTGAACTGAATGTTAATCCGAAACTGACCGTCAAATCGGTAGATAAGTTGGACTTCAAGTGGAGCGACGGTAAGAAGCGGGAGCTTACCCAAGCTCCGACGGTGGACGAGCACAACACTATTGCTTTTGAATTTGCAACCGGCGAGCTTCGCCCTGGGTTTAAATCGACCACTCCCTTTGGCGCCGACACTTCTCTAAGCGTCGATATTCCTGTCACGGTTAACGAGACTGTCAAAGATGGAGAAGAACTCGGTGTGACGGTAGCGACCGAAATCGATATCCGCCCGACGTTGGACTGGACGTACGGGAAATGGGAAATGAACGAGGTAAACGGTCGCGAGGTGGACAATGCTGCCTGCTACCGGGATGCGGAAGGTACGCTTACCTTTGAAAACCCAGGCCGCTACGGAACTTGGATGGCCGATTTGTGGCTCGGGACTACTGCTGACCACTTCGAATTGAACGGTAAACCAGAATTTACGGTGACGGGCCCCAATGGAGAGAATCTCACCGATAAGGTTTTCCCAAGTGACGCTTATCCAAAGCGTACCCTGAACCCGCAGGCTAAGCCGACCATTTATACGGGTGCCGACGGTACGGATCTGACAAACTATCGTTGGCTCAGCCGCTATGAATGGAAGTTCAATGAAAAGGGCTCCGCCGGCGATGTATGGATACCTGAAGGCTCTACCATCCACGTTAAACAACGGGTGAGGTCTACTAATTGCTCATTCAATCCCAGCAAGGACCACTTCGGTGTCAAGGTCGAAAGCCGAAATGCGCATCTATTTAAACAAGATGTTGCGAGTGCCGCGCTGACCGTCGATGAAAACCCTGAGGCGCCTACTCCAAGCGAGACCGAACCCAAGCCGGATACGGAAAAGGAGTCGGAGCCGTCTTCTACCTCTTCTACTCCGTCTACGGAGGCGACGACTACCTCGGATTCTCCTGAACCGTCGGAGCCAACGGAGCCATCGGAACCGTCAGAGCCTTCGGAGACTACGCCCAATGAAGATGGCGAGACCACGGTAACGACCACGGAACCAGAGACCGAAGACCCTGAGCCAGAGCCCGAAGAGGATCCTGAGCCATCTTCTCCTTCGTCTACTACATCTACGGAGGTGACGACTACCTCGGAGACTCCTGCTTCTTCGACTACGGAGACGACCAAGACGACTACGCCGACGTGTAAGCCATCGGAGTCTGAGTCCCCTAAGCCATCGGATCCGTCGGAGCCGTCCGAGCCTTCGGAGCCAACGCCTAGCGAGAGTGGCAAGACCACAGTTCCTTCTACGGAGCCTGAGTCCGAGGACCCGGACTGCGAGCCTTCGGGAAGCCCTGAGCCTACGCCTTCGTCCACCACGACGCCGACGTTGCCGCAGCCATTGCTCCCAGTGCCATTGCTGCCGTTGGGAAAGAACAAGGATAAGGAACCGAGCACGACGCCGGACAAGCCGAAGTCGAGCGAGCCTCAGGGAACTGAGCCGCGGGAACCCGGCACGCAGCAGGAGACCACCCAGCCGCAGAACGGTTCGCAGTCTCATGCCGCCACCAGCACGACGGCTGCAGCCCCTGCCAAGGGTGACCACTCGCAGCGAACCACTGGCCTTGCCAATACCGGCGCGTCTGTCATTGGACTGGTTATTGCCGGAATCATGGCTATTGCAGGCGGTCTCTTCCTGGTGCGTAGGAACCGCAACGCTTAAGAAAGCTAGTGGCAGTTACCCAGCACTGCCGGCTTCTGAGAAGCTGACTTAGAAGCGGTCAAAGCAGCGCCCTCGCAACGCGTACGAAACGTTGCGGGGGCGCATTGTGCTGTGCAGGTGCGTTCTTAAGGGAAGCCCCTATTTTCCGTAACCGGCTTTCAGTGCTTTAACGGCGAGTTCGAGGCGAGATTTTGCGTGGAATTCGCTGAGCAGGCTGGAGACGTACTTCTTGACGGTGCCGGCGGCATAGTGGGTGCTGGTGGCAATTTCCTCATTGGATTTGCCCTCGCAGACCAGGTCGAGGATGCGCTCTTGTGCCGGGGAGATATTGGGCGTTTCCGGTGCGTGGGCCGGCGCGGCGGCCGCGTCGTCATCGTCGGTCTGCAGCTCCGGCATCTGCTGGAAGAGGCGCGTTAAGGATTGCGGGGCTACGACCGTGCCGCCGCGCACCGCCTCCCGGACCGTGTCTTGGATATAGGCGGGCTTGGAGCTTTTGAGGATATAGGCTGCGGCCTTGTGGGACATGACCTCTTTGAGGGTGTCATCGTTATCCATCGCCGTCATCGCGATGAAAACTGGGGGATCCTCCAGCTTGTTGATCTCGCGCAATAATACGGTGCCATCCATTTCTGGCATGTGAATATCGGCGATAACCGCATCGATGTCGTTGGTCTTTAGCTGCTCCAGGGCGTCCTTGCCGTTTTCTGCGGTGGCGCTGACCTCCATGTCCTCGGCGGTGGCAAAGTAGTGGCCTAGGGCCTCGAGGACGAGGGGGTCGTCATCGACAAGCAGCAGCGCCGTTTTTACTCGAAGCACCATGGGGCCGGGCAGCCGAAGACGAGTTCTACGGAGGACTCGTACTTGGTGTTCTGGGGCAGATCGCCGGGCGTGAGATCCGCGCCGAACAGGGAGGTGGACATCATTAAGGGCGTGAGGATACTAGCGAGCGCGGTCTGCATGACCAATCTCCTTGTCATAAAATCTACGTCAAAATAAGCAAGGCATAGCTTAATAGAAGGGGGCGCGACCCTGCCATGCGGCGTGGCATAATTAACGCTCCTTATGCGCCGAAGGCGGCAGAGATAGGGTGAGCTCCCAGCGCTTGTCGGTGCCCCTCGCATCCAACCTGGCATCGATAGTTGCTGCGATGCGCTGCATGGATGAAAGCCCAATGCCTGACGATGTCTCCGCCGACGTGCTCGTGGGCTTCGCAATGGGATTGCTCAGCCTAAGCTGCGTCCAGCCCATGTGCGGACGCGCCGAAATGGCAATCTCGGCGCCGGGAGGCGAGTACTTCACGGCGTTCAGGCACGCCTCGGTGGTAATAGCGGCGATGGATTCGAGCACCGTGGGAGGAAATTCGGGGCAGAAATCGTGCCCTCTAATGTTGACCACTGGGCGGCGATTGAGCTTGGAGAGCCGCTCTTCCTCGCGGCTAAGCAGCTGGGCAAAGCTGGTGGGTGGGGCCAGCGTCCCAAGACTGGTGGCCTCAGTGGCGCCCTCAATATTGGTGCGTAGTACTTTGGTGAGCGCGCGGACCTCGGACATGGATGCACGCATGGCATCGCTAAGCTCAGTAAGGCGTCGGCTAAGGCCAGGATCGTTGGCGTATTCCAAGCTCAGGGCCTCTAATTGCATGGTATTGACCGTCAGGCTGGAGACCACGGAATTGTGGAGGGTTTCGGCCAAGTCGGTCTGGCGGCGCTTGACGTCGTTATTCCATTCCACCATCGCCTTCTTGTAGCGCTTGGCGGAATGCGCCAGCGTGCTGCCGATAAGGGCGCTGACGCCCAAAAGCATGCCCCAGACCAGCGCGGGCGCCGGGAGGAAAACCAGCCGGTGCGTGCCAGGATCGATAAGGCCGACACCCCAAAATGCCAAGAGCAGGAAGAAGGTCTGCCATTTAGTGCCATGAAACGCGAAGACGGCGAGGAAGACCGGGGCGAGGAATACGCAACTGGCATAGGGGATGCCCACCGTGAGGATGGCAGCGACCCAGATGCCCAGGAACGCCACCGTCATGGTCTTGGGGTAGCGGTACACAGAGGCGGTGATCGCCGTGAGGATGAGCCCGATGATGGCCGCGGATAGCTGATGCTCAGTTGGGGTGAGAAACGCTGCGAGCAGGGTAAGCGCTACGCACAGTGCGGCGATTAATGCTGCGGTGCGCTGGAGGGTCATCGCCGAGCGGAGGCGGTGATACAGCGGTGGGCGAGGGGCGTGGGTCACGGCGAGAAGTTCGCTTTCTAGACGCTGGGGTGAAGGTTGACGTGCGCGTCTAGTGTAAATACAAACGCATATCTGAGAAATAGGGTGCTAAAACAGTTAAACCCCCTGCACCTTCTGGCTGCTTAATCGTGCAGCTTAATTGCGCAGCGCATGCCGCGCGGCACAGAAGGTGAGGGAGGTTTAGCTGGTCTTCATGAAGGAGTGTGAAACGCTACCGAGCGTTTTAAGCGCTCGGGGGTTTAAGCGTTTGCGGCGGTGGCGGTGGTGGCAGCCTCTTCAGCCGCAGCGGTGGTCTCAGTGGTGGACTCTACGCTGCCTTGGGAGGACAGGCCCTCAACTACAGAGGACAGGCCCTCAGAGTTGGAGTCGGACTGAGAAATCAGCCCAACAATGCCCTTGGCGATCTTAACGACAGTATCGAAGTCAACGGCGGAGCTGAGGTGTACAAGGGTATCGAGCATTGACATTTCCTTTCATGTCGGTGGGGGAAGTGAATCTACACAACAATCATTCTCTGGAGAGCAACCGAGCGGCTGCCGTGGTGTCCAGTATCTGCGAGCGGGCGAGGGCTGACAATCCTCTTTGTGCCCCTTTCTTTGGTAACTTTTGGCCACCTTTGGGGCGCTTTTGGGGTGCCGTGTGGGTGACTTTGGGATCTGTGGGGCCCTCTGGAGGAAGAGTTTTTCTTTGTTGTGTATCTGAGGAAGCTGGGATGGTGGACCACCTTTACAACCTGTCTAGCTGGGGAAATATAAAAAGTTTCAAGAAAGTTGAGTCCGTGGGAATAACTTTGCAAGGTGGTCCGTTGTTAAGGTTGAGTGACACAGGCTCAAGGTTTTGTGTAGGAGCGCTAAAGTTCTGTTAGAGTAGCGCAAGGACGCAACGAAGAGTTGAGTCACTGACAATCAACTTTATTAACTGTACTCGATAAAAAGGAGAAAGAATCATGGGACGCGCAGTAGGTATTGACCTTGGTACGACGAACTCCGTCGTTTCCGTACTGGAAGGTGGCGAGTCCACCGTTATCGCTAACTCCGAAGGCTCCCGCACCACGCCTTCCGTTGTAGCGTTTGCGAAGAACGGCGAAATCCTGGTTGGTCAGTCCGCCAAGAACCAGGCCGTGACCAACGTGGACCGCACCATCCGCTCCGTCAAGCGCCACATTGGTACTGACTGGACCGTCAACATTGATGACAAGGACTACACCTCCCAGGAGATTTCTGCTCGCACGCTGATGAAGCTGAAGCGCGATGCAGAGTCCTACTTGGGTGAGGATGTTACGGACGCTGTTATTACCGTCCCTGCATACTTCGAGGACGCCCAGCGTCAGGCCACCAAGGAAGCCGGCCAGATTGCCGGGCTGAACGTCCTGCGCATCGTCAACGAGCCCACCGCGGCTGCACTTGCATACGGCCTGGAAAAGGGCGAGCAAGAGCAGACCATCCTGGTCTTTGACTTGGGCGGCGGCACCTTCGACGTGTCCTTGCTGGAAATCGGCGATGGCGTCGTTGAGGTTATGGCTACCGCAGGTGACAACACCTTGGGTGGCGATGACTGGGACCAGCGCATCGTTGACTGGCTGGTGGACCGCTTCAAGAGCTCCCAGGGCGTTGACTTGACCAAGGACAAGCGCGCCGTGCAGCGTCTGCGCGAGGCTGCAGAGAAAGCCAAGATTGAGCTGTCCTCCTCCCAGCAGGCCAACATCAACCTGCCCTACATCACCGTTGACTCTGACAAGAACCCACTGTTTTTGGACGAGACCCTGACCCGCACCGAGTTCCAGAAGATCACCCAGGATCTGCTGGACCGTACCAAGGCTCCGTTCAACCAGGTCATTAAGGATGCTGACCTTTCCGTCGGCGATATCGACCACGTTGTGCTGGTCGGCGGTTCCACCCGTATGCCGGCCGTATCTGACCTGGTCAAGGAGCTGACCAGCAAGGACCCGAACAAGGGCGTTAACCCGGACGAGGTCGTTGCAGTCGGTGCTGCCCTCCAGGCAGGTGTGCTGCGCGGTGAGGTTAAGGATGTGCTGCTTCTCGATGTCACCCCGCTCTCCCTCGGCATTGAAACCAAGGGCGGCGTGATGACCAAGCTCATCGAGCGCAACACCACCATTCCGACCAAGAAGTCTGAGACCTTCACCACCGCAGAAGACAACCAGCCTTCCGTACAGATCCAGGTCTTCCAGGGTGAGCGCGAGATGGCTACCGCCAACAAGCTGCTGGGTTCCTTCGAGCTCGGCGGCATTGCACCGGCGCCTCGCGGTGTGCCCCAGATTGAGGTCACCTTCGATATCGACGCCAACGGAATCGTCCACGTGACCGCCAAGGACAAGGGCACCGGCAAGGAAAACACCATCAAGATCCAGGAAGGCTCCGGCCTTTCCCAGGAAGAGATCGACCGCATGGTCAAGGACGCCGAGCAGCACGCTGAGGAAGACAAGAAGCGTCGCGAGGAGCAGGAGCTGCGCAATAACGCAGAGTCCACCTCCTACCAGACCCGCAAGTTCTTGGAGGATAACGAGGACAAGGTCTCTGAGGACACCAAGACCAAGGTCACCGAGGCTGCTGACGCCGTCGATGAGGCGCTGAAGGGCGATGACCTCGACGCCATCAAGTCCGCAGTAGAGAAGCTGTCCACCGAATCCCAGGAGATGGGCAAGCAGATCTACGAGGCGCAGGCTGCAGAGGGCGGCGCTGAGGGTGCTGGCGATGCCGGCGCCGCACAGGGCGACCCGAACGTGGTCGACGCTGAAGTTGTGGACGAAGACGAGAACTCCGACGACAACAAGGATGGCGACAAGTAATGACTCAGGACAGCGGAATGCCGCAAAACCCAGGCGACCCGGAAAACACGGATCCGGAGGCTACCTCGGCTGACCGCGCTGAGGCTGCCGCCGAAAAGGCCGAGGAAGCACAGGCTGCCAACGACGCGCAGGCTGATGCCTCCGAAGAAGCCAAGTTGGATCCCACCCTTGATGCTGACCTCGAAGACGCGCTGGCTGATGTCAACGCCGATGAGGTCGAAGCCGAGGCGGAGGGCGATGAGCCCACCTCCACCGGCGCTGCCACCAACGATGTGGAGGCGCAGTTGGCAGAACGCACGGAAGACCTGCAGCGTCTGAATGCGGAATACACCAACTACCGCCGCCGCACCGAGCGTGACCGCCAATCCGTTATCGAGACCGCGAAGGCAAAGGTCATTAGTGACTTGCTGCCGGTTCTTGATGACCTCGATTTGGCCAAGCAGCACGGTGACTTGGAGGGCCCGCTCAAGGCGGTTGCGGATAAGCTCCGCAAGGGCCTAGAGCAGCACAACCTCACCGCCTTTGGTGAAGAGGGCGAACCCTTCGACCCAGAGATGCACGAGGCCGTGCAGGATTTGTCCTCCGGCGATGAGCAGGTGCTTGGCACCGTGCTGCGCCAGGGCTACCGCGTAGGTGAGAGGCTGGTGCGCAACGCGCTGGTCATCATCGCGGACCCCGGTGAGGACTCCGGCAGTTCGGAAGGCACCGAACAAGCCGATTAATCCGGGAAAAGGGCGCCTTGGGAACTGACTGATTCAACTTCCCCCGGCGCCCTTTTTACTAACTACAACCGATTCTTCTTGAAAGGAGGAGATGCCCAGTGAGCGCTAAACCCGAATGGGCAGACAAAGATTATTATGCGGATCTGGGGGTCTCCTCGTCCGCAGACCAAAGCGAGATCAAGCGCGCGTACCGCAAGCTTGCCCGCGAAAACCACCCCGATACCCACCCCGATGACCCCGCGGCAGCGGATCGGTTCAAGCGGGTTGCGGAAGCATACGATGTGCTTTCCGATGCCTCCGAGCGCAAAGAATACGACCAGTTCAAGGCCATGCTGCGTAATGGCGGTGGCTTTGGACGGAACGGAGGCGCCGGCTTTCCCGGCGGGTTTCGATCCACGAACATGGGTGGACAAGGTGCGCAAGACTTCGACCTCTCGGACCTCTTCGGAGGAGCCACTGGAGGATCGTCTCAAGGCGGCGGTTTTGGGGATATCTTCGGTAGCGTTTTCAACCGCAGCGGTAGTGCTGGCCACTCAGCTAAACCGTCGCGGGGGGCCGACGTCGAAACGGAAATAACCCTCGATTTCCGCGAGGCCGCCAAGGGGACCACCATCCCGCTGGCCTTAAGCGGTAATGCGCCGTGCACCACGTGCCACGGCTCGGGTTCTTCCTCCGGCAAGACCTCAACGTGCGGGACCTGCAATGGCTCCGGGTACACCTCGGAAAACCGCGGTGCCTTCGGCTTTTCCGCCCCGTGCAAGGATTGCGATGGCACGGGCCGCCGCATCCCAGATCCATGTTCGGATTGCAACGGCACCGGAACGGTGCACCGTACCCGGAATATCACGGTCCGCATCCCCGCCGGCGTCATCGACGGCCAAAAGGTCCGCATCGCCGGCCAAGGCGAGGCTGGCCCGAATGGCACCCCGGCCGGTGACCTCTTCGTTGCGGTCACCGTTAAGCCCGACAAGGTCTTTACCCGCGACGGCGACGATATCCACATCACCGTCCCCGTCTCGTTTGCCGAGCTCGCCCTAGGTGACACCATCACGGTTCCCACCTTGGACAGCCCGGTCCGTGTGAAGATCCCCGCCGGTACCCCGGATGGTCGCACCTTGCGCGTGCGTGGGCGCGGCATTGCCAAGCGCGCCGGTAAGGCCGGCGACCTCTTGGTGAGCGTGCAGGTCACCGTGCCTTCCAAGCTCGATGCTGCGGCCTCCAGCGCCCTGCGTACCTATGCACAAGCCGAAAAGGACTCTGGCTTTAATCCCCGCGCAGGCTGGGCCGGCGCGGAGAGCAATTAAGGCAGGAGGTGCATTGCACAATGAGTACTGGAAAGGCAGAAGGCTCCGCTACTGCGGTCTACGTCATTTCCGTGGCCGCCGAGCTTTCCGGGATGCACGCCCAAACCCTGCGCACCTATGACCGCATGGGTTTGGTCTCTCCGGCCCGCACCCGGGGCGGCGGCCGCCGTTATTCGGATCGCGATATTGAACTGCTCCGCAAGATTCAGGCGCTCTCGCAAGACGATGGCGTCAATCTCGCCGGCATCAAATCCATCATCGAGCTAACCGAGGAACGCGACCAGCTCGAGGCTGAACGCGATGCGCTTGCCGATGAAGTCCGTGCCCTCCGCGACCAGCTCGCCGCCGGGCAGCGCTCGGGATCGCAGCACCCCCAAGCACAACATCCCCAAGCACAGGGGCAGCACACCCGCGGCGCCCAAGGCCCGCAAGGCTCGCAGGTCTCGTTGCGTTCTCAACGCAGCGGTGAGCTCGTCCACGTCCCGCGGTCTACCTCCGTGGTGATGTGGAGCCCGCGCACCGCGCGCGACCGCAAACGCAATCGCCGAAACAACGGCGGCTAAACCGCCTAAACCGGCTAAACCGCCTAACTCGTCCTGCGGACGAGAAACCTCAACTAAAACCCTCCATACCTTTTACGGCATAGCGCCCGCACAGGTATGGAGGGTTTATCTCTGCCCAAAAGCCCCTCGCACTCTCGGTGCCCCCGGCCTCCCGGCTCCCCCTCGGCCCCTATCATTCCCGCGCCCCCTCGCACCGCTGCCCCCTCCCTCGGGCAGTTCTGCACTCGCACAACCGGACTTTGGTCTGTGAAGAAATGTTAATTTCTCACCCCTATTTTGTGCGAGATGCGAAAAAGTGCATTACTATGGCCGGAAAGCAGGTGAGATACGCCACGGTAGAGCGCCTGCAGTGGTCCGGGCCATAACCGGCAAGGACCACACCTGGCAAGAGCCACAGTCGAGATTTCTGCACGAGAGGACACCACCATCATGACTTTGTACGCAGCACCCGGAACCGAAGGGGCCATCGTCAACTACCGCGACCGCTATGACAATTACATTGGCGGTAAGTGGGTACCGCCAGTCGATGGCGAGTACATGGACAACATCAGCCCCGTGACCGGTGAAGTATTTTGTCAGGTGGCCCGCGGCAAGGAAGCCGATGTTAATGCGGCTATCGATGCCGCGGAAAAGGCCTTCGCCACCTTTGGCAAGACCACGCCAGCAGAGCGCGCGCTCTTGCTGCACCGCATCGCGGACCGGATTGAAGAGAACCTGGAAAAGATCGCCGTCGCGGAAACCTGGGAAAACGGCAAGGCCGTCCGCGAGACCTTGGCCGCCGATATCCCACTGGCCGTTGACCACTTCCGCTACTTCGCGGGCGCCATCCGCGCACAGGAGGGCCGCCTGTCCCAAATCAGCGAAGACACCGTGGCCTACCACTTCCACGAGCCGCTCGGCGTGGTCGGCCAAATCATTCCGTGGAATTTCCCGCTGCTTATGGCTTCCTGGAAGATCGCACCGGCCCTGGCCGCCGGTAACTGCATCGTTCTCAAACCCGCGGAGCAAACGCCAGCATCCATCCTCTTGCTCATGGATATCATCGGCGACCTCCTCCCAGACGGCGTGCTCAATATCGTCAACGGTGTGGGCGAGGAAGCTGGTGCGGCATTGTCGGGTTCGGACCGCATCGCCAAGATCGCGTTCACCGGATCCACCCCAGTGGGCAAGCTCATCAATAAGGCCGCCGCGGACAAGGTCATTCCGGTCACCCTGGAACTCGGCGGCAAATCGCCGTCCATCTTCTTCAAAGACATCATGGATGAAGATGACTCCTACCTAGAAAAGTGCGTCGAGGGATTCGTCATGTTCGCCCTCAACCAGGGCGAGGTCTGCACCTGCCCATCGCGCGCGCTGGTCCATGAGGATATTGCTGATAAGTTCTTGGAGCTCGCCATCGAGCGCGTCAAGAAGATCAAGATTGGCCACCCGTTGGATACCGAAACCATGATGGGCGCCCAGGCCTCTCAGGAGCAGATGGACAAGATCACCGAATACCTCAAGATCGGCCCAGAAGAAGGCGCGGAAACGCTCACCGGCGGCCACGTGAACAAGGTCGAAGGCCTCGAAAACGGCTATTACATCGAGCCCACGGTCTTTAAGGGCAGCAACGAGATGCGCATCTTCCAGGAGGAGATCTTCGGGCCAGTGCTCTCTGTGGCGACCTTCAAGGATTACGACGAGGCCATCGAGATCGCGAATACCACCAACTTCGGCCTCGGCGCCGGCGTATGGTCGCGCCAACAAAACATCTGCTACCGCGCCGGGCGCGATATTCAGGCCGGCCGCGTGTGGGTCAACCACTACCACGACTACCCGGCACACAGCGCCTTCGGCGGCTACAAGGAATCCGGCCTGGGCCGCGAGAACCACTTGATGATGCTCGGCCACTACCAGGAAACCAAGAACATGCTGGTCTCGTACTCGGACGCCCCCGCAGGACTCTTCTAAACCCGCCCCACGCTCCCACGCCCCCGCGCTGCCCAGCCCAACGCTAATCCGGCCTGGGTTCCGGGGCGGCCACCGTGCCCAAACCGCGCAGGAACTGCGGGTCCTCCCAATAAGACCCGTGGTCCCCAGGCAGGCCATCCGCGCCGGGGAGGGGAGTGGCGCCAAAGGACTGGGTGGTGGGATCCGGGCCGTGGATCCCGCTCAGTGGCCCCGTCGCGATAGCGATGGGGTCATTGTCATTGGTCGCCGCCCACACAGTGCCGTGCAGCTCGCCGGCGTGCTGAGCACTCGTGCCGGGGCTTCCCACGAGCACGATATCGGAGGCGATTTCCTCCTCGCGCGCCGCGTATCCGGTCACGACGGAGCCATAGGAATAGCCCACCACCGTTCGCTTTGCGCCTGGATACCGCTTGCCGATGCCCCGCTGAAACCGCACCAGCTCCTGCCCCGCCGCCCGCGCGGGTTCGGCGTGCACGGCGCGCGGCAGGCTGGACGGCGCTTGGTAACCCAACCACACGGCGGCTGGCCCACCGCTCGCGGTGGCGATATTGCGGCCGCGGTCCACGGCGCGCTGCCAGGTGGTGGGGTCGGAGGAATGCACGCCTTCGACAAACGTGGTCACGGACGCAGGTTCCGTGCGAAAGCCCTCAGGATCCACCAGTGCTACCAACCGGCCAGGGCTAGTTTCCACGATGCGCATATCAGGATTATCCGCGGCCAGCTGCGCCACGCGGTCGCTGGCCTGGGCGAGGTTAATCTCGTGGATGGTATCGAGGGGAAGATCGGCAAAATCCTCCAGCCGCTTAGGCGGTTCCGCCCCGGCGGGCGTGCAGAGGGCGTCGATTTCTTGGGAACAGAGCCAATCGAGGGCATCGCCAAGCGCGCGCACCTCCCGCAGTTGCACGGCACCGGCTAGCGCGGCGGGCCCAGAAAGCTCGTCGATCTTGCCCAAAAAGGAAATGATCCGCGCCTCCACCTCCTCGCGCCAGGCCTGCAGGTCCGCATGCCGGTCGAGTACCTCGATGACCCGCTCCATCTGCCCGAGGGGGCTACTCAGCCACTCGGTTGCCTCCGCCAAACCGGATCGCGCCGCCACGCCCGCGGGCCCACCCAGCGATAGCGAGCGCCAATCGTGGTGTGAATCCACATAGTGAGTGTGCAGGCCAGCGCGGTCCGCGGCGAGCTGCGCGGCGCTGTGGCGCAGGGCAGTCGATAAATTCATCGCGCCCTCCCCAAGCTCGCGGCGAGCGAGGAATCGAGCGCGCCGCTGCGGTCCAGGAAGGAGTGGAGGCTGCGCAGGTGCTGGGAAACGGTGGCATCGCTAAGCTGCTGCGTCTCAGACCACTGTGTCACCGCGCGCTGCAGGGCGGCAGACGTCCGGGAAGCCACGCTTAAGCGTGCCCCCGGCATAGCCGCCGCCGGCCGCGCCCTCAACGTGCGTACATGTGCGGGAAGGTATTCAGGAATATCTACATAACTCATGGCCTTAAGCGTGGCCGCTGCGGGCTGTGGCCGCGAGGGCAAAATCGCCAACCTGTGGATAACTAGGTGACGCTGCACTAAGTTGGGATTTATGAAAATAGCAGCAGTGCAATTGACCTCTACCGGCAGCATCGAGGAAAACCAAGAACTCGCCCTGGATAAAATCCGCGAGGCCGCGGCGGCGGGCGCGCGCCTTATCGTGCTGCCCGAGGCCACCTCGCAGAACTTCCGCTCGGGCCGCCTAGACGAGCAGGCGCAGAACCTCGAAGGCCCGTTCGCCACCGCGATTCAGGAAGCGGCGGAGGAATTGGAGGTCACCGTCGTCGTCGGCATGTTCTGCCCAGCCGATACCATCGAGCGCGAGGATAAGACCATCAACCGCGTATCCAATACCGCGCTCGTCGCAGGCCCCGGCGTGCTGGGCGGCTACGAAAAAATCCACACCTACGATGCCTTTGACTACCGCGAATCCGATACGGTGCAGCCTGGGGAGTCCTTGGTGACCTTTGACGTCGATGACCTTACCGTCGGCGTCGTGGTCTGCTACGATATCCGCTTCCCGGAGCAGTTCAAGGAGCTGGCACGAGAGGGCGCACAGCTCATCGTCGTGCCCACCAGCTGGGCGGATGGCCCCGGCAAGCTGGAGCAGTGGCGCCTGCTCACGGCGGCGCGGGCGCTGGATTCCACCAGCTATATTCTCGCCGCGGGCCAATCCCGCCCGGGCGGCAACGCGGAGGCCGGATCCCCCTCGGGCCCGACCGGCATCGGGCACTCCACCATCGTCGATCCCAACGGCGTGCGCGTGGCAGAAGCCGGCTACGAAGACGAGATCCTCTACGCCGATATCGACCCGCAAGAAGTAGCGAAGACGCGCCGCTCCCTGCCGGTGCTAGAACTTAACGACTAAGACTGCGCCGCATAATCCTCCGGCAGCCACTCTCGGTCGCGGCCCCAGCTGTGGCTCAAGATCCACTGCTTGCCGATGCCCCTTTTCTCCAACCCCTTCCTTCCTTCCGCTACCTCCTCGGCGCTGCCGAAGAGGGCAAAGTAGGTGGGCGTGCCTGTGGATAACTCGGCCTCGTTGACTACTACATCGGTCGGGTCGGGGGAGAGGGTGTGGGTGGCGGCATCGGCAAGCGGCCGTGCGCCCAGCAACCACGGGTCGTTTTCTTTCCGGATGATGCGGCGCAGGCTGAGATCGGGGTAGAGGGCCGTAAGGTTCTGCTGGAAGTGCGTGTCATAGTGCGCGCCGGGGCTATCCGCAACGGCAAAAATCTGCAGGTCCAGGTTCTTCGCGAGTCCCTCCTCGCCCGCATCCGCGGCCTGGCGGGCCGCCAGCGCCAAGCACCGCGCCGCCGCCCAGCCCGTGCCATAGGCCACGATGACCAGCCTGCCGCCGCGCAACGCGCGCAGGTCCTGCCAGATGGACCCGGTGGGCCGGCCCAAAGTCCACCAATCGCCCGGCTTGGTATGCGCAAGCGACCGCGAAGCCGCGCCCACCGCGGCGACGTGGAAGACCAGCTGGCCGGTGGCATCGCTTGGCTGAGCTGGGGTGAGCATGCGCCATTGGCCGGGAAGGTACTGGGTGGTGACGGGGAAATACTGCCCCGGCTCGAAGTCGGCGGGCATTCCCGCCTCCACGCGAATGACCGCTGTTTCGCGCGTCGGCCGCTCCACCGCGACCACCTGCCCCGAATACGCCGGCGCCTCCCCAGCCAGGTCCGCCTCGCGCGCCGCGGTGCCCATCTCCGCGCAGACCTCGTGGATGACGGCGCAGGCGAAGTCGTATTGGTACCGCGTCAGCGCCAATACCCGGAGGCCTTTGATGAGCGCCTCCTCGAACCGCGCATACACCTCTGCCGGGAAGCCGTGCCTGCGGTGATCGCGGCCGAGCTGCGCGATTTTCTCCCGGACGGCCTCGGGCAGCGCAGCTCCAACTCCCGCCCCCGCGCCGGCGCTGCTGGGTTCCGCGTGTTCAATCATCCACGCCAATGAGTGCACCATGGACCGGTGGGTGTCCTGCATAGAAAGGGAAAAGACTTGCCGCGCCTCCGGCACCATGAGGAAAAACTGCTCATGCACCGCATCGCGGTAGTCGTCTGCGTACTTTCGGAAGTGCTCGCCCAATTCCCACATGTTTTCCCATTCTAGTGTGCTTGCTTGCCTCTATTTCGCACTTTCACCCCGCGCCTGCCTTTTGGTGGGGAGCGGCGCCCGCTCCATCGGCGCCTGCTCTATCGTCCCCGCGCTACAGTTCCAGCGCCTTGATGACTTCGCACGCAGCCAAGCGCCCCGCGCGCGTCGCCCCCACCGTCGAGGCGGTCGATCCATATCCGGCGAGGAAAACCCGCGGGTTCGCGGCAGGCGAGACCTCGTTACGCATGACAATCCCGCCCTTGTGCGAGCGCAAATGCAACGGCGCCAGGTGGTCGAGTACCGGACGAAAACCGGTATTCCAAAAGATGACGTCCACCGCCAGGTGCGTGCCCGCCGGGTACGGCTGCCATGCCGCCCCGCTTTCCGATGCCCCCACAAACCCACCGCTCACAGCACCGTCGCCGTCCGCCACCGTCTCACAGTGCGCCGTAGATTCATCGCTCGCCGCAGTCCTGCCACCCGTGGCCGCCCCGTCGCTCGCCGCAGTCCTGCTGCTCGTCGCAGCCTCGCCAAACCACACGCCGGTCGCATCAATGGCATTGAACATGCCGCGCGAGACCAAAACGCCGCGCTCGACTGCATCCAGGTATTCCTGCCAGGGCGGAATCCCGGTGGTCGAGACCACCGAGGCCGGTGGATTGCCGCTAAAGACCCGCTCGCGGACCTTCTTTTCCACATCCAAGCCCCACTGCTTATCGAACTCCGTGTCCGTAAAATCCGGTGCCCGCCGCGTGGCCCAAGTGGTTTGCGCGATGCCCTCAAGCTCCAATAAGAACTGCACCGCGGATAGCCCACCGCCGACGACCAATACGTGCTGGCCTGCAAAATCCTCCGCCGCCGAATAGTCCTTGGTGTGCAGTTGGTGCCCGCCGAAACTGCCGATGCCCGGAATATAAGGAATATACGGCCTATCCCACGTGCCGGTGGCGTTAACGATGGCGTCCGCGGAAAACTGCTCGCCGGACTCCAGCGTCACGAGGAACGCGCCCCGCGGATCGCGCTCGCCGTGCGAAGCGTGCACACTGCGTGGCTCGTCTGGGTTCTCTGTTGCGCGCTCATCGCGCGGGCCGAGCGCGCCGTGGAGATTGCGCGCGCTGTGCGTGCCGGGCAGGGGGCGGACGCTGCGGACGCGCGCCGGGCGGTAGGGTCGCAGCTGGAACTTGTCCTCGTAGGCGCCGTAGTAGGCGGCGACTACGTGGGAGGCGGGGGAGGAGGCATCGGCAAGCGGGGCGGGCATGCCTGGCAGATCCGCGATGTTGTGGGCATTGCCCAGCGTCAAGGAATCCCACCGGTGACGCCAGGCGCCGCCGGGGGCGGGGTTGGCATCGATAAGCAAAAAGTCTTGGGCGGGGATAAGGCCGCGGGAGGTGAGCTGGTGGGCCGTCGCCAAGCCTGCCTGGCCCGCGCCGATGATGATGCTGAGGTAGTGCTCCACCGTGCCATTGTAGCGGGGGTGAAAATCCGCCGTATGTTGTGGCTCACTACATGATAGGTAATGTACTTTTTATCTGCGAGCTCTCTACAAGTGAGCGGCCTGTCATAACTGCACAGCTAGAAAGGATTCCCATGGAAGATTTTTCCGCTTATACGCTCATGCTGGACGTGGGTTGGATTTCCTTACTCATGGTCATCGGCAATATTTTGCGCCACCAAGTGAAGTTTATCTTCCAGGACTTATTGCTGCCTGCCCCCATTACCGCCGGCCTGATCGGCCTGCTCGTCGGCCCCAACGTGCTGGGGTGGATCAACTTCTCCGATAACCTCGGCGACTACACCTCCATCCTCATCGCCGTGGTCTTTGCCTCGATGGCCTATTCCATGGAAGTCGGCGGCAACATGGGTAAGGGCGCGCGCAATATGTGGGGCTATTCCACCATGATGTTCACCGGCCAGTGGGGCCTGTTCATCGTGCTCGGCCTGCTCTTCTTCGCCCCAGTCTTTGATACCCCCAACTGGTTCGGCATGATGCTGCCGGTTGGCTTTACCGGTGGCTTCGGCACGGCCGCCGCTGTGGGTGGCGCGCTGGAGGGCGTCGGCGCCGAGGCGGCAGCGTCATTGGGCTTTACTTCCGCGACCGTCGGCACGCTGGCCGCGATTATCGGTGGTGTCATCGCTGGTAACTGGGGCATCCGCAAGGGCAAGGTGTCCTACGTGCCCAAGGAGCTGCCGGAAGAGATTCGCCGCGGCTACATCAAGAACCTGGCTGATCGCCCCTCCCTTGGTCGCGCCACCACCAACCCTTCTTCCATCGAGCCGCTAGCGCTGCACTTCGGCTTCATCATCCTCACGGTCATGACGGCGTACGGCGTCAATAAGGGCATTTCCAGCATTTGGGAAAATGTTTCCATTCCGCTCTTTGCGATGTCCATGGTTATCGGCCTCATCTTCCGCGCCATCATGAACTTCGTCGGTGCCGAGGATTATCTGGATAAGGATTCCGTATCCTCCATCTCCGGTGCTGCTACCGACTACCTCATTGCCTTCGGTGTGGCCGCCATCGTTCCTGCTGCTATCGCTTCCTACTGGCAGGCGCTGCTGGTGCTGTTTATTTTGGGCACCATCTTCTGTAGCTTCTTCCTGATGTGGTTCCCCGCCGAGTTCTTTGGCGAGCGTTGGATCGAGCGCGGTATCTTCGGCTGGGGCTGGGCGACGGCCACCGTGGCTACCGGCATCGCCGTGCTTAAGATCGTCGACCCGAAGCTGAAGTCCGGCACGCTTTCCGAATACGGCATGGCCTACATCGGCTTCGGCCCGTTCGAGATTTCGTGGACCATTATCGCGCCGATGGCTGTGATGTACGGATTTACCGGCGCGTTCGGTGCCGTCTCGCTGGCCATTTCCATCGGTGTGTACCTGACATTCAAATTCATGGGTCTGCTTCCGCCGCGCGGCACGATTTTCAAAGAGGGCATCGGCCACGTGGGCCAGAAACAAGAAACCTAGCCTTCACAAATCCACCCTGCGCAGCTACTCTGCGCAAGCCGGGCTCCCACATTTTTGGTGTGGTGGCCCGGCTTTGTCGTGCCGCGCCCTGCTGGGGCTCCGTCACGCTCAGGCCGTCGGCTGCAAACTTCCCGCCTCATGGAGGTTGTCGGCCGGAACCTCTCTGCCTCGCTGGAACCCGGTTTGAACCCAGCTTCGGCAGTGCGGCGTGCTCACTCCTATGCCGGCAGGACTTGGGTAGAACTTTTGCTGCATGGCGGCAACGCTGGGGAGCATAGCGTGGGAAGTTGAGCCGGGTGGACTCAAAAAATTTGGGTTGAGTGGAATAGGCTCAACTTTATGTGCGTTATACCAAGTGAATCCTTAAAATGGACGAATAAATCTTAGAAGGAGAAACGTACACATGAGTTCTTTTAACCCCACCACTAAAACACAAGAGGCGCTGCAGGAAGCCCTGCAGACTGCGTCTGCGAATGGCAACCCGGATATCCGCCCGGCGCACCTGCTGGCGGCTATCCTTGGGCAGGAAGGCGGCATCGCCGCGCCGGTACTCAAGGCCACCGGCGTTGACCCGGATACCGTGCTGAAGGAAGCGCGCGAGCTGGTTAACTCTTATCCCAGCGCCGAGGGCTCCAATATGTCCAACCCGCAATTCAACCGGGATGGCTTAAACGTACTGACCAAGTCGCAGGAATTGGCGGGCGAGCTTGGCGATGAGTTCGTGTCCACCGAAGTCCTCCTCGCCGCTATCGCCGGTTCGAAGACCGACGCCGCCGAGTTGCTGACCGGCCGCGGCGCAACCTACGACGCCATCAAGGGCGCCTTCCCCTCCGTGCGCGGGGCCGCCAAGGTGACCTCGGAGAACCCGGAGGACCAATTCCAGGCCCTGGAAAAGTATGCCACCGACCTCACCGCGCGGGCGCGCGAGGGCAAGATCGACCCGGTCATCGGGCGCGATCAGGAAATCCGGCGCGTCGTCCAGGTGCTCTCGCGCCGGACGAAGAATAATCCGGTGTTGATTGGTGAACCGGGCGTCGGCAAGACTGCGATCGTCGAGGGCCTGGCCCGGCGCATCGTGGCTGGCGACGTCCCCGAGTCCCTGAAGGGCAAGACGCTCATCAGCCTGGACCTCGGCTCCATGGTCGCCGGCGCCAAGTTCCGCGGCGAGTTCGAAGAGCGCCTTAAGGCTGTGCTGGATGAAATCAAGCAATCTGAGGGCGAAATCATCACCTTCATCGATGAGTTGCACACCATCGTCGGCGCCGGCGCTACCGGCGAAGGCTCCATGGATGCTGGCAACATGATTAAGCCCATGCTGGCCCGCGGTGAGTTGCGCCTCGTCGGTGCAACCACGTTGGATGAGTACCGCAAGTACATCGAAAAGGACGCCGCCCTCGAGCGCCGTTTCCAGCAGGTCTACGCCGCAGAGCCGTCCGTGGAAGACACCATCGGTATCCTGCGCGGGCTCAAGGAGCGCTACGAGGTGCACCACGGCGTGCGCATCATGGACTCCGCCTTGGTGTCTGCAGCGGAGCTATCGAACCGCTACATCACCAACCGCTTCCTGCCGGACAAGGCCATCGACCTAGTCGATGAGGCTGGCTCCCGTCTGCGCATGGAAATCGACTCCTCGCCGCAGGAAATCGATGAGCTCGAGCGCATCGTTCGCCGCATGGAGATCGAGGAGCTCGCGCTGAAGAAGGAATCCGACGCCGCCTCCAAGGACCGCCTGGCCGCCCTGCAGGGCGAGCTCGCGGACCAGCGCGAAAAACTCGGCGAGCTCAAGGCGCGCTGGGCCAACGAGAAGAAGGCCATCGATGACGTGCAGGATATTAAGGAGGAGCTCGACGATCTTCGCCGCCAAGCAGAAATTGCCGAGCGCGACGGCGACCTCGCCCTAGCCTCCGAGATCAACTACGGCAAGATACCGCCGCTGGAAAAGGACCTGGCAGCAGCCGAGGAAAAGGCCGCTGCCCAGCGCAATACCATGCTGGATGAGGAGGTCAGCCCGGATACCATCGCGGAGGTCGTCTCCGCGTGGACCGGCATTCCCGCCGGCAAGATGCTGCAGGGCGAGACCGAGAAGCTGCTGAACATGGAATCGGTGTTGGGTGAGAGGGTCGTCGGCCAGCGCGAGGCCGTGACCGCTGTTTCCGATGCCGTGCGTCGCTCCCGCGCGGGCGTGGCTGACCCCAACCGCCCGACCGGCTCCTTCCTCTTCCTCGGCCCCACCGGCGTGGGTAAGACGGAGCTGGCGAAGGCGCTGGCGGACTTCCTCTTCGACGATGAATCCGCCATGGTGCGCATCGATATGTCTGAGTATGGCGAGAAGCACTCCGTCTCCCGGCTCGTTGGTGCCCCTCCGGGATACGTCGGCCACGAGGCCGGCGGCCAGCTCACCGAGGCCGTGCGGCGTCGGCCTTATACGCTCGTGCTTTTCGACGAAGTGGAAAAGGCCCACCCCGACGTCTTCGACGTCCTCCTCCAGGTCCTGGATGAGGGGCGGCTTACCGATGGCCAGGGGCGCACCGTCGACTTCCGCAATACCGTCATCATCCTGACGTCCAACCTGGGCGCCGGCGGTACGAAGGACGAGACCATGGAGGCCGTAAAGCGGGCCTTCAAGCCGGAGTTCATCAACCGCCTCGATGACGTGGTGATGTTCGAGCCGCTGTCGGAGGAACTGCTGCGCGGCATCGTGGACATCCAGCTGCGCGGTCTCACCGAGCGTTTGGAGGCCCGGCGCTTGACGCTGCAGGTATCCGATTCCGCCAAGTCCTGGTTGGCTGACCGCGGCTATGACCCCGCCTACGGCGCCCGCCCGCTGCGCCGGACCATCCAGCAGGCTATCGGTGACAAGCTAGCGAAGAAGCTTTTGGCCGGTGACATTGCCGATGGCGATACCGTCCACGTCGATGTCGCCGATGGCGGCGCGGAGCTGGATATCTCCGCTCGCTAAATTACCGGGCGAAAAATAATGCTCATGCCTTTAGACTGGAAGGCATGAGCATTTTAGTTTCCCCGCAGGAACTCAAAGAATCCATCTACCACGGCGATCGTTTCACCCTCCTCGGCACCCACTGGCAGCCCAAGACGGGCCAAAGCTTCATCGACTTTGCTTCCCAGCACATTCCCACCGCGCTGTTTGGCGATACCGGCGCGGCCTTCGTCGGCCTTCCCGGCTCGCGCAATGGCCGCAACCCGCTTCCCGATGAAGACAAGTTGCAGTCCTGGATCCGTTCTTGGGGCCTGCAGGAAGACCGCCCCGTGGTGGTCTATGACGAGGGCCGCGGGCTGTTCGCCGGCCGCGCGTGGTGGACGCTGCGCTGGGCAGGCCTGACGGATGTGCGCATCCTCGACGGCGGCTTGGAAAACTGGCTCGCGCACGGTTACCAGACTCTCACGGGCCCGGGCAATATTGCGGTCGGCTCCACGTTCGAGGTCACTCCTGGCCAGCTGCAGACCGCCTCGATCGATGACGTCCGCAAGCATGATGGCGTCCTCATCGATACGCGCTCCAGCAACCGCTTTGCCGGTCGCCGCGAAAACCTAGATTTGAAGGCAGGCCACATCCCCGGTGCGGTCAATATTCCCGAGCGCCTCTTCCACAACGATGGGGTGCGCACGTTGAAGTCTCCGGATGAAATCCGTGAGGTGCTGGCCGCGGCCGGATTGACCCAGGAAAACACCAAGGACGCAATCATCTATTCCGGCTCGGGCAACCACTCCGCGCTGGCCCTCGCGGCGATGGAAGACGCCGGATTCACCGGCCTGCGCCACTACATCGGCGGCTGGTCGCAGTGGTCTGCAGACCCGACCAACCCGGTGGAACGCGGGGATAGGACTTCGGTTAACGATTAATCCCAATTAATCGCTCCGACTCCGACTGGTACCGGCACCGTGGGGTGCCGGTACCTATTATTATCGGGAGATGATGGCTTCTTTACTCCTGATTTTCGCGCTCGTACTCGGCTTCGCCGGTGGCTTTTTGCTGTACTACGACCGCACGCAGCGCGCCACCGATGCCCAGCGAGACACCGCATCCCAGCAGGACACCGATTTCCACCACGACACGGATACCCAGCGGCAGGACACCGCTGCAGGCGATTCCGATAATTCGGCGGCGGAACAATCTCAAGGCGAGAAGCCCCAACACAACGGGAAAGACCAGGACGCCCAAGGAGACCAGGACACCTGGGTAGAATTGGGCACTCGGGAAGACCAGGGCGCGCCTTTTCGCGCAGCTACTCACACTGATCACACTGACGACACTGACCATGCTGACGGCAGTGACCAGGATGCCGAAGGCACCCCAGACACCGAAGGCACTGCGGACACCGAAGGCGCCCCAGACACCGATGCGGTCGCAGAACCTGAAGATGAAGCCGGTGCTGAATCCTCCTCCAGTTTCGCGGCAAAGTACTCGCCGTCCCCCGATATTGAATCCGATTCTTCCTCCGCTACCTCTTCAGGGCGTCACCATCGCACTGCAGACGATGCGCACCGCAGCGCCAGCGACACCCGCCGTGCCAGCGAGTCCGAAGCTCTTTCGGAAAATGATGTCGTAAAGGGCAACACAACCGACGCCACAACCGCAGGCCCTGCATCCGGCGCAGACGGTGCCGGCAGGGCCAGCAGCAACGGCAGTATCGACAGCAACGACAGCAACGACACTGACGGCACTAACGAGAGCGTCGACAGTGCTCACACCGCAGGCAACACTGAAAAGGCCGCGGAAACTGGCGCAGGCTCTGGCATTCACCCTGCTGCGGACTCAGCTGAAGATACGGAATCGGATGCGGATGCCTCCTCCGACGAGGCGGGCCAGAAGGGAACTGAAGAGCAACCGGAAGCTCACGCGAAGCCTAAACCTGTGGGAAGGCCGCGGCCGCTTATCCCTGGCACCATTCGCCGGGAGCGCAAGAACTGGGCGGAAACCCGGGGCTTTGAGTACATGAAGTCGGACCAGTACCTTGTCGATGAATGGACGAGGGGAGTCGCCTCCTCTGGCGCCGCGCCGAAAGACATCGTCGCCGGCAATGTGTACGGCCACGAAATGCTGCTGATGGATATCGACGGCGTCAATGTGATGGCGATGAGGACGGGGGCGGCATCGGATGTGGTCATTGATTTCCAGCGCTTCGACAGCCAAGAGCCCGAGATGTCGGAGGATCTGCTTTTGGCCATGAACATCGAGGGGTTTGAGGTATATTCCTCCGATCGCGGCGTGACGGAGCGGATGGTGGACGAGCGCGTGCGCATCGCGCTGCAGCGCATGCCGGAAGTGGTGTCGGCGCTGTGGCTGGAAACCGAGTGGGTTTTGGCGCAAACCACCAAGCATTCGCGCACCGCGGATTGGGAAGCAATGCTCCCGCCCTTGGCATTGCTTGCCGATGCCGCCCGCGTCCTCCCACCCCGCTCCTCCTCCGTGCACACCATTCACCTCGAGGACCTAGACCCAGCCAGGGAAATTCCCGCCGCGCCTGTGGTTGAAGCAGTGGGAGGCACAACGTCGGTGGGACAGCCGGAGTTTTCCCGGCCGGTCATCCAAAGGCCGGAGGAACCATTGGATATGCCGTCGCGCACGTACTCCGAGACCCGCGGCCCGGTTGAGCACACGGCGATTGGGGCGGACGAGGTCGATGCCATTGCCGATGGCAATGAGCGCCCCACCCCCGATTCAGGCGCCGCCCGCCTGCCGCGCCGGCAATTCGGGGAGGCTTCCATCTTCGGTGACACTTTTGGCAGCGCTTTTGGCGGCTCTTTCAGCGGCGGCCTCGGCGATGCCTCCCCAGGCCCGGGCAAAGACGCGGCCAAGAACGCGGCCAAAGATACGGCCGAAGGTGCGGCCAAAGACGCGGCCGAAGGTTCAGCCGAAGGCTCGTCCACGGGTCCATCCAGAGATTCTTCTCGAGGTCGTTCCAGAAACACCAGTGGCCCAGCCGCTGCACGCGATAAAGACTGCCAGGACGAGTCGGGGCCGCGGCAGGGGGAGTAGCCTAGAATGTTGCGTTGGCCCACATAGCCAGGACTTTCCTCATATGCCGAAGAAAACTCTAAAGAAGGAGCAATGCGATGACTGAAGTGCACCTGCAAGAAGACAAGAAGAAGCGTCTCGCGGAACTGGTCAAGGAGCTTGCCGTTGTGCACGGCAAGGTGACTTTGTCCTCGGGCAAAGAGGCCGATTACTACGTTGATTTGCGCCGCGCGACCTTGCACCACGAAGCCTCCCGCCTCATCGGTTCCTTGCTCCGCGAGCTCACCGCTGATTGGGATTTTGCGGCCGTGGGAGGGCTCACCCTCGGCGCGGATCCGGTTGCCACCTCCATCATGCATGCCGATGGCCGCGATATCGACGCCTTCGTCGTGCGCAAGGAAGCCAAAAAGCACGGCATGCAGCGCCGTATCGAGGGCGCGGATGTGGCTGGAAAGAAGGTGCTGGTCGTTGAGGACACCACCACGACCGGCAACTCGCCGCTCACGGCAGTCGCCGCATTGCGCGAGGCCGGGGCAGAAGTAGTAGGCGTGGCTACCGTCGTTGACCGCGCTACCGGCGCCGAGGATGTCATCTCGGCCGAGGGCCTTGAGTACCGTTCCCTGCTTGGCTTGGACGACCTTGGACTCGCGTAACGAGATGGAGCAGGACGCACAGACTGGGCACGACGCGCAGACTGGGCAGGGTGTGCGCGGCGAGAGTACTGCTCAACCAGAGCAGCAGGAGCAGCAGGAGCAGCGAGAACAGCGAGAGCAGCCCGAGGAGGCGAAGGGTCCGACCGAATGGAATGAGGGCCGGCACGGCGTGGGGCCCTGGGAAGGGCCCTGGCCGGAAGGGCCGGAGGCGGACAAATACGATCCGGAGCTGCTGCGTGAGGGCGACCGTCGCAATGTCGTCGACGCGTATCGGTATTGGCGGAGGGAGGCGATTAAGGGGGATATCGATAAGCGGCGGCACAGCCTGCATATAGCCATCGAGAACTTTGAAAATGACGCCAATATCGGCACCGTCGTGCGCACCGCCAACGCCTTTGCCGTCGATACCGTCCACATCGTGGGGCGGCGGCGGTGGAACCGCCGCGGCGCCATGGTGACAGATAGGTATCAGCATCTGCGGCACCATGAGAGCGTCGATAAGCTTATTGCCTGGGCGTCTGAGGAAGACCTGACGGTCGTGGCCATCGATAACACCCCCGGTTGCGTGCCCCTCGAAACCGCCGAACTACCTGAGCGCAGCCTGCTGCTATTCGGACAAGAAGGCCCCGGCGTCAGCGCCGCCGCGCAAGACGCCGCCCTGATGACCTGCTCCATCGCGCAATTTGGCTCCACGCGGTCCATCAACGCTGGCGTGGCCGCGGGCATCGCCATGCATGCCTGGATCCGGCAGCACGCCGATCTGAACAATTCCTGGTAAGAGATCGTTACACTAACTGTAATAAACCTTGCTACTGGAGTGATAAAGAAAACGTGGAAGAAAAGTGGGCCCACCGCGCCGAACTCGCGGAAACCGCCATCGATGAGCGCCATGCGCATTCCGTATGGGGCCTGCCGCGAACCAACCTCGCCATCGTCAGCTGGCCGCCCACCACGAAAGAAAAGCTCCTCGTGCACTGGCATTACTGGTGGCAAGCGCACTACCTCGACTGCCTCGTCGATGCCGCGGAGCGGAAGAACACCAAGGTCCTCCGCCAGCGCATCCTTGACACCACGCGCGGGATTCGCGTCCGGAACCTGACGCAGCTGACCAAGAATAAGTACTTTGATGACAAGGCCTGGCTCGCGCTTGCCTTCGGGCGTGTGGGCGAGGTGAAGAAGATGAAACCACCCAAGGCGTTGGCGTCTTTGCAGCGCAATATCGCCGAGGGCCTCGATGACTCGCTGGGGATATTGCCGTGGCGCGATGGCGAGAACTTCATGAATGTGCCGGCTAACGGGCCCGGAGCCATCATGCTCGCGCGGATGGGAGATATCACCGCGGCTCGCCGCATCGTTGACTGGGTCTACGACAATTTGGTCAATGAGGATGGCTTCATCATGGACGGCGTGCGCATGCGCATGGATGGCCCCGAGATCGTCAAACAAGTCCACCCCTATTGCCAAGGCGTGATGCTGGGGGCGTGCCTGGAGATTGTGTTGGCGATGCGGGAGGAATCGAGCATCGGCAAGCTGGAGCAGATCGACAACGTCTACGAGGCCGAGCTGGCCTCCGAGATGATGAGCTACATCATTAAAATCCGTGGCCTGGTGCAGGCTATTGCCTCCGGGATGGCGACTCCGTCTGGCGTTGTGGATTGGGAGACCGGTGACGGTGACGGTGGCCTGTTTAAGGGCATCCTGATGCGCTATCTTGCCGATGTCGCCGTGCGCCTGCCCGGGGATTCGCCCGCCAACCGGGCTACCAAGAAGCTAGCGACCCGGATGGTTATGGCATCTGCCGAATCCGTGTGGGAGCACCGGCTCGAGGTTGATGGCCTGCCAATTTTTGGCTCTGACTGGACTGCCGATGCCCGGCTCCCCCACAACTACGGCTTCGGGCACACGACCGTGAGTGAAAAGATGGGCATTATTCGCGTGGATGAGCGTGACCTATCCGTGCAGCTATCGGGCTGGATGCTTTTGGAGGCGTGCGCCCGGGTGACCCGTGACCTGCACGAAAAATCGGGCCGCGCTTAACCTCGCCGTTGATCATTTCGCTGCGGGGTTTGTTGTGCGGGGCGCGGCATTGTGAGAGTTAAACTGTAAACACAGGAAATGTCACAGAAATTTTACGGCGGGATTCCGGAAATGTGGGCATAATTGGCTGTTGGAACGTGTTTGACCGCAATCCCAGTTAAGGATGGAATTTCATGCCAATTGCAACCCCCGAGGCGTATAACCAGATGCTGGACACCGCGAAGCAGAACGGCTTCGCGTTCCCGGCCATCAACTGCACCTCATCTGAAACGATCAACGCAGCACTGAAGGGCTTTGCCGAGGCAGAGTCTGACGGCATCATCCAATTCTCCACCGGTGGCGCAGAGTTCGGCTCTGGCCTCGCGGTCAAGAACAAGGTTAACGGTGCTCTGGCGCTAGCCGCTTTCGCACACGAGGCTGCGAAGCACTACGGCGTTAATATCGCCTTGCACACCGACCACTGCCAGAAGGAAGTTCTGGACGATTACGTTCGTCCGCTGATGGCTATTTCTCAGGAGCGCGTTGACCGCGGTGAGAACCCGCTCTTCCAGTCCCACATGTGGGACGGCTCTGCTATTCCGATCGATGAAAACTTGGTCATCGCCCAGGAGCTTCTGGAAAAGGCGAAGAAGGCCCACATCATTCTCGAGGCAGAGATTGGTGTCGTTGGCGGCGAAGAAGACGGTGTCGAGGCTAAGGCCGGCGATAACCTGTACACGACTCCGGAAGACTTTGAAAAGACCATCGATGCCCTGGGCACCGGCGAGAAGGGCCGCTACTTGTTGGCCGCTACCTTCGGTAACGTGCACGGCGTCTACAAGCCGGGCAACGTGAAGCTGCGCCCCGAGGTCCTGCTGGAGGGCCAGAAGGTTGCGCAGAAGAAGCTCGGCCTGAGCGAGGGCGAGCACGCCTTTGACTTCGTCTTCCACGGCGGTTCCGGCTCCGAGAAGGAGAAGATCGAAGAGGCGCTGCGCTACGGCGTCATCAAGATGAACGTGGACACCGATACCCAGTACGCGTTTACCAACCCAGTGGCCCGCCACATGATGGAAAACTACGACGGCGTGTTCAAGATTGACGGCGAGGTGGGCAACAAGAAGGTCTACGACCCACGCTCTTACCTGAAGAAGGCAGAGCAGGGTATGTCCGAGCGCGTCATCGAGGCATGCCAGGACCTCCACTCCGTGGGCAAGACCACGGCTAAGTAGGATGAGCCTAAACTAGGCACGACGAAGTAGCCGCTTCCCCCTGTATGGGAGGCGGCTTTTCCCTATTTCTGGGCCTATCCCTGGACCTATCTCTTAGTCTGACTGTGGGGCGCGAGCATGTGGCGGGGCCTTTGCCGGAGATGAGCCAGTCAAGCTATGCCAGCCAGGGCAGTCAGGTAAGCCAGATCAGTCAGATAAGCCAGATTGGGAAGAGTAGGCAGAAAGGGAGGCTGGCCAGGCCACGTGGAGACGACGGACTCAGCGATCCCGGTGGACTAGGCGGACCAGCCGGACTGGGTGGGGTGAGGGCTAGGGGGAACTCCTTGTTGGGCGTGGTGAATGGGCGGGCGAGGGGATAAACCGCGGGTTACCGCTCCACGGCGGGATCCAGGCGATGCGGCCCTCGATGCGGACCATGCGCCCGCGGGCGGTGGGGCGGGAATCATCATCTTGATTCACCGCATTGTGATGGGCACAGAGCGTTACGAGGTTTTCTTGGTTCGTGGGACCGCCGGCGGCCCAGGCGGTGAGGTGGTGGACTTGGGCGTCATCGGCAGGCGTGGAGCAGCCGGGCCACGCGCAGATGGGATGCTCCGCGCGGGCTAGCATGCGTTGCTTCCAGCTGGCCATGCGCTCGGTGCGATACAGGTTTACCGCGCCGTGCTCGGGGTGGACCAAGCTGACGTAACCGCGCTGGGCGAGGGTGCGGGCCACGAGCTGGGCGCCGGACATGCGTGCGCCGTTGGAAAGCTGAAGCATGATGTCATCACCCTGGCTAGCAGTGATGCGATCTAGTTGGTCAAGGGTGATGATCACGTTGGTGTGCACCGCGGGGAGTGCGCCGGGATTGCCCTCGAGGATTACCTGCTTGGCTGCGGCGAGCGGGTTTTCCTTATCCACGGAGGCGAGAACGCCTTTGATATCTGCGATATCGGTGGGATCTGCGGTGATGGAGATGGTGTGGGGACCATCGGGGCGTCGGGTATAGCGCACGCCGTGGGAGGGACGCTTGGCGGGGTTGAGCTGTTTGAGGCGCTTCTTTGCGATCGCCGGAATCAGGTGGGCTTCTGCGCGGCAGAGCTCCAGGCGGAGGTCCCAACTGCGGTTGGTGTCTTTAACGCGGTGGGCGAAAGACTCGATGCTTTCAAGCACTGCGAGGTCGTGGCCGCGGGAACGGGCGGCCTCGCAGGCAAGGCGCTGCTTGCGGCTATTGGAAGTGCGGCCGAAATAGGTGTGTTGCAGGCGGGCGAGTTGCGCGGCGAGGAGCTGGCTGGCGCCGGCCTCGATGAGCTCTTGTTCGGAGCATCCCTGAAACTCGGCGACGAGGTCCACACCGCGACGGCAAAGTTGCAAAAATTCTGTGTTCACGACTCCTGACCGTAAAAGCGGCACGGGTGCGCGGCAATGGATGCGCAAGGCGAAACAGCAAATCTGTGGAATTCTCGCGCTGCGGGGGTCGCTGAGGCGCGCATATAGCGCGTTATCCACAACTTGGCGCGGGCCGGGATGCGGACGCACGGGGGCGGTGGTAGAGGGAGGTCTTCTATGCTGGAGGTCATGTCGGAAGCGAAACAAAGAGTCTCAACGAGGCAAATGCTGCGGGTGGTGGACCGCTCAGTAGTATCGCGCCTGCAACGCATCCGTTCGCGCTTCGTTTATATAATCCAGGCCACCGTGGGTGCCGCATTGGCGTATTGGGTGGCAAGCTCCGTCGTTGGGCATCCGCAGCCGTTCTTCGCGCCCATCTCGGCCGTCATCATCCTGGGGCTTTCGGGCGGGGACAGGATGAAAAGGGCGGTGGAGATGTCGCTGGGCGGCATTGTCGGCGTGGCCTTGGGTGATCTGCTCTTCCAAGTGGTGGGGCAGGGCCCGTTCCAGATCCTGTTCATCGTGGGAGCGGGCCTGGTGGTGGGGTCCTTTATTACGAAATCGCCGCTGGTATCCAACCAGATTGTCTTTGGATCCATCCTTATTGCCACGATTTTTCCGCCCACCGAGGGGCCGGGTGGCCTGCACCGGGCCATCGACGCGATGATTGGTTCCGGCATTGGGCTTATCACGATCGCGCTTATCCCTAATTCGCCGTTGAAGGAGGCTCGGCGCGAGGTGTCGAAGGTGCTGAGGATTGCCTCGAGCATTCTTAACGACGTCACGCATGGCATCCGCGATACCAATCCCGAGATCATTCGCGACGCCCGCGATGCGGTGCGCGGCACGCAAAATGACGTGAATACGCTGTTGAGCGCGGCGCAGTCGGGCAGGGAGGCATCGGAAGTATCGCCGCTTTTGTGGACCTCGCGCAGGAATATTCGCTCCCTGGAGCGTATCCTCTTGCCGGTAGATAACGCGGTGCGCGGGGTACGGGTGCTTTCGCGCCGCGCGCTAGTGCTTACCGAAGACGGCGATACCGTGTCCGATAAGCAGCTAGAGCTCCTAGAAGAACTATCAGAAATTATCCTCGCGGTGGGAGAACTCTACGGCCGCCAAAAGCGGGATCACGACGAGGCGATAGAGATACCCGAACTCGTACAGCGGCTGCGATACGTGGGCGGCCAAGCGGGCATGGATCTTATCGAAGAAGATGCGACGCTTTCCGCGTATACGATCCTCGCGCAGACGAGGTCCATCGTTGTGGACATGCTCATGGTGTGCGGGCTCTCGCGCGAGTCCGCCGTCGCGCACCTGGTTCCTACCTCTGCGCACCCGGCATACCCGCCGGAGGTGTGGGAGCGCGACGATAAACCGAGCGATAAACAGAAGGGGCAGGATTAGCAGGACCCCGCCCCGCAAATCCGCCGAGCGGGGCGGTTACCGAGTTGCGCGAGCTGAGTCAACCGAGGGCCGAGTCAGCGGAGACGGGGTGAGCTGGCTGAACCGGCGTGAGCTGCGAAGGAGGCTAGGGGCGCACGACTTGGAGGTCGCGCAGGTGGCGGTAGAAGGTGACGCGGGTGAGGGGGCGTTTGTGGGGGATGGCATCGACAAGCACGCGCAGCTGGGGGCCGCCCGCCTGGACCGCGCGGCCGGTGCGGACGGAGTCCGGGTCGAGGCGGCCGGGCTTGCGCAGTAGGGAGCGCAGGCGACCTTCGGGCTCGACTGGCGATGTCGCGCGGGCCGCCAGGATGCCCGGGGCATCGGTCATGGGGACCAGCCGCGCGCCAAAAGTACCGCGGCCGGAGGCGGCGAGGGTAGCGTCATCGATGATGATTTCACCGGTAAGCGGGCCATTGGACCAATCTGAGATGGTTGCTGAGCCGGCGACGGCCTGGCCGGAATCGTTGCGGATGAGCGGCACCGGGCGAACCGGGGCGGTGCGGGCGAGCTCGAGGGCCTCTTGCGGCGCGCCGGGCAGGCCCCAATTGGCGGCGGCGGCCGACTCGCCCGTGGGGATGAACGCTACCTCGGCCCACAGGTTATCGGCGCGCATGAGCCGGGTGATGACGGCGTTGAGCGCCGAATCCGAGCCCGCGACGACGACGCGCAGGCGGTCCTCTAAGTAAGGCTCCTGCGGGGCGGCGGCAGGGGCGCCGAGGTGGCGGACATCGGGCTGCGCGGCGATATCGTCAAGCGAAGGCGTGGGGTCGTGGGGGAGGAGGTTGGTGGCGGCGGCATCGACAAGCGCGAGCTCCTTGCGGGAAGGAACGGCCGAAAGATCATAGGCCTCTGCGGGCAAATCAACGTCGGGGGCGCCGCAGCGGAGGAACAAAAAACGCATGCACAACATGCTACGTGGGCTATTGCGGCCAGAAAAGTGTAAGGTAAATGCGTATTTTGGCTTCAATAATGAGGAAGTGACTTAAAAGATGGCAGCGATCGTCATTGTCGGCGCCCAATGGGGCGACGAAGGCAAGGGCAAGGCTACCGATATCCTCGGCGGGAAAGTTGACTACGTAGTCAAGCCGAACGGCGGCAATAACGCCGGGCACACCGTCGTGGTCGGCGGTGAAAAATACGAGCTGAAGCTCCTGCCCGCTGGGATTCTTTCTGAAAATGCCATTCCCGTGCTGGGCAATGGTGTGGTGATTAACCTCGAGGCGCTCTTTGATGAGATTGATGGCCTGGAAGCGCGTGGGGCGAATGCCTCCCGCCTGAAGATTTCCGCGAACGCGCACCTCGTGGCTCCGTACCACCAGACCCTCGACCGCGTGCAGGAGCGTTTCCTGGGCAAGCGCGCCATCGGTACCACCGGCCGCGGCATCGGGCCGACCTATGCCGATAAGGTCGCGCGCATTGGCATCCGCGTGCAGGATGTTTTCGACGAGTCCATCCTGCGGCAGAAGGTGGAGTCCGCGCTGGAGATTAAGAACCAGATGCTGGTGAAGATGTACAACCGCAAGGCCATCGAGGCCGAGCAGATTGTGGAGTACTTCCTCAGCTACCGCGAGCGCCTGCGCCCCATGGTCATCGACGCCGAGCTCGAGCTGAACCAAGCGCTTGCCGATGGCCACAATGTACTCATGGAGGGCGGCCAGGCCACCATGTTGGACGTCGACCACGGTACCTATCCGTTTGTGACTTCCTCGAACCCGACTGCGGGTGGGGCATCGGTTGGCTCTGGCATTGGGCCGACGCGGATTAAGACCTCGTTGGGTATTATCAAGGCCTATACCACCCGCGTGGGTGCCGGCCCGTTCCCCACGGAGCTCTTTGATAAGTGGGGCGAGTATCTGCAGACCACCGGCGGCGAGGTCGGCGTGAACACCGGCCGCACGCGCCGCTGCGGTTGGTACGATTCCGTGATCGCTCGCTACGCCACGCGCGTCAATGGCTTTACGGATTACTTCCTGACCAAGCTCGATGTGCTCACCGGCATTGGGGAGATTCCTATCTGCGTGGCTTATGACGTCGACGGCAAGCGCTTCGACGAGATGCCGGTCACCCAGTCCGAGTTCCACCACGCCGAGCCGATTTATGAAACCATGCCCGCGTGGGAAGAAGACATTACGGGCTGCTCGACCTTTGAAGAGCTCCCGCAAAAGGCGCAAGACTACGTGCTGCGCCTTGAAGAGCTATCCGACTGTCGCATTTCCTATATCGGTGTTGGCCCCGGCCGCGACCAGACCATTGTGCGCCATGATGTGATGGAGGATCAGTAACCCCCAGTGTCGCTGCCGTGAGCGCGTGCCTGGCTAGGACCGCGCCGGGCCACGACAAAGTAAAGGGCGAAGTACCAGGTTGAGGTACTTCGCCCTTTTTTGATCCTCGGCAGGTGTCGAGCTTGCTCGTGGTTTTTAGTACGAGGCGGTCAGATTGTCGTAGCCGTTGATCTTGAGCGCGTTGAGCACGCGGTCTACGGCTGCCTGATCGGTATCCGGGTTATAGGTTTCCAGGAAAATTAGGTGCGCGGTGTGGTTGTCCTGGAAATTGATGTTCAGAAACTCGTGACCAAGCTCCTGCGTAGCAAGTGCGAGCTCGCGCTGCACAGCCAATTTGCCGCTCTGCAGATTCGGCGTGGATTGCTCCTCGTCGGCGCCGTTGATGATGTCTTCTTTGTCGCCGGTGATGCGGCCCTTATCGGCGTGGGCGCCCGGCTCGGGGGACTGGTCCGTGGTGGATTGTTCCGCTTCGGCCGTGTGGTGCACGTCCGGCTCAGCGAGCTGGTCCTGAGCATCGACTGGGCCGATGCTGCCTGCTAGGGGCAGCACTGCAGCCACGGCGCTTGCAATAAATGAAGGAATAGACATTTTCGGTCCTTTCTAAAAGGTAAATTTTATTGAACCGATGGAAATATTAGCACCGTGTAAGAAGGTTAACTACACGTAAAAATCGTTGTTGACATTTCCATTAAATAGATAATTAGCTGTTGCTAAATTGATTAAATGGCAGGAAGTTCCTATGGTTATCTGGCCTGCGTTGGTCTTAGCGAAAACGTGATTTCAGACATTTCCGGATTATTAAGTGAAATGTAATATATCTCGAGCATGGGTGTCGCCCAGGCCCTATTGGTGTGGAGAAAGTGAACATTCAGGGTTTTGTTCATAGAGCTGCCGAGTTTCCCGAAAGGGAATGGAGGGCGGAGTTTTTATCGCGCGCTAGAAAAGGACTAGAAAAGATGCACGACGCCTTCACAGGGTGCAAATTTAAGTGGTGTTGTCCACGTTTAACTGTGATCTGAAGAACTTTTTTGAACTTTTCTTAATTGAGTACAGTTTTCTTGACTGGACATTAGAAGAAAAACATATGCAACTGCGCGTTAGCCGGAGCTATAAGGACGCGAACATATGGTCGCACTTGAAGAACTGGCCAAACTTGAGTCTTGGGGCCGCTTTTAAGTGGCGGGTTTCACAAAATGGGGGGGCAATCGGGGATGTCCCCTGGTGTTTCGGGTCATTTTATTCCGGAGAGTGATGAACTGGCACCTAGGGTTAACGGTGTAAATGGGGTTTTTAAATGTTCTCCAAGCCTACATTTATCTATCAGATAATAATAATTAACCCGCCAACTTCATTTTCGAACAAAGGTCTATTTGGGCCGGGTTGTCTTTTTTGTTAAGCCTCTTATTGGAAGGCATCTATTGACCGCAAAGTTGTTGATTTGCCATGCTAATAAGACTTGTCTTATGCGCTATCGGTGCCCTTATTGGTACTCTGCCAAAGGAGCAATTAAAGGCTCCTCACTGATTTTATGAACCAGTGTTGCCTACTTTGGGTTCAAGATTTCATGAGTGATGTCTGTACAGCTGAAAGGCAAGCTGTCCAGATAAAAGTTGTAAGAATGCGTCCTTTTTAAGGGGAAAAGATGAGCGGAGTGTTAGGTCTATCTCGGAAGAGATGGTCCGTCTTAACCGCGGTGCTTGCTGCAATTGCGGTTATTGCGGCAATGGTCACCGTTCCGGGAGTGAAGGCGGAGGCTGCTGAGCCTACCGATTTTACGCCCAATAGTACATTGGGCAACGAACTTAAGAAGGAGGAAAAGGATCCACAGCATTTCGCCGCGGACTACTCCTGGGGTTTGCTTGTTTGGGCGGGAGAGCCAGCAGGGCCCGGCTTTAACAATGGTGGAAACAAAAATAATGATGTGGGCTGGGCGTGGTGTATTGAACCGCACGCTAAAACCCCTCTCAATACGTTCGAAGCGTATAAGAAGAAGAACGCTACGAAACTTGAGTTCGATGAGAGGTATCACGACGCCGTCATTAATCTCGGACGGAAGATGGAAGCTGCAGCTGTCCGAGGGGATAAAAAATCGGCTGCTAACTATTACGTCTACCTGTTGATGTTCCTCAATTCGCCTCAGAACCCAAAGTATCTACCTTTTAAAACGATTGTAGGGAATAGCAAAGACTATTTCCCAGGGTTTACTGGATCGCACGAAGATTTTACGGCGCTTACGGGTTATAAAATTGAGGGAACCGAAGCTATGCCGCAGCTTGTAAAAGACTCGACGGTGGAGATAGCAAAGCAGCCTGCAGATGCATTTATTACTGTTGTGCATCCGAACAACAAGCGCAATTCAAAGGCACAGTCTGTCATTCCGGTAGACCAGCCTGGTCTGCCTGATGAGCCTGACAATGGTGGTAACTCCGAAGAGCCCACGACCTCTTCTGAGGAGAATCCTTCGGACGAGACCACTCCGGAAAACCCTGGCGGGGAGACTTCTCCGAACGAAACGACTGAGAATCCTGAGCCGTCTGATTCTGAAGAGACCACTCCGAAGGACACCACCTCCGAGACGACTCCGGATAAGACGACTGATGTAGTACCTAATCCAGAACCGACTCCTACTACTAGCGAGCAGCAGAAGGATCTTGAGCCCAAGATTGAAACGGAAGCTTCCATCAAGGACGGCAACCGTGTGGAAAAGGGTGCCACGGTTATTGACACTGTGACGTATGAGGATCTTGTTCCGGGTAAGCACTACACCCTGAAGGCGAAACTGATCTCCAAGGCCGATGGCAAGACCGTACTGGGTGAAAGCTCTACGGAGCTTGTTCCGGATGAGTCTGCTGGCAAGAAGGACGTTGAGATTGTCGTTAACGACAAGGCAGATCCTGCTGTGGACTCAGCGGTTGCCTTCGAGAAGCTCGTATCTACCGAGGTAGATAAGGACGGTAAGGACACCTCTAACTCAACTGATGAGAACACGATCGCTACTCACGAAAATATCAACGATGAGAAGCAGACCGTCAACACTGAGTGGAAGCCGGAGATTCATACCAATGCTGACTTTGACAACGCTACTCAGGTAAAGGCTGGCGTTACTGTCAAGGACACCGTCGAGTACACCGACCTGGTGCCGGGTAAGGAATACACCCTGAAGGCAGAGCTGCGAAACAAGGCAGTGAATGACAAGGGTGAGCACGAGGTCGTCGGCAAGGGCGAAGCTACCTTCACCCCGGATAAGTCTGCTGGTGAGCAGGTAGTTGACATCAAGGTCAAGGACGATGTTGAGGGAGTCATTAAGGCTGCCGTCGCATTCGAGGATCTGTACTCCAAGCAGGTCGATGAGAACGGTAAGGAAACTCCGAGCTCTGATGAGGAGAAGATTGCCGAGCACCGCGACATCGAGGATGAAGCTCAGACCGTAACCTCTAAAATGAAGCCATCCATCGGCACCAAGGCTGAGAAGGCTGAGGGCGATGAGATTAAGTCTGGCACTGTCATCACCGATAAGGTCGAGTACCAGGACCTGGTCCCTGGCAAGGAATACACTCTGAATGCTGAGCTGCGTTCCAAGGTGAAGGATGAGAACGGCGACTACGCGGTAATTGGCCACGGTGAGAAGACTTTCGTACCTTCCGCTTCCAAGGGCAGCGAGGAAGTCGAGATCACTGTTGATGAAGGTGTTATCGAGACTGTTGATGAGGCAGTTGCTTTTGAGTACCTGACCTCTACCGCAGTGAACAAGGACGGCGAGGATTCCAACACTGGTAAGAAGAATGACATCGCCGACCACACCGACATCAACGATAAGGATCAGACTGTAAAGTCTGAGAAGCCTTCTGAGACTACTACCCCGCAGACCACCACTACTACCGAGGAGATTCCGGGTAAGCCTGGTGATGGTGGCGAGGGTGAGACCTCTGCGCCTTCTTCTGAGGATTCTTCTACCCCGAAGACCAGTGAGACCTGTGAGTCTGAGGAGCCGGGCGACTCGGAGAGCGAGAAGCCTTCCGAGTCTGAGGAACCGTCTTCGTCTGAGTCCAGCGAGCCTTCTGAGTCCGAGTCTGTAGAGACCACGTCCTCTGAAGCTTCCGAGACCTCTGAGTCTGATAAGCCTTCGGATTGCGAGTCGACGACTCCGAGCAAGCCGGATGAGCCAGGCGAGCCTACTGATGGCAACGACGAGAAGACCCCGAAGGTTTCCACTAATGCTGACTTCGAGGGCGACCTGCGCGAGGTTGTTGCTGGTGCCAAGGTTGTCGACCAGGTTTCCTACGAGGGTCTGGTTCCGAACAAGGAATACGCTTTGGATGCCCAGCTGATTTCCAAGGAAGACCGTAAGACCGTTCTGGGCGAGACCAAGGGCCACAAGTTCACTCCGAAGAGCGCTAATGGCACTGAGGCTGTCACTATCGTTGTCAATGAGGATGTAACTGAGCCGGTTGAGGCTGCGGTTGCTTTCGAGACGTTGACTTCCACCGAGGTGGATAAGCACGGTGAGAATAAGCCGACCGATGAGGACAACCCGAACCACGTTGGTGAGCACAAGGACATCAATGATGATGACCAGACTGTGACCTCCGAGGGCTCTGAGAAGACTCCGAAGATCACCACTAACGCTGACTTCGAAGAGGGCTCCCACGCTGTTATTGCTGGTGCCAAGATTGTCGATGAGATTACCTATGAGGGTTTGGTTCCGGGTAAGGAATACACCTTGAACGCTGAGCTGATTAACAAGCAGGACGGTATGACTGTTCTGGGCGCTGGTGACAAGACCTTTGTTCCGGAAAAGTCTGCGGGCAGCGTTGAGGTGGAGATCACTGTTGATGACGATGTGACGGAGCCGGTTGAGGCTGCGGTTGCGTTTGAGGAGTTGACCTCCATCCAGGTTGATAAGAACGGTGAGGAGACTCCGGATGTTGAGCAGCCGAATGAGATTGCTGAGCATAAGGACATCGACGATGCAGACCAGACTGTGATTTCCCACGGGGACGAGGACACGACTTCGTCTGAGGATGAGCCGTGGATTTCTACCAACGCTGATTTTGCTCACGGTTCGCATGAGGTTGTTGCCGGTGCTGAGGTTGTTGATGAGGTCAGCTATGAGGGTTTGGTTCCGGGTAAGGAATACACCTTGAACGCTGAGCTGATTAACAAGCAGGACGGTATGACTGTTCTGGGAACCGGGCACAAGACCTTTGTTCCAGAGAAATCTACAGGCAGCGTTGAGGTGGAGATCACCGTTAACGATGATGTGACGGAGCCGGTTGAGGCTGCGGTTGCGTTTGAGGAGTTGACCTCCACCCAGGTTGATAAGAACGGTGAGGAGACTCCGGATGCTGAGCAGTCGAATGAGATTGCTGAGCACAAGGACATCACTGACGAAGATCAGACGGTCGCGTCCAAGGATTCTGAGACCCCGGGCAAGCCGTCTAAGGGCAAGATTCCATGGTGGGCAATCCTGATTCCGGGCATCGGCTTGGGCAAGATCATCCATGACCGTCACCACAGCCATGACCATTCCACGGAGCAACCAAAGGAGCAGCCGAAGGATCAGTCGGAAGAGCACTCCAAGAAGCAGGACTCCGAGGGCCAGGGGGACCACAATGCTCCGGAAAGCAATGGTGAGGATAAGCCCGGCGATGCTGGTCAGCACGCTGGTAAAGAGCACCACGGCTCCGAAGCTAACGGCCACGTGCCAGGCCAGACTGGTAACCCGCTGCCATCCGATGCCGGACGTGCAGAAATTAAGTCCGTGCCATCTGGTGCTACCCAGCTCGAGTCGGGCATGCAGAGCTACATTCAGTAGCCTGCCCACGCTGGACAGCTAATAGGCAATAGCGCCTAGATGTAACACGATAAGTCCCCTTCAGGGTGTAACCGAACACGCTGGAGGGGACTTTCCATTTGAACTCAAGCGACAATTAAAAGGAGTCGGGGCAATGTCTGAGGAGACCGGCCGCAAAGACCCCATGAGCCGGGGCAAGATCATCGGATTTATCGTCTTGGTAGTAGCCGTAATTCTGGTGCTGATCCAGTTAGCGCTGTATTTAAGCAGCGATAAGGAGGGGGATGAGGGTGATGCGGGGGCATCGGCAAGCGCATCGGCAGATAAAGATGCAGGCGTTGCGGACAAGCCCGATGCTTTTGTTGATGATTCGGGCGCGCAGGAGCACGAATTCGAGCCGGCTCCGGGCGAATTCCACGGCTTCGAAGGCATGTCCGTGGGCATCGACGGAGACTACGCGGCCGTAGATCCGGTCCAGGTCACGGACCAAGGCGTGCTGCTGCCGCCACACGATGTCTCCCGCCTAGGCTGGTACTCCGCCTCGGCCGTGCCGGGTGATCCGGGCAATGTCGGTTCCAGCGTGATCACCGGCCACGTGAACTACCAAGGCCAAGGCACCGGCTTCGCGGAGAAATTCACTCGGTTGCAGGAAAACCAGGAATTCACCGTGGTCATCGATGGTGAGGAGCGCACCTTTCGCGTGACGGAAAAGCCGTACCGCCTGGCCAAGGGCGCGGATATGCCCGAGGTGGTTAACGATAGGGATGGTGTCAACCGCTTGGTCCTTATCACCTGCGGCGGCCAGTTCGTCGGTGGTGCGTTGGGCTATGAGGACAACATCATTACCGTGGCAGAGCCAGTCGATGCCCCGGTCCCACCGGAACAACCGCAGGCATAGCTTGTAGCCCTGTGGCTTAGAAGCGCCCGGCTCGAGGAAGATTTTCCCGGGCCGGGCGCTTGCGTTTGTGCACTTCACGCATGTGCGTCCAGGCTGCGGCGGGCATCTATGAAATAATTTGGGGAAGTATCTGCTGCTCGGAGCGGAATTAAAGGAGCAAAGTCATGGATATTCCAGGCAAAATCGCCGGTCATATCGGCACGCCGCTGACGGGCAATGCCACGAAGGTATTGCTGCTCGGCGCGGGCGAGTTGGGAAAGCAGCTGGCTATTTCCTTCCAGTCCCTGGGCCTTGAGGTGCACGCGGTGGATAAGTACCAGGGGGCGCCGGCGCACCAGGTTGCGCACTATAGCTATGTCGCGGATATTACTGACGCCGCGCAGGTATCGGAATTGGTGCAGCAGATTCAGCCGCACTACGTGGTGCCGGAGGTGGAAATCGTCGCGGTGGAGGCCCTGGAGCAGGTCGAGCAGTCTAGCGACGCCGTCGTCGTGCCCACGGCGCGCGCCTGCGCCCTTACCCAGGACCGCGAGCGGGTGCGCGCGGTGGCAGAAGATATTGGCCTGCCGACCTCGGCCTACCGCTTTGCCACCTCGGTAGAGGAGCTTGAAGAGGCGGCGACGGAGCTGGGGTTTCCGTGCATCGTGAAGCCGGACGTATCTACCTCGGGCAAGGGCCACATGCTGGCGCGGGATGTGGAGGACGTGCGCGAGGCGTGGGAGACGGTGCGCCGCGTGTCTTCGGATTCGCAGCGCGTGGTGGCGGAGCGCTTCGTGGATTTCGACCTGGAGGTTACGCTCTTGGCCATCCGGTCCATCGATCCGGCCACGGGCAAGTTGGCCACGTGGTTTAGCGAGCCCATTGGCCACCGCCACGAGAAGGGCGATTTGATTGAGGAGTGGCAGCCCACCGGCATGAGCGAGATTGCGCTGGAGAACGCGCGCTCGGTTGCGGCGCGCATTTCCAATGAGCTGGGCGGGCGCGGCGTGTACGGCGTGGAGCTTTTCGTCGCCGGCGATGATGTTTACTTTTCTTCGGTCTCCCCGCGGCCTTCGGATACGGCGATGCTCACTGCCTATACGCAGCGCTTTTCCCAGTTTGACCTGCACGCCCGCGCCATTTTGGGCTATCCCATCGACGCCACGTTGATAACCCCGGGCGCCAGCATGTTTTTGCACGCGCAGGAGCCGCTTGCCGATGTCGCCTTTACCGGCATCGCCTCCGCCCTCCACTATGCCGAGACGGACGTGAAGCTCTTTGGCAAGCCCGATGCCTATAAGGGCCGGCGCATGGGGCTTGTGACCACGACGGCGGAAACGGTGGAAGAGGCCCGCGACCGCGCCGCGCTGGCGGCGCACAAGGTGAGCGTGACCTCCACGCCTGGCCTGCTCGCGCAGGGCGGTGCGCGCGGCATCGACCCGCAGGCGGAAAACGTGCCCGATATCGAGGTCGTTGAATACGAGGGCGGGGTCGAGCTCGACCCCAAGCTGACCTCAGGCGTAGACGATACCGACTAGCGCGGCGCTGGTTAGCGCTGCGGGCCTGCGTGCTTGACCATCTCGTCCCACTCGACGATCTTGATGCGCTCGCGGCCGTGGGGCTCGCCGGCGGCTTGCTCGGCGGAGTTGAGGCGGTGCCAGCCGGCCCAAGTGGTCACGGCGATATCGCGGGACTCTAGGAGATCCAAGATGTCTTGCGGATCGCGCTTGGTCGCAGGCTCTAAGTCGCCGGACTTGTAGTCCGCCAGCAGCATGGTGGTGGTGTCCTTGGCATCGGATTTGGTATTGCCAATAAGCCCCACCGGGCCGCGCTTGATCCAGCCGGTGGTGTAGAGGCCGGGGAGCTTTTCGCCGTCGACATTGGCAAGCACGTGGCCGCCGTCATTGGGCATGGTGGCGGTGGTTTCGTTGAAGGGGATGCCGTCAACGGACTGCGGGTGGTAGCCCACCGCGCGGTAGACCGCCTGCACGGGCCACTCGGTGAACTTGCCGGTACCGCTCACGGAGCCATCGCCATTGAGCTGGGTGCGCTCGGTTTTGATGGCGGTGACGTGGCCGGCATCGCCAAGCACCTCTACTGGGGACTCGAAGAAGTGGATGTAGAGCTTGTGCGGGGCATCGCCTGGCTCGCGCATGGCGTAGGACTCCAGGGTCTGGCAGACCAGGTCGGTGGACTTGGCGGCGCGGCGGGCCTCTTCGGAAGCCTCGTCGTACTCGATGTCCTCCGGGCTGACGATGACCTCGATGGTGGGGGACTCATCGAGCTCCTTGAGCTCCTTTGGTGTGTACTTGGCCTGCGCTGGGCCGCGGCGGCCAAAGACGTGGACCTCCTTGGCGCGGTTTTCCTTCAGGGAAGAGTAGACGTTGTCTGGGATTTCCGTAACCAGCAGCTCGTCGGCAGTCTTGGCCAGGATGCGGGACACGTCGAGCGAAACGTTGCCCACGCCCACGACGGCGACGGACTCCGCGGACAGGTCCCAGTCGCGCTCGAAGTTGGGGTTGCCGTCATAAAAGCCCACGAATTCACCGGCGCCGTAGTTGCCCTCGAGATCCTCGCCGGGGATTCCCATTTCCTTATCGGCGGTGGCGCCGGTGGCGAAGATGATGGCGTCGTAGTAATCGCGCATCTCCGTGACGGTGATGTCCTTGCCCACTTCGATATTGCCCAGGAAGCGGATTTCTTCCTTCTCCATGATGTTGTGCAGCGACTGCACGATGCCCTTAATGCGCGGGTGATCCGGGGCGACGCCGTAGCGAATCAAACCAAAGGGCGCGGGCATCTTTTCAAAGAGATCGATCTGCACGTCCACATCGGATTTTACGAGGAGGTCAGAGGCGTAAATGCCGGCCGGTCCGGAGCCGACCACGGCGACACGCACTGGGCTAGTCATCTGTTCAGGGTGTCCTTTCTTTGGGTTTTTCTCACATTCTACGCGGTGGCCATGCATTAATTGTCACGGTGCTCACAACCCCCAGTTTAGGAGGGCGCCGGGGCGCGGAAAAGCGTCTGATTCACGTACAGTGGAGACGTCACCACGTGCTAGTAACTGTGATGTACGGCATAATGTTACGGCGCGTGTTCCAAGTGTTCCCGTGACGGCAAAGGAAAGGTAATCCGCATGTCTGCATCCCAGTCCACAGTGTTAAGCTCCATCGGCCGCGGTTTCGACGGCCTCGATATTCCCGCCTTGGCGGATAGTCTTGGCGCTGAGCTGCTCCGCTTAGAAGATTTCGACCCCACCGTGGCGGATGTTTTGGCCCACGCGCCCACCGCCACTGCCGATGCCCTCCTGGTCCAAGGCACCGGTGAGATCTCCTTCGATGCGGAGGTCGCCGCCGCGCTGGGCTTACCGCTGGTCATTATCTCCGGCGCCCCAGAGCGCGCCGCGGAGTTGGCGCAGCGCAAGGCAGAGTCCCTCGGCGCCACCGTTGCCGGCGTCTTCACCGATCTGGAGGCCGTGCCAGGTGCGTTGCAGGCCGCCGAGGAGACCGCGCCCGTCATGTCTGCGGACCTCTTCCAGAAGCAGCTCATTGACCAGGCCCGTTCCACCGGCTCCCACATCGTCCTGCCCGAGGGCGATGATGATCGCATCCTTGAAGCTGCCGATGCCCTGCTGCGCGATGAGGTCGCCCGGCTGACTATCTTGGGCAAGGAATCCGATATCCAGGCCCGCGCCAAGGAGCTGGGGCTGGATATTTCGGGCGCCGATATCATTGACCACCTGGAATCGCCGCTTGCGGAGGAATTCGCCGCGGACTTCGCGGAGCTGCGCAAGAAGAAGGGCGTGACCCTGGAGCAGGCCCGCGAGACCATGCAGGACATCTCCTACTTTGGCACCATGATGGTGCACAAGGGGCTTGCCGATGGCATGGTCTCCGGCGCCGCCCACACCACCGCCCACACCATTAAGCCGTCCTTCCAGATCATCAAGACCAAGCCGAATGCCTCGGTGGTTTCCTCCATCTTCTTGATGGTCATGCGCGGTCGCCTGTGGGCCTTCGGCGACTGCGCCGTGAACCCGAACCCCACCGCGGAACAGCTGGGCGAAATCGCCGTTGTTTCCGCGCAAACCGCGTCCCAGTTCGGCATCGACCCGCGCGTTGCCATGCTGTCCTACTCCACCGGCGCTTCCGGCACCGGCCCGGACGTCGAGCGCGCCATCGCGGCCGTCGAGGCCGCCAAGAAGCTGGATTCCTCGGTGAAGGTGGACGGCCCGCTGCAGTTCGACGCCGCCTGCGATCCGGGTGTTGCCGCAAAGAAGATGTCGGATTCCGATGTCGCCGGTAAGGCCAATGTCTTCGTCTTCCCCGATCTGGATGCCGGCAATATCGGCTATAAGACCGCGCAGCGCACCGGCGGCGCCTTGGCCGTGGGCCCCATCCTGCAGGGACTGAACAAGCCGGTCAATGATCTATCCCGCGGCGCTACCGTTCCGGACATCATCAATACCGTTGCCATTACCGCTATCCAGGCTGGAGAGAAATAAATGTCATACGTACTGGTCCTCAACTCGGGCTCCTCATCCATCAAGTTTCAGCTAGTGGACCCAACCGCTAGTGCCACGGATGATCCACTCGTATCTGGCCTGGTGGAACAGGTTGGCGAGCCGAGCGGCGCTATTACCATCAAGGTCGGCGGGGAAAAGTTCACCGAAGAACTGGAAGTTCCCGATCACTCCTTTGGCCTAAAGCGCGCCTTCGACCTGATGGATGATCATCAGGTGGGAACGAAAGACGTCGATATCATCGCCGTGGGACACCGCGTCGTGCACGGCGGCCGCCTCTTTTCGGAACCGCAGCTCATCGAGGATCAAATTGAATCGATGATCGAGGACCTCATCCCGCTGGCCCCGCTGCACAACCCGGCCAACTTGGACGGCATCCGCGTGGCGCGCAAGATCCTGCCGGATATTCCCCACGTGGCGGTCTTCGATACCGCATTCTTTAATACCTTGCCGCCGGCCGCAGCGCTTTATGCCATCAATAGCGAGGTCGCCTCCAAATACGATATCCGCCGCTACGGTTTCCACGGCACCTCCCACCAGTTCGTCTCCCAGCAGGTGCCGAAGATCTTGGACCGCGATCCGGAGCATACGCACCAGATTACGTTGCACCTGGGCAATGGCGCTTCGGCAGCAGCCATCCGCAATGGCCGTGCCATCGATACCTCGATGGGCCTTACCCCGCTGGCCGGCCTCGCCATGGGTACGCGTACCGGCGATATCGACCCAGGCATCATCTTCCACCTGGTGCGCCAGGCAGGCATGAGCATCGACGACATCGATAAGCTGCTCAATAAGCAATCCGGTGTCAAGGGCATCGCGGGCGTTAATGATTTCCGTACGTTGCGCGAGCACATCGATAAGGGCGATGAAGACGCATGGCTGGCGTATAACATCTACATCCACCAGCTGCGCCGCTTCATCGGTTCTTACATGATTGCCCTAGGCCGCGTGGACGCCATTACCTTCACTGCCGGCGTGGGCGAGAACGACACCGAGGTGCGCCAGGACGCGCTGTACAACCTGGATATGTACGGCATCGACTTTGATAAGGAGCGCAACCTCGTCCGTTCCGATGAGCCGCGGGTCATCTCCACCGATGATTCGCCCGTCAAGGTCTTGGTGGTTCCCACCAACGAGGAGCTGGCCATCGCGCAGAAGTCTGCGGAGGTCGCCGCCCAGGCGCGCGAGGCCGGCCTATTTAAGTAGGCCCTAGAAGGTGGTGATGGGCCGGACCTGGTTGGCCAAGTCCACCAGCGCATAGCGGTGGCGGCTAAACGGGGCCTGGCGGGCCAGTGCCCGCAGGGTCTCGGCCAGGCCGGTGCGCAGGCCGCGCTGGGTAAAGGCGTACTCGAAGAGATCATTCGGCGAGGACGCCCGCGAGAGATCGGCGTTGCGCAGGAAATTAAGGCCTGCGGAGATGACGGCGATCTTGATTTGGAGGAAGCGCGGCTCGTTGGTGGGGACTTCTTCGAGGCGTCGGGCAGCGCGGCGAATGCGCGATTCCGATAGATTGTGCACGATAAGCTGCAGCACGGTGGTCAGCAGCGCCATACGGAAGTGACGCGAGGCATTGGGGACCTTATCCAAGGTTGCTACGGACAGCTCCACCTGCCCTTCCGCGCGCAATTGGCGGGCAAGCCCAAAAGCGGAGGATACGGTCGTGGGGTTGGTGGCCCAGACGATGCCGTACAGGCGCATGGAATTAAACCGCAGCGCGCCCGGGTCTTGGGTGACATGCGACCAGATTTCTGGCTGGCCCTCAAAGGCGGAAGAGGGGAGATCGGCCAGGGTGGAGTAGAGGTTGGAGCAGGCGCGGGCTACGGTGGCATCGATAAGCGATGTTTCACTGTAATCAATCTGCTGCAGGATGAGCTCATTGATGGCCGCGATGGCGAGCTTGGGGGCGGCCTCGCCGGGCAATAAATCGAGGACTGTGGCGAAGTATTCCTGCGCATCGATGTAATCATCGTGCAAGAGCTCGGTGATGCCGGCGTACCACTGGTAGCGCCAGTCTTGGCCGAGGCGGTCCTCGATGGAGCCTAACCACTGGCGGGCCTCGTCGGTATAGCCCAAATCAATCATGGAACGCACCACGCCGAGGGGAATCTCGGCGGAATGCTCGTATTCCGGAGTCCGCATGGCTTGGCGCAGGGTCTCGAGGGCTTCCTGCGGCTCGGCGTAGGACGTACCTTGTAGCAGGCTGGCGCCGACATCGTCGCGGTCTACCAGGGGCGTCGGCAAGGCGGAGACGACCTCGGGTGCGGTGATTTGGATGGTGCGGTCGATGCCATCGATAAGCTGATCCGTGCGAAAGACCAAGTGCTTGGTGCCGAAGGTGGTACGTTGCGGCGAGAAAAGCGAGTGCTGGGAGGGGTACTGGCGGCCGTCGCGGATGGCGAGGACCTCGCGCAGCACGCCGTAGAGCTGGGTGCGCAGCTCCTTGATGGAGCTAAACCGGCGCTGCGGGTCGCGGTGCGTCGCGCGCAGCAGCAGGCGGTAGAGGGAGAGGAAGCGTCGCAGCTCCGGTTCCGTGGACGGGTTGGGGATGCCAGGGAGGAAGACGCCGTCCTCGCTGGGCAGCTTGAGGCATAGCGCGGCCAGGGTGCGGCCGATGGTGTAGATATCGCTGGCGATGGACGGCCCCTTGGACGCGACCTCCGGGGCCTGGAAGCCCTGGGTGCCGTAGATAAACCCGAACGCCCCGATGCCGGAGACCGCGCCCAAGTCAATGAGCTTGACCTGGTCCTCGGTGACGATGATGTTATCCGGCTTCAGGTCGTTATAGACCACGCCGCGCGAGTGCAGGTACTCCAGCGCCGGCAGGATTTCCAGGATATAGCCAATGGCAATGTCAACGGGCAGCAGCTCGTTGGGTTGCTTATTGCGCCTGCTTCTTAGCGATGGCCCGCCCACGTACTCCATGACTATGAATCCACCCGGCACGCGGTCATCGTCGATAAAATTAAAAATCTTGACGATGCCCGGGTGGGTAATGTCTGCCAGAAACTCGCGCTCCGCCTCGGCCGCGGCCGTCTCATCGGCGGACTTTTGGGCCTGCATGCCCTTGAGCACCACCACGCGCCCGGAGACGTAGTGGTCATTGGCCAGGTAAATCCAGCCCATACCGCCGTGGGCGATGACGCCGAGGATTTCGTATTGCTCCGCGACCATATCGCCCGGTTCCAGCTGCGGCGGCGGAACCTTTTTGCCCTTGATCTTCTCTTTGGGGTCGATGAGGGCGGCGGTGGGATCGGCCGGGGTGATAAACGGCAGGCGCACCATGCCATCAGCAACCGGCCGCTCGGTGCGCTGCGTGCCGCGGCGCTCGCGGAAGGTATCGATCGCCTGCCGGCGCGAGCGTTCCGAGGACTTTTCCTGGGCCGTTTTCTCATCGCGCTCGCTCTCGCGCTGAGCACGGATATTCTCTAAGTCCGCGAGCAGGCTGGAGAGGTGATCCGGGTCGATGGAACCGTCGTCGTCTTCATCGTCATCGGCGAAAGGATCAAAGGCCACCGCCGAAGTCCCCGGATCCCCGCGGTGCTCGATGGGTTCGCTCGCGAATGGGTCATACGCCACGGCCGCCGTGCCCACTCCGCCGGTATCGCCGGCGTTGCCGCTCTCGTCGGCGGTGTTTCCGTTTCGCGCACCCTGGGCCGCGGTATCCTGACCAGCCGTGCTTTGGCCTGCCGTCCTTTGTCCAGCTGTGCTTTGGCCCGCCGTGCCCTGGGCAGCAGTGCTTGGGCCAGTCGTGCTGCCGTCCGTTGTTTGCCTGCTCGTTGCCTCCGTATCCGGGAAGGCAGCGGCGGGGGCTGTGCCAGGGACCTGCGCCGCGGCGGTATCGACATCAGCTTCGCTAGTGCCATTGTCGCTAGCATCAGCGTTGTGAGTGGTGGCCGCGGTATCGGCCCCGACGTCGCGGTTGGCAGGTCTGCGGTTGGCAGCGTTGGTGCTCGCGGTGGGGGAGTCCGCGCCGGCGTTGGCAGCGGCGGTATCCGAGCCAGCGGCGGCGTTGGCGGCGTTGGCGGCGTTGGTGTCAGCGTCATCGGCTGTGCTGGCTGTGTTGGGGGAATCGGCGGCGTCGCGATCGCGGTCCTGGCTGCGGTCTGGGTTGGAGTCTTGGTCGCGGTCCCGGTCGGGGTCAGCGTCGCGGTAGGAAGCCTTGGTGGGCTGCCGGAATTGGCGCTGGGTATCGAGGTTTTCGGGCTCGAGGTATTCGAGCTCGTCTTCGCTGAAATTCGGGTTATGGTTCATGACTTATCTTCCTCGATGTATGTCCCCGACGGCAGGGTGGGCTCGTCTAGGTAAGCGCCTAGCCACCTGTCAAAGATGTCGGACCACGTCCCGTCGCGGCGGATGCGCTCTAAGGTGGAATTGACCTGGCGCAGCAGCGGGCGGGTGTCATGATCCTTGTTGGGAAGGCGCGCGGCAACGCCGTAGTTCTCGGTCTTTAAGGGCTCGCCCACGATGGAGGTATAGGAATCCTGCGCGGCCATGCCGGACAGCAGGGCATCATCAACCACCACGCCATCGGCCTGGTTGAGCTGCAGCGCCATGAGGCAATCGCCCCAGGAGCGGGTGATGAGGATATCGGACTGGGGGGCGCGCTCGCGGATGGTATCCAGCGCGGTGGACCCGCGCACCCCGCACAACCTCTTGCCATCGGCATCATCGATGGAATTCATCCCGGAGCTGGTGAGCACCAGCATGCGGGTTTGCGTGGTCATATAGGGGATGGAAAAGGCCACTTCCTTCTCGCGCTCGGGGCTAATGGTCATGGTGCGCACGATGATATCGACGGTGCCATTATCCAGCGCGGCGGTGCGGTCGGAGGATTCGACGAAGCGGAAATCCACCTTATTGGGATCGCCGAAGATATCGCGGGCAATCTCGTGTGCGATATCGACCTCGAAGCCGCGGACATCGCCGGAGGCGGCATCGCGGTAGCTCAGCAGGTTATTGGAGCGGTCTACGCCCACGATAAGGCGCCCGCGCTTGAGGATGTCCGGCACCCGCTCCTTCGCCGTTTTATCATCCGGCCGGTAGGTGCCTTTTAGATCGGTCTCGTCTTCCTTTTTGGGCGCGGTGCTACCGGCTTCCTCCACGGTGGATCCCTCCGGCAGCGGCGGGCCAGGGCTGGCATCTAGTGCTTGCTGCTCCGGCGATTCCAGCGGCGGGACGGAGCGAATATCGCAGCCGGCCAGCGCGAGGATGCTGCAGGCAGCAACGATGGCGGTAAGCGGTGCACGGTAGCGCATTAGAGGTACTCCTGCAGTCGGGGACGAATGCCCAGCCACACCGCGAAGATGGCGCACAGGGTGAGCAGGAAGACAGCGGAGGAGACCGCGGTCATGGCGGTCAGTCCGCGCTCTAAGTAGGTGCGCATGGCGATGCGCGCCTGGCCGATGAGCTCTGAAAGCTCGCTATCGAGCTCATTAAAGGACTGCGCGGCGGTGGTCTCGCCATCCTCGGGATCGGTGATGGTGGCTTGGTAGACGGCTTCGTCATAGTCGCCCTCGCTCAGCGCTTCCATGAGCTTTTCGTGCGAGTCTTGCCACTTTTCGGTGGCGGCGCGGGCGCTGTGGATGAGCTCGGGATCGTTGACCTCGACGTCATCGTCGTGCAGCGCGCTTTCATAATCCCCCAACGCCTTTTCGATGGACTCGACGGATCCAGAAAAGCGCTCGAGCGTATCTTCCTCAGAGGAGCGCAGCACCAGCGCGAGGGTTTCTGAGGTGCGCGCCTGCTGGGCCTCAATGCGCGAGGCTGTCAGCGAATCCCACGGGCGCGAGGCCGTTTCAAAGCCCTGATGGCCGGTGGACCACGTGGCCAAATTAGAAAGTGCGACCCAGAAAACGGCCAAGAAGAGCAGCACCGTTGCGGTTAAAAAGCCGCGGTTAAACCGGCGGCGGGTCTGGCGCCACAGCCACCACTGCGCCACGATGAGGAAGAAGACCGCGGCCAGCAGGCCTGATAGCGGCACCCACTGCGGCGAGGTGAGCTTTTGCTGCTCCTGGTTGACCTTTGCGGTGGTCAGCTGGAAAAGCTCAGAGGCCGCCGGCAGGATATGCTCGCGCATGAGCGAGGAGGCATTGGACATATAGGAATTAGCCACGGCATTGCCGGCGCGGTGGTTCGAGCGCGCCTTTTCAATCATCGCGGTATAAATGGGCAGCTCGCGCTGGATGAAGGTAACGAGGTCGCGCACGCGGGCATCGTCAGGCGTGGTGCCCAGCACGGATTCGGTCGCGGCGATGGAGGCGGCATCGATGGCATCGTTATAGCGCTCGCGGTTGCCCTCTGATTCCACGCCGGCCTGCACGAATCCGGTGGTCGCGATGGTATCTGCCACCGATAGGGAGCTATAGAGGTGGTGGGCCGCATTGGACATCGGCTCGGTGGTATTAAGCAGCTCGTCGAGGTCGGAGTGGCGGGCGGCGGAAGACTGGGACATCGATAAGCCGGCGGCTCCCAACGCCACCGTGAGGATCAGGGTGACGGTAAAAAGCTTGCCTGGGGTGGTGGAGGCGAAGTAATAAAACCGCCGCAGCAGGCGCGCCGGGCCCGCAAACCATTCCATGGCGCGGTGGGTGAGCCCGCTTAGGGCCGGGCGAGAGGGCGCGGTAACCTCATCCAGCCAGTGATCGCTGGGGTGAGCGTCCTCATCGCGCTCTGACTCTACCCGCACTGCCTGCTCAGTCATTCACTTAGAATAACGCCCCTAGTGTGCTGGGCGCCACCATTTACCCGCGTGTGTGGCTAGGATAGGAAATATGCATAACCCTCACAGTGGAGACGGCTGGGCGGCGGGCCCCAGTGGCATTCGCGTATGGGGAAAATTCGGTGCCGCCGGCCTCTTCCTCGTCGCCGGGCGCGAGGTGCTGCTGCAACACCGCGCCGCGTGGACCAATAACGGCAATACCTGGGGGATTCCCGGCGGGGCGCGGGACTTACAAGAAAGCCCCACCCAGGCCGCGCTGCGGGAAACGCACGAGGAATGCGCCATCGCGCCTGCCGATGTCGAGGTGCTCGACACCCAAGTAACGGCCGGGCCCTATCCACCGGCGGGGGATTTGCCGGGGGAGTGGACCTATACCACCGTGCTGGCGCGCACCCGCAGCGGCCTGCGTCTGCCCACCACCGCCAACGAGGAATCGCATGAGCTGCGCTGGGTGGGCCTAGATGAGGTGGAAAAATTACCGCTTATCGCGCCATTTCGCCACGCCTTTCCCGCCCTGCGGCGGCGGGTGGAAAAATTGAACCGGTAAGGTATCCAAAAATATGGCATTCTAGTGCTCATGATTGAAGTACAAGGACTGACTAAGGATTACGGGTCTGTCCGCGCCGTTGAGGATCTCACCTTCCAAGTAAAGCCCGGTGTGGTCACCGGCTTCTTGGGTCCCAATGGTGCCGGCAAATCCACCACCATGCGGATGATCGTGGGCTTGGACGAGCCCACGGCCGGTGAGGTCCGCGTCAACGGCAAGCACTACCACGATCTCGCGCACCCGCTGCGCGAGGTGGGCGCGCTTTTGGACGCGAAGGCGGTGCACCCCAACCGCACGGCCGCGAATCACCTGAAGTGGATGGCGGCGGCCAATGGCATTCCCGCCTCTCGCGTGGATGAGGTGCTGGGGCTGGTGGGGCTTTCCGATGTCGCCGGGAAGAAAGCCGGCGGCTTTTCCCTCGGCATGGGCCAGCGCTTGGGCCTTGCGGGCGCCCTATTGGGCGATCCGGGAATCCTCATCCTGGATGAGCCGGTCAACGGCCTAGATCCAGAAGGCATCCGTTGGGTGCGCCAGCTCGTGCGCGCGCTGGCCGCAGAAGGCCGCACCATTTTGATTTCCTCCCACCTCTTGTCCGAGATGGCCCAGACCGCGGATCACCTCGTGGTCATTGGCAAGGGGAAGATGGTTGCGGATAAGCCGACCCACGAGTTCGTCCGCGGCCACTCGCAGTCCTTGGTGTATGTGCGCTCTAACCACCTTCCGGAATTCGGGGAGGCCCTCAAGAAGGAGGGCGTTTCCTTTACCGAATCCAAGGACGAGGAGGGCCGCCCGCGGCTCGAGGTCATCAACCAGACCACCGAGTTCGTGGGCGAGCTTGCCTATTCCACCGGGGTGCCGCTGCACGAGCTCACCCTGAAAAGCGCTTCGCTGGAGGATGCGTTCATGGATCTCACCGGCGATGCCGTGCAGTATCACGCCGGCACGCCTGGCGCGCAGCCAGGCCAGCCAGGCCAGTCCGGTGGGTTCGCCCGCCCCAACGAGCAGGAGGTTTAATCCGCCATGTTGAATATCTTGAAATCCGAGTGGATTAAGCTGCGTACCACCCGCTCCTTCTGGTGGACCACCGCACTATTCCTCCTGTTTTCGTGGGGCTGGGCCGGCACCAGCGCCGCGTTGATGGAGCCGCTCGAGCCGGAGGCCATTGACATGGGCTTCCAACTTATTGAGCCCGAGTTTACCGTCGTATTCCTGGTGACCTTGGGCCTGCCTGTGCTGATGATTCAGGCCATCATGCTGGTGACCACGGAATATCGCTTCGGCACCCAAGCGATTACCTTCATGGCCTCCCCGCGGCGCGGGAGCGTGGCCGTGGCCAAGCTGGTCTTATACGCGGTCATTGCGGCCGTCCTGGCCTTCATCGGCGTGGTAGGCGCGTACCTGTTCACGGATCTGCTTGCCGATAGCTCCATTTCCGCCACCTTCGACCCCTGGAACGATGAAGTAGGCCGCGAGCAACTGTGGAAGTACCCACTGGCCGCGGCCCTCGTGGTGGCCTTTGCCCAAGGCGTCGGCATGCTCATTCGCCAGACCGCGGGTTCTGTGGCGCTGTGCCTCATCCTGTACCTAGGCGTGGACCAGATGGTCAGCATGATTCCGGTCGTGGGCGATAAGATCGGCAGCTACATGCCCTTTACCGCCTTCCAGAACTGGCTGTCTAATACCCCAGTGGATAACGCGCTGTGGACGGAGGCCGCAGGCAGCGGCGTCGTATTCTTCATCTGGGCCGCGGTGCTGTGGGCCCTTGGCGCGTTCGTGCTGCACAAGCGCGATGCCTAAACGTTGCTCCCTAGTTAGGGAGCAACGGGCGACGGGGGCGGGGTATCCCCGTCGCTGGAAAGGAATCGGGGTTGGGAGGGGCATCGGCAAGCAATGCTTATTGCAGGGCCGAAGTTAGCCGCATGACGTTATCGACGTAGCGGCGGACAAAGCCGCGCTGGTTCCACTCCTCAAGGGTGAGCTCGTGGCACACCGCGCGGTAATTGGAGGCGAGCTGGTTGAACTGGGCGAGGAGATCGCCCTTGGCCACGAGCATGGTGGTCTCATAGTTGAGGCCGAAGGAGCGCGGATCCATATTGGACGAGCCGAACATGCACAGCGGATTGAACTCCTGGTCATCTGGATCCGTGATGATGAACTTGGAGTGCAAAACATACGGGTAGGGGAATTGGTAGATATGCACCCCGGCCTCAAGCAGCGCCTGGTAATAGGAAGACTGGGCGTGGTTGACCATGAACTGGTCCGCGGTATCGGAGACATAAAGCTCCACATCCACCCCGCGGTAGCAGGCGGTGGTCACGGCCTCTAAGAGGGATTCGTCTGGCACGAAATACGGCGAGCACAGCACCAGGCGCTGCTTGGCGTGGTGTACCAGGGAGTTAAACATGCGCAGGTTGGGCTCGGTGGTATAGCCGGGGCCGGAGGGAATCATCTGCAGGTAGTTGGCGTCGACTGTTTGGGCATCGTCATACGGCAGCTCATCCAGCGGGAGGTTCTCGCCGGATTCGGTGTACCAATCCACCGCGAAGACCGCGGTCATGGCGGTGACGATGGGGCCAGATAGCTCCACCATGTAGTCGATCCAAAAGCGGTCATCGGTTTTATATTGGCGCTTGATCAGGTTGATGGAACCAATAAAGCCCACCTCGCCATCGATGATGACGAGCTTGCGGTGGTTGCGCAGATCCGGGCGGCGGAATCGGCCCTTGTGCAGCTGGATGGGCAGCATGAGGCGCCAGTCCACGCCGATTTCTGTCAGTTTGTCCCCCAACGAGGAATAGCCCTTGTACTTAAAACTGCCAATCTGATCCAGTAGCAGGCGGACCTTGACGCCGCGGGCGGTGGCGCGGGCGAGGGCTTGGAAAAATACATCCGTGACCTCGTCCCAGGACTGGATATAGACCTCGATGGAGACGTACTTTTCGGCGCGGTCCACGGCCGCGGCGATGGCGCGAATGCATTCATCGTAATCCGCATGCAGGCCCAGGTTGTGGCCAATGAGCGCAGGAAAGCCGGTTAGCTCGCGGTTGAGCTTGATGACGGATTCCACCTCGGCTGACAGGATGCCCTTGGGGTGGTCCGGGGTGCGGGCGGAAATATCCTCGAGGCGCTCATTGGCCTCTTGCTGGATGCGGTGGCGGCGCCGGTTGATATACGGCGAGCCCATGAGCAAAAACAGCGGCAGGCCGATGACAGGCAGCACCAAAATAGCCAGCAACCACGCTGTCGAATTGGAGGGCCGGCGGCCTTCTGGCACGAAGCCGACGGCGATGATCTTGATGGAATAATCAACGATAAGGAAGGCCAGCTGCCAGAAGCTGAGATCGAGCGACCAGGTCATTTAACGCACGGAATCGAAATCGGGCAGATCGAAATCTGCATGAAGCGGGCAGTGATCGGAGGTTTTTTCGCCGGCGCGCTCCTCCATGTCTACGCGGGCGCCGGTGACGTGCTTGGCCAAAGGCGGCGAGGCCAGCTGGAAATCGATGCGCATGCCCTCGTTTTTGTGAAAGCGCATCCCCTTGTAATCAAAGTAGGTATAGCGTTGGTCCTCGGTAAACCGGCGCGTGACCTCCTCGAGGCCAGCCTCCTCAAGCATCTGGAAGGCGGCGCGCTCGGGTTCGGTGACATGCGTCTTGCCGCGGAATGCCTCGATATCCCACACGTCCTCATCACGCGGGGCGATATTGAAATCGCCGGTTAAAAGCAGCTTGGATTGGGCGCGCCCCGCGGCGTAGCGGGCGAGCTGGTAGAGGAAATCCAGCTTGTAGTCGTAGTGGCGGTCTGTGATCTCGCGGCCGTTGGGGATATACAGCGACCAGATTTCTACCCCGCGGATGCGCGCACCAAGCGCCCGGGCTTCGCGGTCCTGGGGCTTTTCTGGGTCCTTGGCAAAGCCAGGCTGGTGGGGGAAGCCGGTAAAGACTTCCTCTGGTTGCTCTTTGGAAATGATGGCCACGCCATTCCATTGGTTCAGGCCATGGCAGGTGACATGGTAGCCGGCATCCTCGAAGGCCACGCGGGGGAATTTATCGTCCTTGACCTTCGTCTCTTGTAAGCACAGCACGTCGATGTCGTGCGTGTGGAGTAGGTCCAGCGCCCGCTGGGCGCGGGTGCGAACGGAGTTGATATTCCACGTGGTGATGCGCATGAATAATACAGTACCGCGCGGGCAATGGCCCGGACTAGTCCAGGCCGCGGCCGGCGGGCTAGGCGGACCAGCGCAGCGAGGGGCTAGTCGCGCAGCTGCGCGTAGATCTGGCGGTGCTGCTCGATGAAGCCCAGCTTTTCGTACAGACGAATGCCGGCGGTATTAGAAGCCAAGACATCGAGGTAGGCGTGCTTCGCGCCCTGCTCGCGCCCCCAGCGCAGCATGTGCTGGCCCAAAAGCGCTCCTAAGCCCTGGCGGCGGTGCGCGGGTGCTACCTCCACGGCGGAGTATCCCAGCCAGGCGGTGCCGTCGCCGGATTCGGTGATGGTGCCGCGGGTGATGGCGACGGTCTCGCCGTCAATAACGAGCCGCCCGAAGCCCATCGTGCCCTCGATGCGGGCGCGCAGGTACTCCAGGGCCTCGGCGGGCAGCGCCTGGCCGCGGAAGTGGTACATCTGCAGCCATGCGTCATCGGGCTGGGCATCGATGCGAAACTCCGCGCCGCTGGGGTGGGACCCCGGGGCCTCGGCGGAAAGGTCTGCGAGATCGCGCAGGACCATGACGAGGATTTCGGGTTCGGTGTGCCAGGTGGCATCGGCAAGCAGGCGCTCTGCAGGCTTGCCAATGCGCTCCGGGATAAGCAGGCACACCGGGAGATCGTGGCGGCGGTAGAACTCCGTGATTTCCGCCAGCGGCACCGGATTGAAGCCCGCGGAGGGCCCGAGAGGGACGGCGGAATTGGACCGGCCCGTCACGCCATCGCCGGCGCGCATGAGCCAGGAGCCGTCCGCGGTCCACGTGTGCTCCTTGCCGGGAAAGGCCTGGGCGGTGGCATATTCGACGGCGCGGATATCGGAATTGCGCACCATGCGCGGCGAAAGGCGCTTGATAATCTTCAGCTGCTCGGGCGCGATTTCCACGGCCTCGAGATCGGAAGGGTAGCCGCCGACCAGCTGCGGGCGGATGACCAGCGGCTCGAGGCTGAGGACATGGCCGATGACATCGCTATGCACCCCGCCGAAATCGCGCCGAGCCACGACGCGATCGCCTACCTGCACGTTATCGGAGCGAAAGATGCGGGACATGATTAATCGTCGTGCCCGAAGGGGTCTTCGTCCTCGCCCGGCATCCAGGAGTAGCCCGGCTCGGTCCAGCCATTGCGCTTAATGGCCTTCTTTGCCTGGCGCTTGTAGCGGCCGATGAGGGTGTCGGTGTAGACGTAGCCATCGAGGTGGCCGGTTTCGTGCTGCAGGCAGCGGGCGAAAAAGCCGTAGCCCTCCACGGTGATATCGTTGCCGTTCTCGTCCTTGCCGGTCACGCGCGCCCAGTCGGCGCGGCCGGTGGGAAAGCCCTCGCCCGGCACGGAGAGGCAGCCTTCGTCGTCGGAGCCGTCATCGGCAGGCATGGTCTCTGGGATCTCGGAGGTCTCCAGCACCGGGTTGATAACACACCCCTTGCGCATGCCGGCCTTATCCGCAGGCAGCTCGGTGCCATCCGGGCCTTCGGTATCGGGGCAGTGGTAGACGAAGAGCCGCTTGCCTATGCCCACCTGGTTCGCCGCCAAGCCCACGCCATGGGCGACCTCCATGGTCTCGTACATGTCCGCGATGAGCTGTTGCATCTCGGGGCTGGAAATCTCGGATTCTTCCACCGGCGTGGTGGGCTGATGAAGCACGGGCTCGCCGTGGATAACGATGGGACGAATAGTCATGTTCTACAGTTTAAGCATGAACCCCTTGTCTGACCTAGACGCCGCCATTTTGGACTTTGAGGAAACCGCCCCGCGCAGCATTGGCCGCAAGGAAGAGGCCATCCGCGCGCAGCTGGATATCTCGCCGGTGCGCTATCACCAACGGCTGAACCTGCTTCTCGATGCCCCCGCCGCCGCCGAATCCCATCCCCTCCTGGTGGCCCGGTTGAAGCGCCTGCGGGAGGAGCGCGAAAATACGCGGCGCGCCGCGCGGGGAAATACCCCACCGCGTTAGAACCTGCTACTAGTGTTACTGAAGTGACTAAAGAGAATCCGGATAATCTATACGACCAGCAATTCGACGACGCCGCCGGCGAGGCCGCCGCGGCCGATTACGGCGATGCATATTATGACGACGCCTACGAAGGTGCTTACGACGGCGATTATGACGATGAGGTAGACGGCGAGGACGTTGCTGCTGGCGCTGCCGGGGCTGGGGCCGGGGCCGCCGCGGCCAGGACCGGCGGCGGTGGGGGAGGCGCCCACGCCAAAAAGAGCGGTTTACCACTGCGCGGGCTCGCCATGGTGCTTATCGCCGTGGCCGTGATGCTTGGCCTGTGGGGCCTTTATGCCATGACCTCGGAGGACGATGATTCGACCGTCGCTTCTGATTCCGAGCAGTCGAAGTCGGACGGCTCCGCCAATGGCGGCCAAGAAGGCAACGGCGCCGGTGGTGCGGCTCCGGATGGCGCGCGCGGCGACGGTTCCCGCGACGGCAATAACCAGCCGCCTCGTGAGGGCGAGAACGCGCACCCGAACGGCGGCGCCGAGGGCGAGGCTAACCGCGACGCCAACCGCGATACCGGCGCGCGCGACCAGCACGGTGCGCGCGACCAGCACGGTGAAGGCCGCGGCGGGGAGGAAGCCCGGGCCGGCGGCAACGATGCGCCGTCCGCCGCGCGCGACCGCAATGACATTAAGGTCAGCGTTCTTAATAACTCCGGCGAATCCGATAAAGCCAAGAATGAAGCCGATGTGTTGAAGGACGGCGGCTTCAAGGTGGGCTATGTGGGCAACCTGCCAGGCGATGTCCTGACCGTGCCCAAGACCACCGTCTTCTACCCTGAGGGCGATGCCTCCGCGGAGTCCCTGGCCAAGGAAGTAGCCGCGCGCTACCAGGCAGAAGTAAAGCCCATGAATAAGGACCTGCCCAAGGAAGCTACCGAGGACGGCGCCGTTGTGGTCGCCCTCGCCGTGCCACAGGCCTAAATAAAATTCATGGAAGATTACCCGCTACCCGTTAAGCTAGACCGGTGAAGATTCCGGCAGAAGTATTCGCCCGTTCCCCCGAGCCCACGCTCGGGGTGGAATGGGAAGTCGCGCTCGTGGACCGCGACTCGCGCGATCTCGTCCCGCGCGGGGCTGAGCTGATCGATCTCGCCACTGCCGCCCACCCCGATATTCATGTGGAAAAGGAATTCCTGCAGAATACGGTGGAACTAGTCACGGGCATTTGCTCCACGGTGCCGGAAGCCATTGCGGAGCTAGAAACCTCGCTGGCGGCCGTGGAAGAAGCCGCGGATAAGCTCGGCATCGATGTGTGGGCCTCGGGCGGGCACCCGTTTACGGATTTTCGGGAAAACCCGCTGTCAGATAAACCCAGCTATCAAGAGATCATCGCTCGCACCCAGTACTGGGGAAAGCAGATGCTGCTGTGGGGCACCCACGTCCACGTGGGTATCAGCCACGAGGATCGCGTCTGGCCCATCATCAATGCGCTGATGACAAAGTACCCCCACCTCTTGGCCATCTCTGCGTGCTCGCCGGGGTGGGAAGGATTGGATACGGGTTACGCCTCCAATCGCACCATGCTGTACCAGCAGCTGCCCACCGCCGGCATGCCGTATCAATTCTTCACCTGGGGCGAGTGGCAGTCCTATATGCGGGATCAGGCTATTTCCGGGGTCATTAACCACACCGGCTCGATGCACTTCGATATCCGCCCGGCCTCGAAGTGGGGCACCGTGGAGGTCCGCGTATCCGATGCCACCTCGAACCTGCGGGAGCTATCCGCCGTCGTCGCGCTCACGCACTGCCTGGTCGTTCACTATGACCGCATGATTGATGCGGGCGAGGAGCTGCCCGTCTTGCAGCCGTGGCACGTGGCGGAAAATAAGTGGCGCGGTGCTCGCTACGGCATGGATGCCCTCGTTATTACCTCGCGCGACACGGACGAGGCCTGGGTCAAGGATGAACTGGCCCAGATGGTAGAAGAACTCACTCCCTTAGCCCGTGAGCTAGGCTGCGCGGAAGAGCTGGCCGTAGTGCACGACATCATCGACGGCGGCGCCGGATACGAACGCCAACGTCGGCTCTTCCAAGAAACCGGCAGCTGGCGCGATGTCGTCGAAGAAACCTGCCGCGAACTGCACACCTTCCGGCCGGTGCGCTAAGCAGCTGACCACTAACTAGCAAACCGATGACCGGCTCTAAGCGTGCGCGCTCAGTGACCGCACGCCTAGTGCCACACAGCAGGTAGCTGGCCGCGGTGCAGGGGTTCGCAGGTGGTTACCGCACGCCCTAGCTGCGTGCGCGGTCGCGCGCCGCTTAGCCGTTGTCTCGGGCGTGGCGGCCGCCGTAGGACGGGGGAGCCGGGATATCGGTATAGCCCTCGGTGGAAGGAAACTCGCGGGTCTCGGGGTTAAATACCGGGAACTCTGCGGTTTCATCGGGGGCAGAAGCACCCTGCGAGGTAGCGCCAGACTCAGGTGCGCCAGACGCAGGTGCACCAGCTGCGGGTACACCGGAAGCCTGGGTGCGCTGCGGCTGGGCATGCTGGGCTTGGGCATGCTGAGGCTGAGCAGCGGGCTGTGCCGCGTGCTGGCCGGCGTGGGGCTCGTCCTTGCTGGGCTGGGTGCCGGGGATGAATCCCCAGAGGGCATAAAAGGCGATGTAGAGGATGCCGGAGCCGGTGAAAAAGAGCATCGCCCAGGGCTGGAAATCCCAGTGGTTGAGCGAGCGGTTCGCGCCTTCGAGCCAGAAGGCTGCGGAGACATAGGGCAAGAGCACGATGCACATGGCCGCGAAGGAGACCAGCGCTGCAACTTGCGCGCCGATGACACCGCGCAGGCGCTTGCCCAGTGCCTGGTTGACGGAGATGAGGACCACGATGGCCAGCGGGAAGACCCAGACCCAGTGGTGGTACCAGGAAAAGGGCGAGACCAAGCACGCGCTAATGCCGGCCAAGGCCATGGCGGCGGAGTTATTCTTGTGCTTCATTGCGGTGCGCAGTGCCAGGCAGGTCAGGACGAAGACGACCGCGACGGCGGCGAGCCACATCCAGCCGCCGTCGATGCCCCACGCGCGCACCATGAGCGAGCGGATGGACTGCGCGCCCGGGTTGGTGTGTTCACCCACGCGGGAGGAATTGAAGATGGCATCGGTCCAGAACACCTCGGCGTCCGGGATGGTGACGAAACCAATCGCCACGGTCACCGCGAAGGTAAGGACGCTGATGACCGCCTGCCACCAGCGTTTTTGGAATAGGAGCACCAACCCCATGAAGGCCGGGGTGAGCTTCAAACCGGCAGCGAGGCCGATGCCAACGCCGGGCAGCGCCCACTTCTTAGGAATGAGGTCGAGGGCGACCAGGAACATCAAAAAGACGTTGATCTGGCCGTAGAACAAGGTGCCGTACATCGGCTCCACGGCCGGGGCGCACAGGACCAGCAGGATGCCAACGACCCAGGTCAACGGCGATAGTTTGAGGCCGCGCTCGTGGAAGACCATGAGGATGACGGCCAATAAGGCAAGGATGGTGCCGCCTTGCCAGAGGATGATAAGGGGGTCATCGGCAAGCGAGGAAATCCACTTGAATAGCGTGCCGGCAAAGGGCGGGTAGGTAAAAGGCAGGTTGCCAATGTAGGCGTTGTCATAGAGGTTGGCGCCATCGGCAACCTCGCCGCCGGCGAGCCAGTAAATCTTCAGATCCAACGGCACGCGCCAGATGAAGGCATTGGGACCGTCGTATTTGCTATAGCGGGAGAGGCTGAAAATAAAAAAGGCAACCAAAAGGGTGGCCAGAGTAGGCAGTCCGTATAGCTTTTTCACGGTTAAAGGTGCCTCCTATTTGCGGCGCAGCGAACGGCCGGCAGGGCGATCATTGCGCGACATCGATTCCTCGGAACCGTACAGGCCTTCACGGCGTGCAATGCGTGAGGTGCGCTGCGCGGTCACCGGGCTGGTAAACATCGCAAACAGTACCAGCAAAATAAGCATACCCAAATCACCGCGCTCGGCCATACTGAATGATTCCGCCCCGGTGATGCGGATGAACGCACCCATGATGGTGAGGATGAGCCCGGTCGTCTGCGGCTTGCTCACGGCATGCACGCGGGACATCGTGTCCTTAAAGCGCGCCAGGCCAATGGCGGCGGCGAGGATGAGCAGGCTTCCGCTAATGACGAGGATGAGCGAGAGAATATCGGCGATTAGTGACCAACTCATTGGTTATCCCTCTTCCTAAACCTGGTGACGGATACGGTGGAGATGAAGCCGAGCAGCGCGATGACCAGCATGGCCGAGACCACGGAGGTATCGAGCGACCAGCACATGTAGGTCGCCAGCGCGCACTGGAACATGGCGGTAAAACCGTCCATTCCCACCAGCCGGTCGAGGGAGTTGGGCCCTACGATAATGCGCCAGACGGTGATTAATACGGAGACCCACAGCAGGAATGCGGGAACCAGCAGGATGGCGTGATAGATCTGCGGATCCATTATGGGTGGCTCCTTTCAAAGATCTCGATCATGGAAGATTCTAGGCGGGACACGGCATCGATTTCGCGCTGGATCTGCGCCTCATCCCGGGCATCCAGGATGTGGATGGTGATCATGCGATTGGCGAT